>CAYSPB010000349.1:0-8458 GCA_964432695.1 uncultured Nannocystaceae bacterium
CGCGACGATCCTGTCCCCAGGTCGCAGCGACTCGCGCGGTACCTGCTCGCGCACCGGGAGGATCGCCTCGGCTTTGCCGTTGTCGACCTCGACGATGATCGAGCCCCGCTCGAACCGGCGAACGATGCCGGTCATCAGCTCGCCTTTTTTGTCTTTGTAAGCGTCGTACAGGTTCTCGCGCTCGGCTTCGCGGACGCGCTGGATGATGACCTGCTTGGCGGTCTGCGCCGCAATGCGACCGAAGCCGCCCACGCCGACGCGCAGGGCCTCGATCTCGGGGTAGTCCTTGGCCTGCTGTTCCGCCCGCTTCTTGTCGGACGGCATGTAGAAGATCTGGAAGAGCAGTTCGTCGCCCTCTTCGGCCTCGAGCCCCGAGCGCTGGGCCTGCTCGAGGGTCAGCTCGCGCATCGGCTGCTTGATCTCATCGACGACGTACAGAACCTGGAACAGGTTCACCATGCCGGTCTCCTCATCGAAGCTGGCTTCGATTTCGCGCTCTTCGAACACCTTCTTGGCGGCGGCGAGCACCGCCTGCTCCACCGTCTCGGTGAGAACGGCGCGCGAGATGTTCTTTTCGCGACAGACTTGGTCGATGACCGTGCTGAGGTTGACTGCGTCTTCCATGGCTAACGAGACCTTTCCGAGCGTGACCGTAGAGTCGTTGGCGAGCTGATTGCGGCCGCTCAGGCTTCGTAGACCAGGTTCGCGCGGCGAATCTGGTCGAGTTCGATGCTGTAGTGCGCCCCGCCGTCGGGGTCGACGAGCGTGACCGTGCCGGCGCGGTCGTCGTCGGGGGCACTGGGTGAAGGCAGGACGCCTTCGATGCGTCCGTTGAAGTTCTTTTGCTTGGATCCGGCGTCCAGCGGAGAGAACGTGGTGACTTTGGCGAGGCCGCCCACGTGGCGGCGAAAGTGAGACAACCTGGCGAGAGGCCGATCGAGGCCCGGCGAGGAAACTTCGAGGATGTAGGGCGCCTTGAGGACCCGCGCGAGCGCGTGTGCGCTGGGGTCGGCTTCGGCGGCGTCCAACGTGCTGGAGATGACCGGGGACATTTTCGAGCAGTCGTCGAGCGAAATGCCGCCCTCGGCCCGATCCAGAAACATGACCAGCCGGCGATGCTTGCCATTGCCGGTGAACTCCGCAAGCAGCAGCTCGTAGCCCATGGCCTCCACGACGGGTCCGACGGCCTCTTCGACGAGTTCGTCCGGGCGCACGACACGAACCGCCCCCGCGCCGGCAGGCTGCGGAGAAGGCGCTTCTGAAGCTCCGGGGGCTTGCGGCGCGTCGTGGTCGGTGGGTGGCGTCATGAGGAGGTCGAGGCCTGCGGCGAAAAAAAAGAGCGGGACCCGAGGGTGCCCACTCTCAAACGGCATGGCCTTTTGAGATGCTGCGGAGCGAGCAGATAACACAGCGATCGAAGGCCTGCAAGCCAGCGAAACCGGTGGTGCCGGAGGATTCGCGACTCGAGACCCATAAAGGACGAGGGATCTCCCCGTGCGGCCTGGGCGAGCGCCCGCGTGCCCCCTCCGTTCGGTTTCTGGCATGCTCCACCGGTCCGTGGGACGCCAGCGCGCACAACCGGGCCTCCATGAGCTGATGGAGCGCTACGTCGATGGAGACCGGCGCGCCTTCGAGCGCCTCCACCTCGCGCTCGAGAGCCGCCTGCGGGGCTTCCTGATCAAGCTCGTTCGGGAGGAGGCGGCCTGTGACGACCTTCTCCAACTCACGCTACTCAAGGCCCACCTCGCGCGTGACCGCTTCCGGGTGCCCGGCGGCGATCCCGACGGAGCGGTGCAGGCTTGGTACTTCGCGATCGCCCGCAACGTGGCGATGGACTTCCTGCGCGACCGCCACCGCAAGGACAAGCGCCGCGCGACGTCTTCGAACGAGGACGGACCGGACATCGTCGGCGAGCTACCCGACCAGAGCCCCAATGCGCAGGAGCACGGCGAAAAGGTCGAAGCCGAGCAGGCGATCATCGATGAGGTTCGCGCGGCGATCGAACGTCTGCCGCCCAAGCAGCGCGAGGTCGTCGAGCTCCACAAGCTTCGCGGGATGTCCATGGCCGACATCGCCGCACGTCTCGAAGTGCGCGAAGGGGCAATTCGCGTGCGTGCGCATCGGGCCTACAAGGCGCTCGCGCGACTGCTGCAGCCCAAGAAGCGTCCACTGCTCGGGTACGACGACGCCAGTACGGAGACCGAATGAGCGGGCCACCGGACATCTTCGAGGCGATTGGCGCGGACCTTTCGGCTGCGCAGAGTCGAAAGCGCCGCCACTTCGTACCCGCGCTCATCATCGTTGCGCTGGTGGTCGGTGGACTGCTGGGACTGCACGGCGTCCGCAGCGACTTCGGCGCGATGCCGCTATGGCGACAGGCCTGCTTCGTGGGTGCCTGGATCGTCTGCCAGCTCCTCTTCCCCGCGGTGGGCGTCGGCCTATGGTTTCCTTCGCGCCGGGTTCGCATTCTCCTGGCGGTGGTCGGGGTGGCCCTGCCCGCAGCCGCAGCCCTCGGGTGGCCGATTCAGCCTGCAGGCGGTCACGCATCGGGCCCCTGCGCCGCGATGACGCTGACGGTCGGCGCCGTTCTGGTGGGTGTCGGGGCGGTTAGCGGCGCGTTCGGGCAACGCCGCGCCCGGAGCTCCACTGTGTGGGTTGCCGCCGGATTGGCACTCGCGTCCCTGACGTCGGGAACGTGCGCATGCCCGATCAGCGAGATCGACCACCTCGTCTTCGGTCACTTCGCCCCCGCTGCCGGCCTGGCCGCGCTGGGCGTGATGATCGGGCGCTGGCTGCATCGCCGCACGCGCGGCTCGAATCCGTCGTCTGTGAACCACTGAACACTGTTCGCCGACCCCGGAGTGACACACGACGAGGAAGCGCCGCGATGTAGGCGAGGAGCGACGCCGGAGCTCGGACGCGGCGACGTTGCTTCCGCGGATTGCCGACTCAGCCCACGAACTCAGTGGCGCGCTTCTTCGCGGGCCACGGCCCGCTGCCGTCGCGACAGCCGCCGCGACAGCGCGTGAAACATCCGCCCCGCACCCGGCCAGTCGACGGGACACAGCTCGTGATGCGTGCCGTCCTTGAGCGCGACCATGAAGACCTGGGTCAAGCCAGGCGGTCGCAGCTCGACGTACAGCTCGGCGACATCGGCCACCTTGACGCGTCGTCGGTCGCCGCGATCGGGGAATACCAGCGTGTTCCAGACCAAGTACGGCGCCAGCGGCAGCCGGGCAAGCAGCCATGCCCGCATCCACGCGAGCAGCCAGACGCCTGCGAGCAGCATCGCGACGCGGATCGCCCAGCCCTGCCCATACGCGGCCTCGACCCAGCGCGGCGGCAGCCGGACCAGCAGGATCGGAAACAGCGCCAGCCCGAACGTGACAGCGATCGTCAGCTCGGCGAGCTTGCCGGTCCAGTCGTTCGGACGGACGACTTTGAGGAAGGGACGCAGCACCGTCGGGTGCAGCATACGCCGGCTCACGCGGGCCGTCCCGCCCCAGGGCGAGCCCCACCACCCGCTCTGTTACCCTCGGCCGATGCTCCGTCTCCTCGCCGCCGCGTCTGTCTCGCTGCTCCTCGTCAGTTGTGACGACTCAGCCGCCTGTACCGAGGTCGGCTGCGAGAATGAGGCCGTCGTCACCCTGCCCGCTGGGCTGGTGGCGGGTCCGTATGAGCTGACGCTGAGCAACGGGTCCGATTCGGAGACGTACATCTGCAACGACCAGACGCGCGCCCCCGAAAACCCCGAAGGCGTATCGTGCGACGCGGCGGGCTTCGAACTCATCGGATCGGTCTTCGCCGCCCGCTCGTCGGTGTTCGTCACGATCGTCGACGAGGCCGGTGACGTCCTCGTGGAGCGGAACGAAGTGACGCTACAGGCGGTCGAGACGGTGCAGCCGAACGGGCCCGACTGCGAGCCGACCTGCGTGGTCCGCAACGGCAGGCTTTAGCCTTTGGAGGGAACCTCTCGGCTCCCGTCGCTGGCGCGCCCCTTCCGAGGGCAACCGTCGGGTGCCCTCGCATTCGTGGTTCCGATGCGCCACATTCCGCTTCGGGAGTGCCCGCCGAGACGGTCGTCGTTTCGAATGCGCGCAGTCGGTCGTCGCGGGAACTCTACGCGTCGCGTGCCGTCCACGAGCAGCGGTGGCAAGCGTGCGACCGCGGGTTCGACGCGCGCCGGACCTTCACGCGATGCGGACAGACGAGCCGCAACGCGGTGCCTTCGCGGGCGCGGTGGCCGTTGGCCGCCGACGCGTCAGTTGAAGTTGACGTCGAGGCTGTAGCCGCCGGGCTCGAGGCTGAGGCTGTCGATCGACAGGTAGTAGGTGCCCGCTTCGAGGAAGACCTCGAGCAAGGCGAAGCCTGGCGTCCCCTGAAGCTGGTCGCTGATGCACTCCTGCTCGGTCAGCGCGCTGCAGTCGCGGCGAAAGCTGATCAACGGGCGATAGCCGCCGGTGCCTTGGACCTGCGCGGTCACGAGGCCCGGCGTCGGCATCTCGAGCCGGAAGAAGTTCTCCGTACCGATGCCGCCGCACTGCGAATCCGCGTTGCCCTGCCCGCCGCCGAAGTCGTTCTCCCAGCGGAACGAACCGCCAGGAACCTGGAAGATGGTTTCCGGGTGGATGCCGCACTCTTCGGTCGCGACCGGCTCCAGCTCGAGGTCGAAGGCGTAGTTGCCCCCGGACTCCGACGAGTCGATCGTGATGTAGTAGGTGCGGTTGCCAAACGCGAGGAAGTGCCGCCGATCGGCAGCATCACCATCGAACCAGTCGTCGGTGCACGCGCGGGCGAGCCCTTCCTCGGCGCCACATCCGTTTTCGTGCACCCGGACGTTGGGGCTGAAGTCGGTTTGCGCGGCATCGAAAACCAAGGTCACGTCCGTGGCGGCGGTCGGCGTGAAAACGTAGACGTCTTCGAGCCCGAATGCATCCCCGCACTCGCCGCTGTACAGCCCCGGACCGCGAAGTTCGCCCGAGGCCGAGGCGTTCGTCGTGGGAAGCTCAATCGGGTTCGTGCACGAACCGAGTCGACCTTCTTCGGGGTCCGGAAAGTTCCCGCCGTCGTCCTCGGCCGTCGAACCGCCCGAGCCTCCGCTGCCGCTGCTGCTGTCGACGCCGAAGCCGGCATCCGTGTCGGCGAGAAACAGCGGATCGCTGCGGAGTCCGCAGCCCAGGACGAAAGAGCCGAGGGCCAAGGCGGCGACCGAAAGCCTACGCATGCCTCTGGTTTAGCATTGCTAGTTTTCGGCCGTCAAAACGGAGGGCCAGAATCGCTCGACATGCATCTTCACGCGGGCCTCGCCACGGAAGTGGTCGAGCTGCGGAACGAACACCACATCGATGCTGCTCCCGCGTGCAGGCTCCTGTGACGCCATGCCAAAGGCGATGGCGTCCGCCTTGCCGTCGGACTGCCCCAGGGTCATCGCCAGGTGGCGCTCCTTGAGGACCCGGGTGCGTTGCACCAGACAGCCCCGAGCGATGAATCGGGGCCGAGCAAACCCCACGCCGAACGGCCCCGCCGCCCGAATCGCGTCGCAAAGGTCCGTGGTCAGCGCAGCGAGGCGGAGCTCGCAGTCGACGACTTCCTCGTCGACGCGCGCGGGGACCGAGGCGCGCTGCTCGGCGATCGCGGCGTCGAACGCGTCGACGAGGCCGGGCAGCTGCTCCACGGTGACCGTCAGGCCCGCAGCCTCCCTGTGTCCCCCGAACCGCACGAGACGGTCCGCGCACTGGGCGAGCGCAGCACGTACATCGACGCCGTCGCAGCTGCGCACCGACCCCCGCGCGAGACCAGCGGAATCGTCGATGCCCAGAATCGCCACGGGTCGACCGAACTGCTCGACGAGACCGTTGGCCGCAATGCCGACGACGCCGGGCATCCACCCCGCATCGGCAACCATCAAGCCGGCGCGCGCGTCGAGCTTGGGATCGGCCAGCAACGCAGCCGAGGCTTCGGCCGCAATGCGCTCGGTCTGCCGCTTGCGCTGCGCGTTGAGCATTTCGACGCGGTCGGCGAGTGGCTCGGCCTCCGCGTCCGTCCGGGCACGCAGCAGCGACAGCGAAGGGTCGGCGGTCCCCAGCCGGCCCGGAGCGTTGATCCGCGGCCCGAGCTTGAATCCCAGGTGCCCCTCGTCCAGCACCTCGGCACCGTCGACGCCCGACTTGCGTAGCAGCGCCGCCAGCCCGGGACGCCCGCGTTGGCCGAGATGCCGAAGCCCCGCCGCCACGAGCACGCGATTCTCAGCTTCGAGCGGCATCATGTCGCAGACCGTTGCCAACGACACGAGGTCGAGCAGCCCGCGCGGATCGGGCAGGTCCCCGACCCCGGCCTTGGCCAGGCGCGTTCGCAGGCCCGCGCACAGGTAGAACGCGACGCCCGCCGAACACAACCCCTTGAACGGAAAGCCACAGCCGGCTTGGTGCGGGTTGATGAACGCGTCGGCTGGCGGCGCAACTTCGGGCACCTGGTGATGATCGATGACGATGGTCTTGATGCCGTGGTCGCGCAGCCACTGCAGCGCCTCCACGTCGGAGGTCCCCAGGTCGCCCGTGACGATCATCTGTGCGCCGGACTCGACCAGCGCGGCCGCCTCGTCGACCCCGATGCCGTAGCCACGGTCACGGTGGGCCACCTTGGCCACCACCTCGAGTCCGAGCGCCTCGAGGTACGTGGTCAAGATCGTCGTCGTCGTGACGCCATCGACGGCGTAGTCGCCGAACACGCCCACGCGCAGCCCCTCGTTGCGGGCGTGCACGAGCAGCTCGAGCGCGTCGGCGAACCCCGCCATCTCGTGCGGTGGACGCAGACGGTTCAGCCGCGGTGCAAACGCGACGTCCATGGCCCGTCCCGGCTCCACGCCGCGCGAAAGCAGCAGGCGTACCGACAGCGGATGCCGACCGATACGCTGGGCGAGCGCCGTGACCTCATCGAGGCTTCGCCCGTCGTCGTCGAGCGAACGCACCGACGGCGGTGAGTCCGGCGTGCTGCCAGTCTCGACCGCCGTCGAAGTTTCCGGTCCGGCCTCGCTCACGAGGACTGCGGACGGCGACGACGTCGACGACGCGACGCCTTCTTCTTGGTCGGACCTTCGGAGCCACCCTCACCGTCACCGGCGCCAGGCGCTTCGGTGGCGTCAGCATCGATCGCTCCGGGCGAGTCGGGCTTGCCGTCGAGCAGCGTGCCAGTGCCCTCGCCCTCGTTCTTCTCGTCGACCCACTGAAGGTGACCGCGACCGCCGTAGAAGCGCTTGTTGACCCACAGGAACACCGGCGTCGCGATGTACAGCGACGAGAAGGTGCCCACGAGCACGCCGATGATCAGCGCGAACGCGAAGTCTTTGATGGGCCCAGCACCCATGATGTAGGTCGCCAAGACGACGAGCAGCGTGGTGCCCGAGGTCAGGATCGTGCGCGAAAGGGTGTCGTTGAGCGCGTCGTTGGTGACCTTGTCGATCGGCTCGTCACGGTGCAGGGCAACCCGCTCCCGAACGCGGTCGAACACGACGATGGTGTCGTTGATCGAGTAGCCGATGATGGTGAGAATCGCGGCGATGGTCTGGAGGTTGAACTCCTTGCCCGTCAGCGCGAACGCACCAATCACCAAGATCGCGTCGTGCGTGAGCGCCACGATGCCACCCGGCGCAAACCGGAGGTCGAAGCGGATCATGACGAACAGGAAGATGAAGCCGATCGCGTAGAGCATCGACTTGGCGCCATCTTCCTTCAGCTGACCGCCGACCTTGGCGCCCACCGTCTCAGAGCGAACGATTTCGACAACGGTGTTCTCACCGAACGTGTTGTCGAAATCGGTTTTGATCTTGGCCCCGACCCCGATGAGCGCGAACTCGGCGGGGTACTCCCCCTCCTTGGCGCCAAAGCCTTTGTCGGCGGTTCCCAAGCAGCCTGCGGCGTTGATCTTGGTTTCGAGGTCCTTGTAGTTCGGCTCCGCGTCGAAACCGAAGAACAGCTTCGAGCCCCCCTTCGGGTGGTTGAAGCTCAGCTGGGCCGTGGTGCCCTGCCCGTCGACCTTCTGGACCGACGCAACCGCGGTCTTGCACGCCTCGATTTGGGCGTCGTCGATCGAAAGCGTCTCTTTGACCCGGACCAGCACCTCGTGCTCGGAGTCCGGCACGGTGACGACCGATGCCCCCTCGTACCCGCCCTCATCGAGCGCGCTCCGGGTGGCATCGACGCCGGGGTCCTTGTCGGCATCGAGCTTGAGGCGGACCTGCGAGCCACCCGCGAAGTCGATCCCGAAGTTGAGAATCGAGCCCTTGGAGACCTGGTTGTAGACCATCGCGCCGATGGCGATGGCGATGGCGATGAGCGAAAAGCTGATGTAGCGCCAGCGGTTCTTGACGAAGGCGATGCTCGTACCCGAGGGCACCAGCTCGAAGAACTTCTGCTTCTTGTCGGAATCGGACATGTCGTTCCCGCCCTTCCGTTAGATGGAC
>CAYSPB010000350.1:0-8452 GCA_964432695.1 uncultured Nannocystaceae bacterium
GAGCTCGTCGAGGACGGCGACGAGTACATCACCAACCTGACCACGTTCGTCGCCGAGGGCATGCAGTACCGGCAGGCCAAAAGCGGTGCTGCAGCGTGTGCCCTCATCGGGCAGCGGGCGCCCGACCTCGTTTACCTCGACATGCGTTTCGACCGAATCCCGGAGGAAGACCTGCTTGGGGACATGGTTCAGCTCACGGCGCGGTTCAACGGCGACGTCGCGCGGGCGCGTCGGTTCCAGCAGGACAACCAGGGGTTGTTCGTGCTTCGCGCCGTGCGAGACTCGGGGTTCGCGGGCCCGGTGATCCTCAGCTACGACTTCTCCTCGGAGGAGCGTCGATTCGCAGCGTTGAAGGCCCGGGACCCCGCGCTTCGGTATTGCCCCGACTACGCCGACGCGAACACCATCCGCGCGACGATCCTCGATGCGGTCGGTCGGGCCTGATACGGTCCGCCCGTGTCCGATTCCCTCAGCGAGGCTTCCTGGCTCGTCGCGATCCGTCGGATGGCGATGCCGGCCGACACCAACGCGCACGGCACCATCTTCGGTGGGTTGATCTTGAGTCTGATCGACCAGGCAGGCGCCATTGCGGCGCAGAGCTCGGGCGCCAGCAAGGTCGTCACCGTCGCGATGGACAAGATCGTCTTCCACGAGCCGGTGCACGTTGGTGACCTCATCACCTGTCACGCGGCGGTCATCAAGCGCGGCAAGACGTCGATGACTGCGTGCGTGCGGGTGGAGGCTGAGGCACCCAGCTCGTTGGCCAAGGACATCGCGCCGCGCAAGGTTACGCAGGCGGAGGTCGTCTACGTCCAGATCGACGACCACGGGCGTCCACTGCCGCTGTAGGGACGCAAGATCCGCGCGCCGCCCCTAGGGGCGGGCTGCTAGCCTGCGCTCATGACCATGCTTCGCTCGACCCTCGTCGCCATGCTCGCCCTCGGCGTCGCTTCGCCCGCGCTCGTCGCCTGCGCTGAACGTCCCGGCAAGAAGAAGGACGACAAGGACAAGAAGGACGATAAGGACAAGAAGGACAAGAAGGCCAAGGACGACGAGGCCAAGAAAGACGAAAAGAAGAAGGAGTAGATGCGTCTTCCCCTGCGGCACGCCCCTCCGGGCGTCGACACCCCGTACCGCCGATGCGCGCACCTCGAGGCGCTGATCGAGGCTGCGATCGGGGTGCCGCTGGGGCCCGCTGCCCTCGCGCTCTCGTCTCGGCGGTCTCGAGGCAGGCATGGCAACGCGCTGCAGTGGCATTTGGGCCTCGATGCACACGATGGCGAGGCCGAACTCGACTGGGAGGACCGGATCGAGATCAAGCTGGTCTCGGTCTGGCGGCGCGGGCAGGGCGACGTGGCCACGGTTGCGTGCGACAAGCTCAAGGTCTGCGACGTCGGCGTGGACCCCTGGCACAAGCTTGGGAACGTGATGTGGGTGTTTGCGGATCGACTCACCCGCGTGGTCGTGGGCGCAACGCAGACCCACCTCGCCGGCGGCCTACGGGATCGGCTGGCTTCGTCGTGGAGCGCCGATCCGCACTTTGAGCACCCGGCGCTGTTCGTCGAAGCGCGCGAGCACGAGGGGCGTAGTGCGCCGGCCTACTATCTCTCGGCCCGCTGGTTTGAGGAGGAGGAGTTGTTACCTCCGCCCGCGCCCGAGATCTTCAGCTTCGACGCAGCGTGGTGGAGTGCTGCGCGGAATCAGCATGGCCGAGACCCGTGGCTGACGCTGGTCGATGGCAGTGCAGACGTGGTCACGTGTCCGCGCTGCGGTGGGCCGCTCTCGTTCGATTTGGAGCGGTTTCGTCGCGACGGCGTCGCCCCCGCGCGGCATGGGATGCCGGCCGACGCGCCGTGTCTGGCGCGAGCGCATGCCGTCGTCGACGCAAGGCGTCTCGTGCTCTCGGATGCCTTCGACCCCGAAGCGTCGTGTGCGGGAATCGAATCTCGGGTTCCTCCGGAGGATGTCCTCCGTCTCGCCGCGAGGGTCCCTGAGCCCGACGATCACCTGCACGACGGGTGACACAGAAAACCCGAAGTCGCGGACCAGGCGACCTCGGGTTTTCCCTCACGCAGCCGCGAGCGACTGGTGACCCAAATCTGAAGTTCTTCATCGAGAAGGCGCACACGCCGTCGGCGCGGTCTGGCCCCCCAGACCTGCGCTCAAGCCACCGAGCCCCGCGCGACTCGCATCGAGTCGTGGTGTGCGGCTGGGCTCTCGTTAGGCGTAGTTCAAGGCAAACAAATCAAGCGAAGCGAAAGAACAAGTCAGGTGCAAGTTCAGGCAGGCCAAGCTCGAAACGTAAGGCAGAGGAAAAGCGTAAGGAACAAAGAAGCCAAGCGGCCTCCGGACGACAAGAAAAGATTCCGGAGCTACGTGGGAAGTCAAGCCAGTCAATCGAAGCGCAAGCGAAGGAAGCCAAGAAAAAGAAGCTAAGCGCTCATTTGAAGTGCCCTCACTCTGTGCACGGGGTGGGCCAAAATGGCAAAGTGCTGAAATCATTGGGTCCGGTGGCTCGGATGCGCGGAATCGTAGTGTCTAGCCAGTGGTCGCTATGACATAGATGTCCGACCTCCCGGGGCAAGAGTCGTTGCGGGCATGACACGGATGTCGTGCGTGACCCGTTGTGCCAACGTGTCGCGCGAGATCTCTCCGCTGTGTCAGCGCGTTCAGGCGATGCGTGCGCTAACGCCCGAGGCACGGGCGCAGCCAGGGTCTCACTGGGGTCCGAGCCCCGTGATACTTCCACCGTCCGCCGGCGCCGGCCGGCGACCCGAGCATGAACGACGACGAACCTCCGACTCGAGAGCCTCCCCGCGCCGTCTTGAAGTTTGGCGGGGAGGTGGTTGCCGACGCGCGTGCGCTGGCTTCGGTGCTGGCGGAGGTTCGTGCCCTCCAAGAAGAAGGCTGGCGCTTCGTGCTCGTGCACGGTGGAGGGCCGCAGGCAACCGCGCAGCAGGAGCGATTGGGCCTGCAGGCGCGAAAAGTTGCCGGTCGTCGCGTCACCGATGCCGCGACGCTCGAGGTTGCAAAGCAGATGCTCGCTGGCGTGGTCAACGTGGACGTCGTTTGTGCGGCCGCCGCAGCCGGCCTATCCGCACTGGGCATGGCGGGGGTCAGCGTGCTGGAGGCGACGCGCCGCCCCGTCGAGACCATTGATGGAGAGGCCGTCGACTACGGGTTCGTCGGTGAGGTGCGCTCGGTACAGGTCGACGTGCTCACGGCACTGTGGTCCGCGGGACGCGTTCCCGTAGTCGCGCCGCTGGGCGTCGACGCAGCCGGGCAAGCCTACAACATCAATGCGGACACGGTCGCGGCCGCGCTCGCGGCTGCACTGCGGGCGGACCATCTCTTCTTGATGACGGCCGCCGGCGGTGTCCGGGCCGACGTGGCGGATCCTCAGTCCCGCATTGCCACGCTCACCCCAACGCAGGCTCGTGCGGCAATTGCCGACGGTACGATCGCCGGCGGCATGATCCCGAAGGTGGCCGACGCACTCGATCAGCTGGCGCGAGGCATCGGCGTGGTCCACATCGTGGGCCCTGACTCGCTCCGGGCAGCGGCGGCGGACCCGGGCTCGGTCGGGACCGCGATCCTCGGAGGCACGCGATGAGCGAAGGCGACATCCTCGCGCTGCTGACGATCGTCCTGTGTCTGGGCGGCAGCATGTTCTTCTCCGGCTCGGAGACGGCAATCACGTCGCTGGGGGAGCACCAGGCGGCCAAGATTCTCGAGGACGGGGGACGGGACGCGCGCATCGTCTCCAGTTGGGTGAAACACCCCGTTCGCGTGCTCTCGACGATTCTCGTCGGCAACAACATCACCAATACGCTGATGGGGTCGGTGGCGACCGCCTTTGCCATCGAACATCTGCAGGGTGGGGCGTGGGGCGACTACGCCGTGCCGGCTGCTGTGTTCGTCACCACCGCGCTGCTGCTGGTCTTTGGCGAGATTTTCCCGAAGGCAGTGGGGCGTGCGTACAGCCATCGCCTTGCCCTTCCACTACTGTCGATTCTCAACGTCTTGGCGCGACTGCTCTCGCCCGTCGTGTGGACGTTGACCCGGTTGACGAACTGGATGCTTTCGCGGACCGTCACCGACGACGGCGGCGGGGGCCAGAAGGTCACGCCGGACGACCTCGACTACCTCGTCAAGGTTGGCCAACGCGAGGGCACCATTGCTGCGGACCAGGCCGAGCTGCTGCGCGGCATCTTCCGATTCGACGACAAGATCGTTCGCGACATCATGGTCCCGCAGCGCGACGTCACGGCGATCGACTACGCCTGGGACGTGGAGCGCGTGATCGAGGTGGCGAAGCGATCGGGCCACTCGCGCATGCCGGTCTTCGAGGGCGATCTCGACTCGATCAAGGGCGTTCTGCACATCAAGTCGCTCATCGGCCGGAGCGAGCCGGGCCGCGAGACGATCGAGCGCGCAATGCGGTCGCCGCTGTTCGTGGCCGAGAGTCTGCTGATCTCCGACGTCCTGCAGCGCTTCAAGGAGGAGCGCAAGCACTTGGCGATCGTCGTCGATGACGGCGGCCACACCGTTGGCGTCGTCACGCTGGAGGATGTGCTCGAGCAGATCGTCGGCAAGATTTTCGACGAGAGCGACGAGGCCCCCAGCATCGTGCAGGACCACTTGGGCGTGCGGTACCTCGACGGCACCGCGAGCCTCACGCAGGTCGAAGACTCGTTCGGAATGGAGTTCGAGGAACTCGACGGCGTCGACTCTGTCGGGGACCTGCTCACGCAGCTTGCCGGGCAGATTCCGATCGCCGGCTCGGTCGTCGTCTACGAGAACCTTCGCTTCAAGGTCCTCGCGGCGAACGACCGCCGGGTCATCCGCGTTAGCGTCGAATCCGTCGAACTCGAAGAATCCTCGCAGGACTGAGTCCGGATCACGCTTCGCCGAGGGCTCGCGCCAGCGCCCACGTCGGGAAAATCTGGCGGTAGAGGTCGTACTCGAGCACCGAGGTGTTGAAGAACACGCCGGTCGCGGGCTCGGGCGCCCAGCAACCGTCGTCCTGCTGCATCGAGCGCAAGTAGGCGAGGCCGCGCGCGATCGTCTCGTGTTCGTGGGGCGCGATGTCCTGAAGGGTGAGCACCGCCCACGCCGTTTGAACGACGGAGCTGGCCTCGTCGTCGGGGAGTGGGTGCGGGGCTTCGTCGAGCATGCCCAGGTGGCTTTCGCCCCAGCCTCCGTCCGCTCGCTGATGTTCGACGAGCCAGCGGCTCGCGCGGGTGAAGGTGGGGTGGGAGGGGGGCAGCCCGGCGGCGAGCAGCCCCGAGGTGGCGAAGAACGTGCCGTACGTGACGTTGACGCCCCAGAATCCGAGCCAGCCACCCTCTTCGTGCTGCTGCGACAACAGGAACGACTTGCCGGCGGTCAACGAGGCCCGCACTCGCGCGCGAAGTTCGGTCGGCATGGCCTCTCCGAGCTGTCGCTCGACATACGCCAGCGCGCGGACGCAGCTCCCGGTGCACTCGGTGTATGAGTACTCGAGCATGCAGTTGCCGTAGATTTCGGCAGGATTGTACTGCTTGAGCGCGAGCGGCCCACGCCGCGGCTCGTACGACCCAAAGCCGCCGTCGGGGTTTTGCCGCTGCAGGATGAACTCGACCGCGGCAAGCTTGCGACCGAGCTGCAGCTGCCCGATGGTGTCGCTGAACCCTGCAACCTCGATGCGCATCAGCGCCTCTACAGCCTCCGCAGTGCAGTCGCTGACGGGCCAGGGGTGCTTCTCGTTGGCAAAGCCCCAGCCGCCGTACGCGGACGCGCGGTAGTGGCGAGCACCGCCGATCACGTCGGCTTGCATCTGGGCGGTGGGCAGCCAATGACAGGCCCGAAGCGCAATGTCGCGGGCCTCGGGGGTGTCGGGGCCTTCGCTGATCGCCTGCAGCAAGAAGGCGGTGTCCCAAATGTCCGAACGCGCGCCGGCGAATCGTGTGCCGCGGTCTTCGTCTTCCCAGACCCAGTATTCCATGCCTGCGAGCGCCTTCGGCAGCTCGGGATGCTCGGGGTCGCGGACATGGAGCGCGAGGCAGAACAAGAACCCGTTGACCGGGCTGAGGCACACGTAGTCGGTCGAGCGGAACTCGAACATCATGTGCTCCATCGCTTTGTCGAGGGCCTTGGCGCGCAGGCGGCTCGGCACGAAACGGTCGGCCTTGCGCAGGGCTGAGAAGGCCAAGCGAAGCGCCGGCTTGGGCGCTTCGTACAGGTCGGTCTCGGCGATGACATCGGTGGCGCGCTCAAACGCTGCCGGGTCGACGCCCCCGGGGTAGAGCTCGCTGCGGATGGCGTCGAGCAGCCGGCTGGTCGGCGCCGCATACTTTGCCCCATAGAGGTACGACAGGCCCATGTAGATGAGCCGCATGTGGCAGTACAGGCGGCGCGGGTGCATCGGCGCCGACTCGGGTAGCAGCCAAAGCTCAGGCAGGATCGGCTGGGTACCCTCCCACGGGTACAAGCCCAGCAAAGCGAGCCAGATCCGGCCCCACGTGGGGATTTCGTAGACCCCGCCGGCTTTTTCGATCCAGGCGCGGGCGTGAGCGCACAGCGGGTCGTCAGCAGGCGTACCGAGCAGGCGGAGCGCGACGTAGGCGAGAGTAGTGTGGAACAGCCAGGAATCGCCTTGGAACTGCGGGCCGTCTTGGGTGTGAACGACCGGCAGCATGCCCCAGCCGCCGTCGGGTTGGCGCTGCACCTCGAGGCTACGCCGGATGAGCGTGCGCCGTTCCTCGGACATCTCGTGGCCGACGATGTGGCAGACGATGACGTACTGGCAGACCAGCATCGAGTTCCACACCACCTCGCCCGCGAAGGCGCCGTTGTCCTGCTGTCGCGTCTTCAGGTAGCCGAGCGAACGACGGTAGGCCTCGAGCAGGTCCTCCGTCGCATCCGCGGCGTTGGGGCTGGGCGTTGGCTCGCGGGCTGCGGTGGCGGTGCTCATGACGGGCCTCATCGACCCGAGCCGCTGCCGGGTCAGTTGCCCGGGCGTAGCACGAGGAACCACTGGTGGGGAAGGAACTCTTCTTCCGCCACGACCTCGAATCCGGCCTGTGCCAGCTCACTTTTTGCGATGTCGGCACTGACGCGGTGCTGCGGCGCGGGCGCGATGCCCTTTGGAGGCGTTGCGTCGGGTCTGAAGTCGAGCAGGACCAGGTGGCCGTCGGACTTCAGGGTCGATCGCACCCGTGTGAAGTACGGCACACGACTACGAATGTAGGCGTAGGTATTCGCCGAGAAGACGAGGTCGAGCGTACCGTCGGGCAGCATCGGGTCGTCGTAGTGTGCGAGGTGGGGTTCGATGTTGGGCGCGCCCCACCCCTCGCGGTTCTCGAGCAGATAGTCCTCGAACTCGCCGTCGACGTCGACCGCGTACACGCGACCCTCGGGGACGAGCTGTGCGAGCCGTCGCGTGAAGTAGCCCGAGCCGGCACCGATGTCCGCGATCGTCGCGCCCTTGACCGGGACCGGCAGGGCTTCGACGACCTTGTCGGGCTGCTGCCACGCGTCCCGCTGCGGATCCTCGAACACCTCGATCATCGCCTGCGGGTCGTCGTAGTGCTGTGGCGGACCGCTGCCACCGACGCGACAGCCAACACCCACGGCGGCGTTGGCGACCGCGAGCAGCACGAGGGACCGCGGAAACGACGACGCCATGGGTCGAGGGTATGCCGGGCCGAGCGCAGCCGTAAAGGGGCCCCCCACGAGCGTTCGAGAACGGCGTCCGGGACCTTGGCGGGCTGTCCGGATGCGCTCTACACTCCGCCGATGGCTAGCGAGATTCGCGTCGTCGATGACGAGCCGCCGTCGATGCGATCGCGGATCCCCATCGAGGGGCACGGCGACGGGCGGTGGATTCGCCGGTGTGGACGCACGCTCGCTGGGGTGCTCGCGTCGCCAAAGAACACGTTCGCACGCTGTCCCGAGCCGGTCGACCACGGGCGCACGCTCCGGTACCTCGCCACGCTGCGGCTCGCGCCGTGGCTCGCGCTCATGGCGTGGCTGGCGGTTGCGTTCTTCTCGGCCGAGGGCCGGGCGCCGACGCCGTCTCGGTCGGTCCATACGGTGCTCGACCCTGCGCTGGCAGAGGCGCTCTCGGTGTGGCTCGTGCTGATGGTGCCCGTCGGCATGCCGCTGCTCTACTTCTTGTGCGGCATCCTCGCTCACGTCGCCGTCGGGCTCACCGGCGGTGCGTCGCGCTCAGTGGGCGCGAGCATGCGGACGCTGGGCTATGCGATGGGTCCGGCGCTGCTGGGCGTCGCGCTGCTGGACCTCGCGCTTTACACCGTCGGGATCGACGGCAGCCTCTACCTGGGCATCGTGCTTGGGCTCGCGCTGTCGTTCTTGTGGGCCTCGGGCTTCGGCCTTGCGCGAACCCATCAGATCAGCGCGGTGCTGCAGCTGGACGTGGTGCCGGGATTCCCCGAGCCGGCATCTCCGT
>CAYSPB010000351.1:0-8451 GCA_964432695.1 uncultured Nannocystaceae bacterium
CGCACCGCTCGTCGCTTCGCCGTCGCCCGAGCCCGCCGCCGCCGCAGCAGCCGCTGCTCCGCCGCCGCCGCAGCGTTCGAACGCGCCGATCTACGTCTTGATGGTGCTGCTGATCCTCGCGCTTGGTGGACTCGCGGCCTACATCCTTCTCAAGCCCGAGAAAGAGCCCCAAGTCATCGTCAAGGAGGTCCCCGGTGCCGCTCCGTCCGTCGCCGACAAGGACGACAAGAAGGACGATGACGACGACGAGGACAAGGACGAGAAGAAGGACGACGAAGAGAAGGACGAGAAGAAGGACGAAGAAGCAGCAGCCGACGCAGACGCTGCTGCGGGCGCAGCCGGTGCAGGCGCGACCGGGTCCTCCACCAAGAAGTCCTCGGGCGGCAAGAAGAGGAAGTCGTCCGGCAAGAAGTCCGGCTCGGGCTCCGGCGGCGACCCGCTCGCAGGCTTTGGCGATCCTCCAGCGAAGAAGTCCTCCGCCCCCGCCAAGAAGAGTGGCGGCGGCAAGGAAGACGTCAGCGTCGACTGCATTCTCGACCCGAGCAAGTGCAAGAAGGGCGGCAGCAAGAAGTCGGGCGGCAGCAAGCCGGCTGCGCCCGCCGACCCGAACCTGCCCAAGACCCTCAGCAGCGCAGACATCCGTGCTGGCGTCTCGCCGGTCAAGGGCGCGGCGAAGTCCTGCGGCGGCAAGCATGGCGCATCGCCGGGCACCAAGGTCCGCGTGAAGCTCTCGATCGCCGGCGGCACCGGTGCGGTCACCTCTGCCGCGGCCCAGTCCCCGCACAACGGCACGCCGTTGGGCAACTGCGTCGCTGCGGCGCTCAAGAAGGCGAAGTTCAAGAAGTTCCAGAAGGCTTCGCTGGGCGCCGTCTACCCGATCAGCATGTAGTCCGAGCGCGGCGTCCGTACCGCGCATCCGGCACAAAGAAGGGCTCTGCCTCGCGATGCGAGGGGAGCCCTTCTTCGTGGTGGGTCCGCCGTGTCGGGCGTGCGTGTCGCGGCGTAGTTTAGCCGACCGTGGCGGGGACGATGCGCCGAATCGTGTCCGTGATGGCGTCTAGGCCGGCGTCGTCGATGCCCAGGTGAAAGACCAGGCGAACCTCGGCGTAGCGGTTCGGGTAGCACAGCACGCCGGCCTCTCTCAGCGGTGCGCACAGCGTTTCGGCCGCGCCCACCGACGGGTCGACCGCGGCGATGATCATGTTCGTGCGCGGGGTCTGCACCGTCCAGCCTGGAAGGTCTGCGATGCGCCGAGCAAGCGTGGACGCGCGTCGGTGATCGTCGACGAGTCGCTCCAGATGGTGCTCGAGCGCGTGCAGACCCGCGGCCGCGAGGATACCCGACTGCCGCATGCTTCCGCCCATGCCGTGCCGGAGTCCCCGCGCGCGTTCAATCCAATCCCCGTTGCCGACCAGAAGCGAACCTGCGGGTGCACCGAGACCCTTGCTCATCGAGACGCTCACCGTGTCTGCCACGGCGGCGAGGTCGGACAGCGGGGTGCCGGTCGCGATGTGGGCGTTCCACAGTCGCGCGCCGTCCAGGTGCACACTGAGGCCGCGGTCGTGCGCGTAGGCGGCGACGCTACGGAGGTCGTCCCCGTCATCGTGCGTGCCGTCCAGCGTCCACGGGATGCCGCCAGCATCGCCGAGGGTGTTCTCCAGCCACGCGGTAGCGACGGGAGGCCAGCCGCAGTCGGCTTCACGCACCAGCGCATCGAGCTGGGCGACGGTGTAGCCCCGACGACCTCCGATCGGCATCAGCTGAACGCCACCAAGTGCGGCCGCCGAAGCGTCCTCGTGAATGCGAACGTGCGCGGTCTCGTGGCAGGCGATGGTCCGACCGGGGCCCGCGTGCAGGCGCACCGCGAGCTGATTGCTCATCGTGCCCGTCGGAAGCAAGACGGCTGCGTCCTTGCCCAGACGAGCCGCGACCGCCCGCTCGAGCGCTTGCACGGAGGGGTCATCGCCATAGCAGTCGTCGCCGACGGGTGCGGCGGCCATGGCCTGGCGCATGCCGGGAGTAGGCTTGCTGACGGTATCGCTGCGAAGGTCGTAGAGGGGCGCCACGAAGACGCCGTACCCCAGGGCCTACTCCAGCGGCAAGCGGTCGGGATTTACCGCCGGGGGCATGCGCGGCAGGCTGCCGTCGTCGTCATCGTCCTCGGGGGGCTTGGCCGGCGGCTTCTTGGGCGGAGGGGGGGGCGCCTGGCCGCGTTCGGCCCGGACCTTCTTCGCGATCCCCTCCAGCAGGGTGTGGGGTAGGTGGGTCGGGCCTGCTTCCGTGCTGACCTGCAGCTGCGTGCTCGTGCGGCCGGAGGCGTCGGTCGTCTCGAAGGCTTCGAGCGCACCTCGGCCCCGTCGGTCGCCGCCGAGCGGAATCTCGAACAGGATGTAGCCGGTGTCGGGGTCGCGGTCGACAATGGCGTAGTCGCGGTCGACCCGCAGGTAGCGGATCGCTGCGCCCCAGACCTGCGGGACCGGGTAGGGAAGGACACGCTGCTGGGAGAGGCGGGTTCCCAAGGCCGGCTGAGCGTCCGCCGAGGTGCTGGATGCGAACGCGGGAGCGGGTAGCGCGAGCAACAATGCAGCGCACAGGGCGTGGCGACGGGACCGTGGGGATTGCGCAGACATCGAGCCTGCGGCCGACGGTAGCCAGGGCTAGCCATCGCCCAAAAATTTCGGCAGATTAGCCACTGGCCGTCGGGCATCCCGGGTTGGGAGCGCGCAGCCAGTTCAGAACGGAACCATGCGTCGCGTCGAAGACCGAGCCCCCGCCCCCAGGCGTACGATCTGCAGCGGCGACGCGCACCCGGTTCGAGAGACGACCCCCATCGTCTCGAACGGGAACACCCACGGCTCCGCGTCGTGGAACGGACAGGTGGAGGAGAGCAGCACATGAACTCGGAAAACTCAGCGCTCATGGCGCTTTCGGAGCTGAAGAACCTCGAGGCGGATCGCGTCGCCGAGGTCGAGGCGGAGCGTCAGGCCAAGATCGAAGCTGAGCGGGTCGCCCGCGAGACCGCCGAGCGTCAGGCTCGGGAAGAGGCCGAGCGTGTCGCCCGTGAAGAGGCGGAGCGCCTCGCTCGTGAGACTGCCGAGCGTGAGGCTCGCGAGCGCGAAGAACGGATCCGCGTGGCCGAGGCCGAGGCCCGCAGCCGCGCCGAGCAAGAGGCGCGTCTGGCCGAAGAGCAGATGCGCATCGATGCGCAGATGAAGCTCGCCGAGAAGAAGGCGAAGCCCAAGTGGCCCCTGGTCGTCGTCCCGCTGCTCGTCTTGGGCCTCGGTGGCCTGGGCGCGATGTACTACACCAACAAGAAGGCCGCCGAAGAGCAGGCCGCGGTCGCAGCGGCTGAGCAAGAGCGCATGGCCGCAGAGGCCCAGAAGCAGAAGGCCCAGCTCGAGCAGTTTGCCGCCGAGCTCAAGAAGCTGCAGGAAGAGCGCGAGAAGCAGGAAAAAGATCTCGCCGCACTCGACAAGAAGCTCAGCGACGCCAAGAGCGAAGCGGAGCGGAACAAGCTGCTTGCCGAGAAGCAGGCTCTCGAGGCGAAGATCGCCGAGAACGAGGAAGCCCAGAAGACCACCAGCAAGAAGAAGCGCAGCGGCGGTGGCAAGAAGAAGTCCAACAGCGGTGGTGGCTCGAGCAGCAGCTCCAGCTCGTCCAAGGACGAGGAGCCCTCCATCACCAAGAAGCGCAAGAAGCGGATTAACCTGGGCGACGGGAACGATCCGCTCGACGGTCTGTAGTCCCCACGGCTTCAGCCTTCGTTGCCGGGCGAAGATTCTGTAGCGGCGGTGTTTTCGAAGCCCCAGGCATCATCTTCGATGCCGGGTCGAAAGCCCGCCGCTTTTCGTTGCCACGCCGAAAACCTCGTGCTACATCAGCCGCCCACCGACGGCTTGGTGGCCAAGTGGTAAGGCAGAGCTCTGCAAAAGCTCCATTCGCCGGTTCGAATCCGGCCCAAGCCTCTCAAACGCCGCTCCGAGACTCTCGGAGCGGCGTTTCTCTTTGTCCGCGCCAGCGTTCTTTCGCAGCGAAGCTCCACTGCATCCCCGTTGCGTTCACAGGCGAGGTCGGCGCTCACCCAGCCCCGACCCATTCCCGACTGAGTCCCAACTCAGCGCCGTTCGGACAGCTGCGCGGGCAGGGGGAGGCGGGCCGTCACCGGCGGGGCACCCCAACGAAGGTAGCGCTGGGCCATGTCGTACTCGAAGAAGCCCATCATCTGGGTGTCGACGACCTTGTTCATCAGAGCCTCGGCCGCTGCTTCGTCGCCGGAGCGCCAGGCTTGAAGGCCCTGATAAAAGTACGCCTCGGCTCGCTCTCCGCGGTCGCTCGCGGCTTTTACGAGGCCATCGAAGTCGAGGGCCCCGCGGGCGTGTTGGGCGAGTGCTTCTCCCCAGCGGCTGCCTTTGAACGCCTCGAGAAACGCGAGGGCATCGGCGGGTGGGGTTTGCCCTTGGCGGAGCGCGAGCTCGTTGATCCAGAGGCTGAAGTAGAGCTTGAGGTTGTTGGACAGGTCCGGCTGATTCATCGCTCGCCCGAACAGCTCGGAGGCCTCGTCGAAGTAGCCGTGGGCGACGAGGACGCGCAGCGGATCTGCGTACGCTTTGACGCTCAGCGGAGCGAGTTCGGAGGCCTTGCGAAAGTCCGCCATCGCCGCCCGGACGTCGCCGAGCACGAACAGCACGTGCCCGCGCTCAACGTAGCGCTCGGCCCGGCCGTACGGACTGTCGGCGACGCGGGCGAGCAGGTCGTTGTTGTGGCGCAGCGCGACGCGCAGATGCTTGGTCGCTGCGGCGCCGTCGCCCTCGCGGACTTCGATTTCCCCGAGCTGCTGGCGGGCCCGTGCTTCCCACAGCAGCTGCGACAGTTCATCGTTGTAGGAGAGGTCCTCGAGGTGCTTGTAGTGGGCACGGGCGGGGCCCAGCGCGTTGCGCTTGATGGCGATCGTGCCGAGCAGGTCGAGGGCCGGTGGCGTGGGCTCGAGCTTGAGCGCGCGCTCGAGAAGGCCGGTGGACTGCTCGACGTCCCCGCTCTGATAGAGCCCTTCTGCGACGGTGTAGAACGCTTCGGGCAGACCCGGCTGGACCGGGCGGTCCTGCCATAGCTCGGCTGCCCGCGAGTGCATCGCCTCGACGTCGGCGAGCATCGAGAGGGCTCGCTGCGGGTCGCGTTCGGACTGCTCGGTCAGCACGTCTTGCTGCAGCTGCGCGAGGGCCTGCCACGCATCGAACACGTCCTCTTTGAGCGTGATCGATTTCCGCAGGTGGAACACCGCGGCTTCGCGCAGTCCCGAGTTTGACAGGGCGCGCGCCCGCAGCAGGTGCGCGTACGCGTCCCCGGGGTACTGCGTCACGGCCCGGCGCGACAGGTTGTCGACGATGCCCCAACCCTGCACGACGTACGGGTCGGCGAGGTCGGCACCTGGCTCGGGTGCGAACTGCTCGGCGAGGGTGAGGATCGGCAGCGCGTTGCGCCGGGTCTTCATCGCCTCTTCGGTCATTTCGCCGAGCTTTGCGACCGGCATCTCCAGCTCGACCCGGTCGAGGCTCGCCACCGCTCCCTCGAAGTCGTCCGCGCGCAGGTGAAGGCGAAGTAGCAGATAGCCCGTGATCTGCGTGCGCCGCATCGCAGCCGAGCTGACGACGCTACGGCTCCCTTCCATGGACTTGGCCACGTCGTAGCGGGCGACGTACAGCGCCTCGAGTCGCTGCACGACGAACGGGGAGGGGAACACGGCCGAGACCTGCTCGAGGACCCGCTCGAGCTGCTCCTCGCGCAGCAGAGGATCGGTGGAGTAGGGGCCGTTGTTCACGAGCCACTGCTCGATCAGGTCCCAGTTTTCGATCGCCTGTTCGCGCAGCGCGGGATCACCGAAGTGCTGGGCGACCGCCATGCACAGCAGCGAGGGTTCCTCATCGCCGCGCTTGGCGACCAGCGAGTAGATCGCGTCCGCGCGCCGCGCGAGAGAGGGCTGGGACCCTGCGGACCGGAGTTCGCCGGGGGTGTAAAGCGACAGCGTGTACTGCAGCGCGCTCATCGCCTCGTCGCCGTCTCCCGAGGTGGTGGCGGTGTCCATGTACTGCTCGAGGTACGGCAGCATCACCGCGCGATACGCAGGGCGCTGCGGGTCGCCCTCGGGCAGCAGCGCATAGTCGTTGTAGGCATTCTCGAACGAGTCGAGGTCGACCACCGCGGCGGGCGGGGCGGGCACCTCGGTCTCGGCGGATTGGGCCTTCTTGCACGCGGCGGGAGCCAGCGCGAGCAAGGGGAGCAGCAGGGCGAGCGCTGGCCTCGAAATCACCGGAGCAGTGTATCAAGCCACCGCCGCGGCGCTCGTCGGCGCGCCCGGATGGGGACGCCTCACTCGAGCACGCGTGGGGCCTCGCCCCAGCTGAGCGTCAGGGTGAGCACGTGGATCTGCCCGAAGTAGCGCGCTGCGTTCGTCGGCCGGGCGCGACCGTCCAAGAACGCATCGGCGCCCTTGGCGTTGAGGTCCCCGCCGGAGTCGGCGAAGTCGGTGGCGGCTGTAGGGTCCAGCTGTGCCCGCTCGGGCCGGACGTTGTTCGGCAAGAAAAGGTCGAACGCGTAGCCCGGCGAAAGCAGGACGTTGTTGGAGCCGACGCGGAAGCGAGCGCCACCTCCCATGCCGAAGCGCCACCCCTCTCCGACGCCGGCCGACAGCGCGCCGCGCCGCACCGATGGCGAGTTCAGCGAGGACTGCATCAGCAGTGCGACGTTCGACCGGACCTTATAAGACCCAAACACCTCGAGGCCGTAAAGGTCCTGGGCCCCTCGGAAGCGCGTGAACTCCGGCGGTACGAAGCTGTTCCGGTCGAGACCGACGAGTCGAAGGGTCTGGGCGTCTCGACCGCCGCATTGCCCGGGGCGAAGGCCTCCGGGGCACAAGTCGAGCCAGAAGAGGTTGGCGTCGACTCGCCACAGGCGCGAGCGGCCCAGCACGAACGAGGCTCCGAGCGCGACCTCCTGGGGCAGGCGCTCGCGCAGGCTGGCGCGGACCGGCTCGGCGAGCTCGCACGGCGGCACGATGTCCTGTCCCAGGCCGTCGGCGGGGTCGACGGTGGGTCGGCAGACGAGCGCGACCCCGTCGAGCGCGAGCTCGCCGGCGCGTCGCAGCGGGAACGTCCGGTACCGGGCGCCGAGCGTGATCGTGTCGCGGCGCAGGTGCACCGCCATGCCGAACGTGAGCGCGGCGTCGAGCCCCGGGACCGACCCGTTGCGCGGGATCCACCGGTTCCATCCCTTGAAGCCGACCCGCTCCGTGCACAGCGGGTCCTCTTTGTCGTCGCACCGCGCGGTAGGGATCTCCTCGGGTGCCGGGGTCAGTTCGGTGTCGTTGTCGAACGCGAAGCGCTCCCGCAGTCGAGGGAAGTGCACCGCGACGCCGAAGTCGAGGTTGCCGCGGCTGAGCGCGAGCGCGACCGTGATGTCCTGCCGGGCTCGCGCCGCGCCGCCGTCGGGCGGGCACACGTTCACGCCGAATCGAATGCACCGGTCCGGGTCCGGCGCGAGCTGGAAGCGGAGCGGGTCGGCACTCGCGGTGCGGTAGCGGGTGCCCAAGTCATAGACGCCGACGCCCAGCGCGACCGGATCGAAGTACACGCTCGCGCCGAGGAAATAGCTCGCGGCGGGGTTGAGAATCGAAACGGGGGCGTCGAGGGCATTGGTCGGTGCACCCGTACTCGGGTCCGGAACGTAACGTCGCGCCCTGATCTGGTCGGCGCCGACACTTCCGCTGACCGTCACGGCCGTTCCGCCCAGCGCCGCCAGCATCGCCGGATTGTGGTGAATCGCGGTAACCGCGCGAGTGGCCGGACCCTGCGCTTCGACGCCGCCGAGGCGAATGGCCTGTCCCGGAGCGGCATGGGCTGAAACTCCGACCAGGCTCGCCACCGCGAAGGCGAGTCCCGCGATGGTCGTCCGTGCGCGGGCGCGGGACGAGACGCGAGGTCCAAGAGGGTCGAAACGGCGCGCCATGGCTGGCTCGGCGAGCATAGCCCCATCCGCCGAATCGTGGGGTGCTTCCCGTCCGCCCGCGCAGGCCGATCGCTCACCCACCTGAATCGTCACGCAGTTGACCCGCGCGCCACCCACCTTCTACGATGAGCCGCAGAGTCGCCGCGCGTGCCCGCGGCCTCCACCTGAGACCCCACCATGGGAAAATCGCTGCGGCAGTTTCAGTGTAGAGACGATGTCTGGACCCGCGTCGAGGCGCTCGCGGAGCGTCGCGGCATGTCGACCGACGACGTGGTGCAGGCCGCGCTCGTGCAGCTGTTCAGCCGCAAGAAGCCCACGGCCGAAGCCCCGTCGCCAGCACCGGCGGGGGCGCCCAAGCCCAAGCCTCCCCAGCCCCGCGCGTCCTCGCGGCCTCGCCCCTCGGGGGGAGGGCTTCCGCCTCCAGGCGGTCGTCCAGCGGCGCCGCGTCGCCCC
>CAYSPB010000352.1:0-8412 GCA_964432695.1 uncultured Nannocystaceae bacterium
GAGCGAGCGCTGCAGCGGGACGCGAACGACCGCTATCCCAACGCCCGGGCGCTCCAATCGGACCTCGCCTCGTTCCTGCACCGCGCGGACCCCGTCGTCGACGACGACGCGCTCACGCAGTTCGTCGGCCAGTACTTCACGCCCTCACCGCCGCCGGTCGTCGACGAAAGCGTCCTTCCGCGCGACGCCACGCGCGGCGGACAGACCTCGTACCCCTCGGTGCGCGGCGAAGCAGCCCGCGTGGTCGTGGTGCACATCGCCCTCGACGCACATCCGCTCATGCCCAACGACGGCCCGGTCGAAGCCGAGCCGTTCTTGCGACTGGTCGAAGACGTCGCTTTCAAGCTCGACGCACAAGTGCTCCGCAAGGATGGGCGCTCGGTGCTGCTGGGCTTCGGCACCGTCCTTCAGAGTCCCGACGACGCCGACCGAGGCGTTCGTTGTGCGCTTGCGCTACAAGACGACGTGGTTCAGATGGCCCCCGGGTTGCGCGTCGGGGCCGTGGTGGCCCGCGTCCGCGCGACCGTGACCCGCGACGGCAACACGGTGCACGTACGGATCCGCCCCGAGCTCGAGGCCCAGCTGGACAAGATTGCCCGCAGCGGCATGGAGGGCCCGGTTCGCATCGCCGGCTCTCTGATCGAGCCGCTGTCGAAGCACTGGCGCTTCGGGCCCGAGGCGTTCGTCGAGCCCGACGCGAGCAAGACCCACTCGGCCGTCGACCGCGAGCTCGAGAACGTGGTGCCCGTTTTGGGGCCCGAGCTCGCACCCGCCCGCGTGCGCGCTGCGGCACCGGGAGGCCGCGCGCTGCTCTTCGGCCGCGAGCTCGAGCTCAAGGCTCTGCGAGACTCCTTTTCCGAGGCGATCCGAGCCCGTGAGTCTCGCGCCGTCGTCGTCCTCGGTGAGGCAGGCGTCGGAAAGCGAGCGTTGGTCGAACGCTTCGTCAGCTCCCTGCCCCGCACCGCGTGCTGGGTCCTGCGCGCCTCCGGCAGCTACGCCCGGCGCAACGTTCCACTCGGCGTGTTCTTGGACCTGCTCTCGCGCTTTTTGGGCACCGATCACCGCGCCGACGAGCAGGAGGTCATCCGGCGGCTCGAGAGTCATGGGGTCAGCGAAGCCAAGCTGCTCGGCGCTGCCATGGCCTCCGCGATGGGCCTCAAGGGCAAGGGTGGCGAGGGCGACGACGACCTCGATCCGTTCACGCGCCGCGATCGGCTGTGGAAGCTGGTTCGCCGTCTCACCACCGCGCTCGCGCAGCGCCGTCCGGTGCTCATCGTCGTCGAAAACGTGCACCTGCACGACGAGCAGAGCATCAGCCTGCTGCGCGAGTGGATTCAGATTCGGCACCCGTACCCAATCATGGGCATCACCACCGGTCGTCCGGGGACCCCGCGGGTGGATGCGTTCGTCGACGAGCCGAACATCTCGCAGATCTCCCTGCATGAGCTCGATCCACAGGCGCGACGCGAGCTCGTGTCCTCACGCTTCGAAGACACCGCGGCCAGCCGCGAGTTCACCGAGGCCCTCGTCGCCCAAACCGGCGGCAACCCGCTGTTCATCGAGCAGTCACTGGCCTCGCTGCTCGATGCCGGCGTCATTGCGTGGAACGTTCAAGGCACTGCGCTCACGGTCAAGCAGCGCGGTGCGGCGATCTCGGTCCCGCCCAGCGTCGAAGCGGCGCTGATCGACCGCGTCGAGCAGCTTCTTCCCGAGGACCGAGAAGCGCTGCTGGGAGCCGCCGTACTCGGCCGGCGCTTCCGCTCGCACGAGGTCGCCGATCTGCTCGAGCGAAGCGTGGGCAAGAGCGTCGACCGCCTGATCGAGCGCCACTTTCTCGAGCGACTCACCCCCGGCTCCCCGCTCGCCGAGAACGTCCGGTTCGCGACGGTCAGCCTGTACGAAGCCTGCAAGAGCATGCTCGACGAGGACACCGCGCACGCGCTTCATACCCGTGCCGCGCACCTCATCCGCCAGCGCCCCGACTACGCCGCCGAGCGCGATGATGGTCCGATCGCCGACCACCTCGTGCAGGCCGGCCGTGGCTCCGAAGCGGTCGAGCCGGCCTTGGCAGCTGCTCTGCGGGCCTACGACCTCGCGGGCAACGTCGAGGCCTACTACCACCTCTCCCAGGCCCTCAAGGCGATGGACGAGGACGACTCACGTCGCTGGGACGCGCTGCTGCGCCGGGAGCGGATCCTGCGGGCCTGGGGTCGCCGACGGGCCCAGGGTGCCGACGTTCGCGCGCTGCTACACACGGCCGACGGGCAAGGCGACCCGACCAAGCAGGCCATCGCGTCGATTCGCCTGCTCCGGTTCTATCTCGAGGTAGGCCGCATGCAGCAGGCCGAGCGCCTGATCCCTCGGATCATGGAACGCATCGAGACGCTCGACGATCCCGACCCCTTCCACGCGGTGCTGGGAGAGTTGCGCTCGGAGCTGTTCTTCGCCTCGGGTGACTTCGAAGCCGCCGAGAACACCGCGCGCGAAGCCCTGCCGTTCTGCGCCGCCGACGCTCGCGGACAGCGGCAGCGCTGTCGACTCCTGCGCAGCATCGGCCAGGTCAAGACCAGCATCGGCCGGTTCGGCCAGGCGCGCCAGTGCTACGCAGAGGCCCTCACGATTGCCCGCGACATCGGCAACCAGCGGCTCGAAGCCAACCTGCTCAACGCCATGGGCGAGGTTGCCGGCCGCAGCACCCGCTACCAGGAGGCCGTCGACCAGTTCAAGGCCGCCCTGGCGATCGACCGCGACCTTGGCGACCGCTACGCAACCGGGCGCAAGCTTGCCAATCTCGGCATCACGTATGCACGGATCGGCCTCGCGCGTCGCGCCGAGCGCTTCCTTCGCAAGGCCTTGGAGCTGCACGAAGCCGTCGGGCACCCCGGCGAGTTCAACGACGCGGCCGTCCATCTCGGTTCGGTCGTCGCGGACAACGGCGATCCTCGGGCCGCCCGTCCGCTGCTACTCGACGCAGCCCGCGTCGCAGCATCGCGAGGGGACATCCGCACCGAGCTGCGCGCACGGGTTTACCTGGCGCAGGCGCTGCTCACCGGCGACCCCAGCCCCGACGACCTCACCGCCGCGCGCGTGACCGCCGAGCAGGTCCTCACCACGGCGCGCGCGCAGGGCCTGCGTACGGCCCGGTGTCGCGCCCTGCACGTGCTCGCCCGCCTCGACCTGCTCTCCGGGGATGAAAACACTGCGCAGGGACGCTTGCGAGAAGCCGTCGACCTCGTCCGTGCTGGGGCCGCTCCCCTCGATGGCGTTCGCTCGATTCACCTGCTCGGCTCGCGCTTGGCCACCGCCGGAGAGACCGACGACGCCCGCGCCCTGCTCCACGAGGCCGCATTGATGGTCAAGGCTCGACTCGACGAGCTCCGCGATCCGGACCTGCGCTCGGGGTACCTCGAGCAAGCCGACGTGCGGCGCATCCTCGTCGACGGCGGCGTGACCATCGAGGCCTGAACCGGACCCAGGCGGGCGCACCGCGGGAGCTGGAGCGCTATGCTCACGGCATGCCCCGCGCCCTCGCCGGATTGCTCGCGCTGAGTCTGCTCACCGTCGGTGGGTGCGCGGCCCGACGCGGCACGCTCGTGGCCGAGACGGGCGAGCACCGCCTCACCGCGAAGGACCCACAAAGCGGCGTCACCGTCGTGCTCACCACCGGGGTTTGGCAGGGCGAGCCTCGGAACGTGCCCGAGGAGGTCACCGTGCTGCACGTGCTCGTCGCCAACGACGGGCATCAGCCGATCCTGCTCGCCCCCGGCGATCTGGTGCTGCGGGACCGCCGCGGCTTTACCTATCCCCTGCTCGATGCCGGCGGTACATTTCGCCCCGCCAGCGCGACGGAGAAGGGCGCGGGCCGCTACAATTTCGAGGTCCGCGAGGACTACGACCCCGGCGGCCCCGGCGAAGTAAAACGCTTCTGGCCCGAGGGAGACATCGCCCGACTCGCGTTGCCCTGGGGCGTGCTGCAGCCTGGCAGCCAGATGCGGGGATATGTGTACTTCGAGCCGCTCACCTACAACGCCAACGGCGGCACGCTGACCTGGCACCTGGGCACGCCGGCGCATCAACCGGTGCTCGACCTGGTGTTCCCGATGGCCGTCGCGCGCCCGCGCTGACCCGCCATTCCACCTGGTTCACGGAGCCAGGATACAAGACGCAGGCGGACTCGCCGTCGTGGACGGGTCGCCATCGCACACCGAGAGACCCGGCTCGACCTCGACGCACGCCGTCCCAGCCTCGCAGGGCGCTGGACGGTCCAGCGTGGCGCAGCGCGGCCGTCGTTCGCCCAAGACATGCACTTCTCCCCTGCTTCGCAGTCCTGAGTCCAGAGGTCGCACGCCTCGACGACGCAGTCTCCGCAGTCATCACCAGAGCTAATGAAGGCCGCGCTCGAGAACCCATCCGAGGTCGAGCCCTCCGGAGACGACCCTCCCAAGTCCGGTCGCATCGCCCCTGACGTCGAGGACGTCGAGGACTCGGCGGTGTTGCCCGTGGGTCTCCCCGTGCGGGAGCCAGCGGCGTCGATGGAGGCGACCTGGCATCCCGCGAGCATCCAGGCGATCGCGAGTGCGTCGAGTCGGTGTCGAGACGTCATGGGGCACCAAAAAACCGGCGGCATCCGAAGATGCCGCCGGTCGGACCGGAGGGTTGTTCTGTTGAAGGTACGAAAGGAAGTCGTGGTGTCGTCGGTGGGGACCCGAACGGCCTACTCAGGGATGGCGCAGAAGCCAGCGTCTTCGAATCCCGGAGGGGCCTGCCCCTCCGCGAAGAGGCCGATGCACTCCTGGCCGCCCGCAAGACCGCCACAGCCAACCGCGGGCTCGGGGTCCGAGAGGTCGCAGAAGTCAGTGCAGCACCGCGCGCTCTCGCAGCCGGGAACCGCAGCCGCACCTGCGCACAGCAGACCGGGGTCACATGCGTTGGTGAACTCGCACGGGTCGCCGAAGGCGCCCTGGTCCGGACCCGATGCATCGGGTACGCAGACGAAGCCATCATCCCCGGGGTAGCAGGCGGATCCGTCTGCGCAGTCCTGAAGGAGCGGGTCACAGACTTCCAGGCACAGCGGCAAGAAGCCATCGTTCGCGATGATGCAGCTCGTCGTGGGGTCGTCACAGACGCCCGCTGCGGGCGAACCGCCACACAGTGCAACGCAGGTTCCATTGTTCTCCTCGTCGACGTCCCAGCACATGGCGCCGGCGATGCATGTGTCCACGCCGGACACACCGCTTCCCTCGACCGTGCACGGGTCACCGGGCTGCCCCGGCTCGCTGTTCACCGGCGTGCACTTCGAGGCGTTCCAGCTTCCGCCGCCATTGTTTGCCCACGGCATGCACTTCTCGCCGTCGTCGCAGTCCTGCGTCCACAGATCGCACTCGGCAGCGACGGGGTTGTTGTCGTCGTCCTTTGGACAGAGGAAGCTGCAGCCGTCCGTGTCATCGGGCTCCTCTTCGCCGTCGGTCTCTTCGGGCTCGTCTTCGTCGGGACCGGTCGTTTGGCCGGGGTCTTCGTCGTCCTCGGGCTCTTCGGGATCCGAGGTCTCATCGTCGTCCGGATCGTCAGACTCGCCCGAGGTCCCGGCTTGGCCGGCAGAGTCGTCTTCCTGGCCATCGCACCCGGCGAAAACGAGCGAGAGAGCGGTCAACGGCGCAAGAATCCATGCTTTTTTCATCGCGGTTCTCCATGTGCCAGCTGCGCCGACCGTCCATTCGGCGCGTCGTGCCAGCCCACTATTCATAGCAAGAATTCCAAAACTAACAAATTAAAAATAACCCAAAACAAACATAGCAAACTGCGCGTTTGCGCGCGTCAAACTGCAGGACCTCCAGGTCGACCCCTCCCGCTTCGTGCGGGACTGACCCCTCCGCGGACCAAACGAGAACGGCCGCCCCAAGGCGGCGGCGCGATTGCCGAAACGAGCCTGGATGGACGCCGCACCGGCTTCTCACGAGGCATGAAAGATGCCGTGAACCAACGAAAAAGGGGCCGCCCGAAGGCAGCCCCTTTTTTGTTGGTCTATGCGACCCCTGCCTTAGGCAGGAAGTGCGCAGATACCGACGTCCTCGTATCCGGGAGGAACGTTGCCCTCTTCGAACCAGGCTTCGCAGGTCTCGTCGGTGTCGCAACCCTGCATGGCGGGGTCGTCCGACAGCGAGCAGAAGTTCTGGCAGCAACCGCCCGATCCGGGGGGGCAGTTCTGAACGAGCTCGGGGTTCACACAGCCGTGACCGGGGTCGCAGGCGTTGATGAACTCGCAGGGGTCGTTGTCGGCACCCTGGTCTTCACCCGAGGCATCGGGTGCGCACACGAACGCGTTGTCGATCGGGTAGCAAGCTTGGCCTTCCGAGCAGTCCTGCAGCAGCGGGTCGCATGCGGGCAGGCAGAGGATCAGCACGCCTTCGTTGGCGATCGAGCAGTCGGTGGTCGGGTCGTCGCAGACCGGAGCGTTCTCGGAACCGGTGCAGAATGCGATGCAAGTACCTTCGTTGGTCTCGCCGTCCACGTCCCAGCACATCGAGGACACGTCGCAGGTGTCGACGCCCGAGACGCCGGAGCCTTCGACCGTGCAGGTGTCACCGGGCTGCGAGGGCTCGGGGTCGACGGGAACGCACTTGGTGGCGTTCCAGGCGGAGCCGCCATCGTTTGCCCACGGCGCGCACTTCTCACCCTCATCGCAGTCCTGGTCCCAGATCGAGCACTCGATGCTCACGCCGCCGCCGTCGGGGTCGGTGATGAAGCCGATGCCGGTGTCAGGCTCGTCGGTGTCGCCAGCGCTGTCGTCGCCGGTGTCTTCGGTCTCGCCGGCCGTCTCGGTCGCGTCGGCCGTGGTCATGCCGTCGCTGGCGTCGCCCGCGGTGTCGTCGCCGTCGTCGCCGCTGTCATCGTCGACACCGCCGGAGTCGTCGCCGCCGTCGTCGCCAGCCGAAGCCGTGCCACCAGCGCCGCCGTCGTCATCGGAGTCACAGCCACCGACCACGAGAAGCGCGGCGCCGAGAAGAGAAATCAAGACTTTTTTGTGCATTGTTCGTCCCTTGCGGTTTGAGAGGAGCGTTCGACCCCGTTGTGTCCCGAAACCGGTCCCCACGGTTTCTCCGTCGATGACGGCGGACTTGAGCGATGTTCGCTCGAGGTGTTGCCCAGAGTCTGTGTGCCGGGGGCCGAACCGTCAGGGTCGCGACCGTGACACCACGATGGAGGAAGAATCCACAAAAACCTGTCGCGCAGCAAGGGGAAACCCACAAAAAAACGTGAGAAACCTACCGCAAAATCCAGACACCCCGGTTGACCACGGGCAGATAGAACCTGGGTGTTTCCGAGCACTTACTCCGTCGTGCACCTAGTTCGAAGCCCAGCGGGCGCGCCGGCCGACATTAAAGTGTGTTTTCCGGCGATCCACCAGGGCACAGGTGGATAGGGCAGTTCCGCGCTGTTACCGGCGGGCCGCCCCGGCCACCTCCCCGCGATCTAGAGGATGTGCCTTGAAAGGTCCTGATCCTCGAGCAGCTCGCCGACACGCTGTGCCACGTACTCCGCGGTGATCCGGATTTCCTGGGCACCGACTTCGCTCGCTTCGAAGCTGAGCTCCTCGAGCACGCGCTCCATCACCGTATGCAGCCGTCGCGCACCGATGTTCTCGAGCGAGGTGTTCGCCTTCCAGGCCGTGTCCGCAATGGCGTCGATGGCCGCTTCGTCGAAGATGAGCTGCACCCCTTCGGTCTCCAGGAGCGCGGCGTACTGCTTGAGCAACGAGTTGTCCGGCTCCCGAAGAATCCGACCGAAGTCGGCAGCCCGCAGCGAGTCCAGCTCCACGCGAATGGGAAAGCGACCTTGCAGCTCGGGAATCAGGTCACTGACCTTCGAGAGATGGAACGCGCCCGCGGCCACGAAGAGGATGTGATCGGTCGAAACGGGTCCGTACCGCGTGGACACGGTCGAGCCCTCCACGAGCGGTAGCAAGTCTCGCTGCACACCCTCGCGGGAGATGTCACCGCTCCCGACCTTCTCGCGGCTGCAGATTTTGTCGATCTCGTCGAGGAACACCACGCCGAGCTGCTCGGTGCGCTGCACGGCCTCACGATTGACTGCGTCCTGATCGACGAGCTTTGCGGCTTCTTCCACCGTCAGCAGCTCGAGCGCCTCCTTCACGGAGACGGTACGCTTCTGCTTTTTGCGCCCGAACTGGCCGAACAGGTCTTTGAACTGCTGCATCTGCGGCCCCAGATCCATGCTGCCGGGCATCCCCGGCATGGCACCCAGCGGCGCCCCACCCCGCGCTTCGACCTGCTCAAGCTCGACCGCTACCGGATGGCCACCCTCCAGTTCTCCCGCGGCTGCCCGTTCCAGTGCGAGTTCTGCGACATCATCGTGATGTTCGGCCGCAAGCCCCGCACCAAGTCCCCCGAGCAG
>CAYSPB010000353.1:0-8390 GCA_964432695.1 uncultured Nannocystaceae bacterium
CACCGTCGTCGGCGTCACCGGTGAGCACTCATGGTTGTCAGCCTTCGAGAGCTCGACAGGCGTCGGGCCGATGGCAGCATGCAGGGGGTAAGTACACTCTCCACGATTGCGTCGTGATGCAAACGCCGGGGCGTCGAGGTGGGGTTGCTCCACGCATCTCGACGAGGCGGAGTGCAACATCCCGCTGAGGCACTCCGCGAGGTCTGCGTGGGACGCAATGCGATCCAACTGCCAACGACCGAACCGCTCCGCGTCGTCCGTGAGCTGCACCCGTTGACGAGGCCGGGCACGGCTGCGCTGGGACCGGGATTGGCAGGAGCCGACACCGTGTTGCGCGGCGTCGCCCGGTTGAATTGGTCCTTCTGTCGCAGCATCGAGGAAACCGCCCAACGCACGAGAAGCGGCCACCAGTGCACTCGAGCCCAGACACCTGGCCGACGCTCGACCTCGCCCCCACCTGAGCCCGCTGCGTCTTCAAGTCGCTCCGCAGAGTTCGCCGTGGGGGGACCGCGCATCGTCATGCGCTCGTCACGTTCGGTGACCTCCCCACCACACGCTGCTCCCGCCTCGTGCCCTGGGAGAGGAGAGCCTGACGCAGTCACCTAGCATCCCGCCCCGAACGGCGCGAGTCGGCATCGCTCAACGCAGGCCGATGAAGCACGGGTCGGTGTTGGCTCCGGAGCCACGGAGCCGTCACGCCAGAGCCGAGCACGTACCGTTCGAGGGGGTGCATGGCGCGTCGTCGTCTCCTGGCCATCCGACGCCGCGGCGGAGCCAAGCAGCCCGAGCGACATGTCGCTCCCACCGGGCGGAGGGCGGTCGGCACACGAACGAAACCGCCGGAGTCCGAGAGCCCAGCAGCGACGAGTCCACCGCGGTGAGCATGTGGGTCCGGCATCCAGGCCGACGGGGCGCGGTGGGCTCGGCTGGCCGCATGGCCTAGAGCCCGCGTCTTCCTGGCGGGGGTGCACAAGGGCCCGCCGTCTTGGATGGCGATGTCCCGGCGCGTCCCCTCAGCGCAGCGCGAGATGTTCGAGCGGTTCGCCGCTTCGGTCGGTCCATTGCCGCGCCGCTTCGGCCTGAAGGGCTGGCACATCACCCGCCTGCCACTTGGAGCGCGTATCGACCAGCGCGTTGCGATAGAAGACCCGCAGCACGCCATTCTCGATCGTGAAGTTGGTCGGGTCGGCGTCGACGGTCTTGCCGCCCTTGGCCATGGCCCACGCGCACCATCCCCCGTACGCCGGTTCATACTTGCGCGGGTCGGCGAGGAAGGCGTCGCGATTGTCGTCGTCGGCGAAGAAGTAGACGACGCCACGGACACGGGCGGCGTGCTTGCGTTCGCCCATGAGCGGCGCTTTCCCTTCGAAGTAGCTGACGGGGTCGTACCCGCCGAGGGCGAGGTCGTTTTGGAGGTTGTAGTCCGCGACCGCTGGCCGCGGCGCTTCGGCGGACTCCGTCACGGAGGTGAGGTCACCATGCGCAGGCGCGCTGGCGCATCCGACGGCGGTGACGAACGACAGGACGGTGAAGAGGCGGACGACGGACATGAGCTGCCTGTCGTATGCGCAATGTGGCCCTCGGTTACGGGGTTGCGTGGTTGAGCACCCACTGGCCGGCGCGGGCGATCATGGCCTCCATGGCTGCCCGCAGCCGTGCATTGTTCCGCTGGTCGGGATGAAACACGAACCATGTACCCCGGACTGGGGCGGGCTCGGACCACACCAATCGGCGGAGGCGGGAGTCGGACTCGGCCAGCGGATCGGGCAGAAGCGTGACACCGCGCCCGGCTCCGGCCGCGTCGAACAGAACGCCTATGCTGTCCGAGCGCACCGAGACCCGCGCTCCTTCGAGTTGTTCTTCGAGCCACGCGCCCTGCTCGCTCGCCCCGAGCACGCCCGTGTACGCGAGCACCGTGTGTCCCGCAAGACCCTGGGTTGGGCTAGGGACGCCGCGTTGAGCCAGGTAGCGTTCGCTCGCGTAGAGCCCGAAGGAGATTTCGCCAAAGTGCTTCGTCACGAGTGACGGTGTACTCGTCGGCGCGATGCGAACGGCGAGGTCGGCATCTCCCCGCTCGAGATCGACGAATGCGTTCGAGGCGAGCAGCACGACGTCGAGTTCGGGATGATCGCGCTGAAGCTGCTCGAGCACGGGCGAAACGAAGGTCCGCCCGAGCACCTCGGTGGTCGCGAGGCGAAGTACCCCTTGCAGGCGCGTGTCGGAACCTCGGACGCGCCGGTGACCGGTTCGGACCGCGGTCTCGACGGCTTCGACATCCTGCAGCAGCGTCGTGCCAGCGGAGGTCAGCGTGAAGCCGCTCGACGAGCGTCGGAACAGGCGCGCGCCGAGGTCTGCCTCGAGCGCGTCGAGTCGGCGTCCCACGGTCGAGTGGTTGACCCCGAGGGACCGCCCGGCCGCTGACAGGGACCCAGCACGCGCGATTTCGAGAAAGAACCGAAGGTCATCCCAGCTCCCCATACGGATAGCGTACTGCGCACGGGTGCGAAGTGGCTGTGCGTAGATGCTCGTGTGCTGTGCATCGATGGCGTCATCTTGCCGACATGATGCAGAAGACAGCCTTGTGCGCTGCCCTGGGCCTCGTGTTGGTCGTTCCTGGATGCCGCAACGACGGCGCAACGTCGGGTCCCGATGGCGCGATCGGAATGGACATGGATACCGAAGACGCTCCGGATGCGTCGACTGGAGCGTCCGAGGACACGCTCGACCTGCTGCAGGGAACGTGGACCAGCGAGGCCTGCGAGAGCGATGGCACCAACGCATTCCGGCGCACCTTCAGCTTCTCGGGCGATCGCTGGGAGATCGCGTTCGTCACGTACGGAGACGCGGAGTGCACTCCGGAGATGGCGCTCATCCAGTTCGACTTCGGCGGTGTGGTCGAGATCGACGACCCTTCGGATGCCGTCGACGGCGCACTCGATGCGTTCTTCGGCTTCTCGAGCCGAACGATTACGCCCGTCTCCGATGCGGCCGCAGCGTTCTTGAACGACGGATCGGCGTGCGGAAGCGCGGACTGGCAAACCGGAACCGCGCGCGACGTTCAAACCGATGGGTGCCCGGATTTCGGCGTGCTGCCGGCCGACGCATGCGCCGGGGAGTTCGACCTCGTTGCGCTCGAGGAACAGACGCTTCGTCTGGGGACGCGCCCCGCCGACAACAACCTGTGCACGGATGAGCTGCGTCCGACCAGCCTCGGCGACGCGTTGGTGAGGATGCAGTGACCGGCGCCGTCCTGGTCACGGGGGGGACGGGGCGAATCGGCACCGCGTTCGTCCACGCGATGGCCGCGCGCGGCGAGGAGGTCCGCGTGGGCACGCGCAGTCCGCAGGGGCTGGCTGCGGCCGTCCACGCGGGGTTCGGGTCCACGGTGCGTCCTGTTCGCATTGATCCGTCCGATCCCGAAGGCCTCGACCTCGCGATGCAGGGGGTCGACCGGGTGCTGCTCGTCTCGCCGCTGCAGGACCTCGAGACTTGGCACCGCGCGCTCGGCCGCGCGTGTGTGCGGGCGGGCGTGCGCCATGTCGTGAAGGTCAGCGTGCAAGGGGCACGACCCGCGAGCGCCGAGTCTCCGCCCGGACCGTTTCCCGCCGCGCACTATCGCGGAGAGGCGATTCTGCGTGGCATGGAGCTCGCGACCACGATGATTCGTCCGACGATCTTCGCGCAGCACGTCGGCATGTTGAGTCCTGCGCTCTTCTCACCCGGGGACGACGTGCTGTGTCTTCCCATCGGGCAAGGGACAGTGGCGTGGCTCGATGCGCGGGACATCGGCATCTGTGCGGCAGCGATCCTGTCTACGCCGTCCGCGATGGCGCAATGGGACAGTGCCGCGTTCGACCTCACCGGGCCGCGGGCGCTGCCCGGGGCCGAGGTTGCCTCGGTCCTCTCTGCGGTCGGCGGTCGGCCGGTCGAGTGGGACGCAGATCCCGATCGCTTTGCACGACGGACGGCGCGCCGGAACGCACCCGACGTCTTCAGGCACGTCTACGCCGAGGCGGCCGACGGATGGTTCTCCGCCGTCCACCCCGATGCGTTCGAATCGTTGGTCGGCCGAGCGCCGACGTCGTTTCATAAGTTCGCGTACGACCATCGCCACGCGTTCACGGCTCGAACCTCTCCCAACTGAGGCCCGAGCCGCTTGGCGTGGCGATCAGTCCATGCCGTCGAGCGGGTTGTCCCCGTCGGAGATGCTGATCTTCTTGCGCTTCTTCTTCTTCGCGACCCAAAGGCCGAGCGTCGTGCCGTCGGTGGCTTCGACCGAAGCCCACGCGTCCACGTCGATCTCGGTTTCCGTCTGGACGACGCTTGCGTCATCACGCTGGTAGCCGACTTCGACGCCAACGCGGTCGGAGGCTTCGAGGGGGCGAAGCACGACGCGGAAGGCGTGGGTCTTCCCGTCGGCTTTGACGTTCCACTCGAGGGCTTCGCCGACGGTGGCTGGGCTGGGCGCGTCGATCGGCGTGTCCGTTCCGGGCAGCTTTAGCCGCACTTTGAACTTGCTTGCTGCCGCGGGGGTGGACGCTTGGTCCGTCTTGGCATCGGTTTCGGCCGCCATCGAGGGGGTGGCACCGAGAAATCCAGTCAGTAGGGCAACCGCCAGGGCAGGTGCCCAGCGGCCGGTTGTAGGTGGGGGGCCTTGAATCCTCATGATCCGCTCCCGGTCTCCATGTGCGAAGTCGCTCTGTTCCTTCACGGTCACTCCCACGTCGCAGGAGGGTCCGGGTTCCGAAACGAAGCAGATCGCGTGCGGGTGGTCTCGTAGCGGCCGCCTTCAATCCTTCATGTTTTCGATGAGAGCCCGCTCACCTTTTCTTCCCGGCTCCAGGAACGCCAGACCATCCCCGATGACGCTGTCCTCACCGGACCGGTTCCCGGCCAAAGGGCCTGAATCGTTGCATCCAGGAGTGCCGGAGGCGACCTGAAGACGCTCGATGGTGCAAGGCCCGAACTCGCATCGCAGCGCGTCGGTCTCTTGCTCATCGAGGGTTTCGAGTTGGACACGCGCGAGGTGCTCGAGTCCCGCTCCTTGGGCCTCGGCGGGTCTTCGCGTCGACCGCCTCTGATGTGCTTCGCGCCCGCGCCTGAGCAGCGAGTTGATGTGGGGGGCTCGGGTATGCTGGCGGCGTGCGGAAGGAGGCCGCGCCTCCGTCGGAGGCATCGACGCTGCATCCGAATCCTTCGGGGGGCGGGTGGGCGCCGCACGCATCGACGATGCCGGGCGGTTCGCATGCCACCAAACCGGGCCGCGACGTAAGTATGGCCACCGGAGGCCTCCACCCTGCCCCCTCCGCGATCCTTCAGCCCGGCACGGTCGTGGCGCAGACCTACCGCGTGGAGCGAGTCCTGGGCTCGGGCGCCATGGGCATGGTCGTGCTTGCGACTCACCTGGCGTTGGACCGCAAGGTCGCGCTGAAGGTCCACCGTGCGCACAACCCCGGCGACATTGCTCGGCTCGCGCGCGAGGCCAAAGCGCTGGCCAAGGTCGACCATCCAAACGTGGTGGGGATCTACGACGTGCGCGAAGCGGAGGGCAGCCTGTTCATCGCGATGGAGTACATCGAGGGCTCGAGTGCGCGGCAGTGGCTGACACAGTCGGCGATGACGTGGCGTTCTCGGCTCGAGGCATGCCTGCAGGCCGCCGAAGGGCTCTCGGCCGCGCACGCGGCTGGGTTGGTGCATCGCGACTTCAAGCCCGAGAACATCTTGGTCGGCCGCGACGGTCGCGTGGTGGTGGCCGATTTCGGCTTGGCGCGAGCCCCCGGTGCAGTGCCGATCGACCCCGAGACGCCGAGCCCCGGCATCGACGCGCAGCTCACCGCCGACGGGGCTATCGCGGGGACGCCAGCCTACATGGCGCCCGAGCAGTGGTCGGGCGGTTCGGTCGATGGACGTACCGACGTGTTCGCGCTGAGCGTCGTGGTGTACGAAGCGCTGTACGGGCATCGGCCGTTCGCCGGTTCCACGCCGGCGGAGCTCGTCTATGCCGTGACGCGCGGCATGATCCTCGAGCCGCCGCGCGAGACGGAGGTGCCCAGCCCGGTGTTCGACGTGCTGCGGCGGGGAATGGCCGTCGAGCCGCAGGGGCGGTTCGCATCGGTTGCCATGCTGACGCGTGCGCTGAAGAACGCGCTCGGTGCCCAGGGGCGCACGGGGATCGCACTCGCGATCGGACTCGCCGCCCTCGTGTTCGGTGGCCTGGCAGCGGGCGCATGGGCCCTGCGCACCGCCGATGAGGCCGACGACGTCGAGCAGGCGAGCGTTCTTCTCTTGGAGGCGGAGGACGCTCAGGACGTCTCGCCCGAGCCTGCCCTCGTCACCCCGCAGCCCGTACCGCCTGCGGCCGAGCCCGGGTCCGAGCGCTCACCTGAGCCGCCCGCGCCCGTCGAGCCGGTCGTGCCGACCCCGGACCCGACGGAGCGGTTTGCCGAGCTGAGTGACCGCTATGCGGCGGGCAAGGCATCCGTCGACGAGCTCATCGACGGCGTTCAAGACCTCCATGAAGCCCAGCGGCAACCCGCGGAAGGGCGCTACGTGCGAACCCCGTGGGATGGTCGCTCGACCTTCCGCTGCGGCATGGGAGACCGCGTCGAACTGCGCGACGTCGACGCGAAGATCGAGCACGGGCCTGCGATTACGATGCAGCTCGGCTGTGCGCTCAAGCTGGTCGACGTCGACATCGAGGCTCCCGTCGCCATCGAGGGGCAGGGCGGCGATCGGTTGGTCATCGACGGGGGCACGTTCACGGTGTCCCGAACGGGCATAAACCTACAGATGCTCGCCGTCGATCTGCGCAACCTGACGATCGAGGGGGAGCCGAAGCTGGGCGCGAGCTTCGGCATGCACACGGTTGGCACGATCACGGACTGCACGTTCTCCGGGGCGACCGCACTGCAGGTGGGCATGCACGCCGATCTCGACGTCGATGGTGGAACCCTGCGCGGCATGACGGCGATCAAGGCGAAGATGCTCTCATCGGTTCGGCTGGAGAATGTCGCGTTGGACGGCAAGGTCGACCGCGATCCCAAGTCACGGGTCGAGCGGTGAGCACGAAAAAGGGGAGAGACCCCAACGGTCCCTCCCCTCGACGGCTCCGAGTCGTCGTCAAGCGGTCTCTTGCCAAACGCCCTGCACATGCTTGTAGAGCATGGCGAGCGCGGGCAGTCCGAACATCACCCCGATCATCAGGCTGAGCACGGGCGCCACCTGGTAGCCCTTGCCACCGCTGACCGCGGTGAGCAACACCAGGCCACCGCCGATCGCGATGAGCAACGCGGCGGTCAGGACAGCCACGGTTCGACGGACGATTCGCTGCGCGGGCGTGACCGGTGCGGGCTCGTCGATGATGTAGCCCGACCAGGACTGCTCTGACGAGCTGTTGGTCCTCAGCTTCGCCTCGGCACGTCGACCTGCGCGTCGAACCTCGGCGCGGGCCTGCATGCGGGCGGCCCAGCGACGGGCCTCGGTCGCGCTACGGACAGCCTCATTGACTCCACCTGCTCCACTCATCGTGCTTTGGAAGTACCCAACGACCGGGCTTTCGATTTCCGAAATCGGACGTACGGGTGAACGTCGAACCCCGGCGGCGTGTTTCGGGTGGACTTCTACCTCGACACGAGCATCAACGGGGTCGGCTGCGACTACGCGACCACCGCCCATGTCCACGTACTTGGCGGCGTCGCTGGTGTAGTTCCATACGACGTAGTGAAAACGGTGTGGGAGCTCGTTGTTCAGGACCTGCTCGAGCGCGGTGGTGTCGTCGTCGCGCTCGACGCGGCGTCGGTTGCCAGGGTTGCACCACGCGGGCGTCAGCGGCGTGGTTCCGCGCACGGCTGGGATGCGTTCGTCCCCCGGAGCACGTCCTCCAGGTTGCGATCGAAGAACCAGGCCTCGACCTTCGAGGGCTCGTGGACGCCCACCGCGCATCGATCTCCAGCGGGTGATCGACACCGCCGGGCTGCAGGGGGCCCACGATGACTGCGACGCCCAGCGTCGAGCCGCCGCGGGGGTGAGCCCTACGGGAGGCCGAGGCGTCGTGCCGCCGCACGCAGGGCGCTTCCGTCGATGCCGGCGGAGGGCTCGAATCGCGCCTCGAGCCACCCGCACGGATCGTCGTCGACGGAAAACAGTCGTACTGGAAGCCGTGTGGTCACGGCGAAGAACGTGATCACCGAGCGCGCCGTGGCGGCCCAGAAGCCCCCGCCGAGAATCACGACGGCGATGCCCTTGGTCGAGGGATGCCGTACCTCTTGGAGGAAGAGGCTCCGTCCGGCTTCGTCCGGCGGGACCGCGCCCTCGTGGAGCACGAGCAACACGCCGACCCCGCTGGGGACTGCAGTCCGGTGCCGTCCGATGGTCGCGGAGAGTTCCTGGAC
>CAYSPB010000354.1:0-8311 GCA_964432695.1 uncultured Nannocystaceae bacterium
AAGGCGTTCGACGAGAGCTAGTGCGCACCTGCGACCGACCCGGCGCGGTGGGTGGCGCCGGCGTTGGGTTCGGGCGAATGCGCTCCGGTCGCGCCTGCCGCCCCGCGGCGTTTGGCGGCGCATCGGGAGTCACGCTACCGTGGCTGTCTGATGCGTCGTCTGTCGTTTGGTTTAGGGGCCGGCATGCTGATGGTGGGGTCGCTGGGGGCGATCGCACCGGCGTGCAGTTCGTTCGTCGCGGCGGACGAGACCGGGACCGACGGTGGCGACGCGTCGTCGTCGTCCGGCGTCAGCGCGGCCACGCAGTCGACGAACCCGAGCTCCGACACCGCAAGCGACACCGAAATGAGCGACTCTGCCAGTGCAGGCTCGACGGCCGGGACCATCTCCCAGGGCAGCACCGACGCCACGCAGGGCACCGACCCCTCGGGGCCCGGGCCGAGCACCGACACCGCGAGCACCGACGCCTCGCAGAGCCGTGGAGACGAGACGGGGCCCGCAGACACGTCGAGCACGGGCGGCGAGACGAGCGATTCGGAACCGACCGGCGCCTCGGACTCCGACCCAACCGGGGGAGCCGAGAGTGGAGCGGAGTCCGATTCAGAGCCTGGAAAATGCATCCAGCTCGACGAAGAGCCCAACGGACTCGACGACCCCTCCGAAATTCAGAGCTTGGGCGAGCAGTTCTGCGACGACGCGCCGTCGATGCTGCAGGGCACGCTGCTCGATGATGCGGACCTCGACGTCTTCGTCTACGACGGGATCTGGGACTGTGGCAACGCCAACGACCCCAATCACGTCGTCACCGTCGTCGGTGGCGTGGATGCGTGCCTCTTCCCGGTGTGCGAGGGAACCGGGACGGAGACCTTCTGCATTCAGGGCAGCATCACCACCACCGACGACGGCATCGTCGGCTGCTGCTCGAACGACGTCATCGTCGCGGACGTCAACTGCACGGTCACGTTCGACGAGACCGCCCTGGGCTTCATCTCCGTCTCGCCGCCAGCCCCCGACACCTGCTACGACTACACGCTCACGTACGCGGTCGAGGACGCCTGAGCCGCTATTTCGCGGCCTCGGCGTGGGCTTCCACGGCGCTCCACACCCGCAACACGTTGCCCGAGGCGATCTTTTCCAGGTCTGTCTCGCTGTGGCCGCGGCGGGTAGTCGGCTGCGCTGCGAAGCCCGGTTGGTCGAGAGTCGCCGACGCCATCGAAGTCGCTGCCAAGTCCGACGTGGTCGACCCCGACCAGCTCGATCACGTGTTCGATGTGATCCGCCACCAAGCCGACGGTCGCCCGCGGAGCGGGATGCTCTTTCGCGTACGCATCCTTGGCGGCCTTGCCCGTCTCGGAGTCCGCCTCGAGCCCCTCGGCCTTCAGCAGAGCCTCGACCGCCGCATCGTGGGCTTTGCGACCCTTGCGAATCTCCCCGTCGAGAAAAGCGCTACCGAAGTTGATCTGGATGACGCCGCCGTTTTTGGCGAGCGCCTGAATCATTGCGTCGGACATGTTCCGCTCGAAACCCGGCGTGAAGTGGCGGCACGAGCTGTGCGACGCGATCACGGGCACCTTGGTGTGCTCGATGACCTGCCAGAACGCGTCGTCGGAGACATGCGAGACGTCGACCATGATGCCCACGCGGTTCATCTCAGCAACGACCCGCTTGCCGAACGCGGACAAGCCACCGTGCGTGTGCCGTTCGTCGTAGGACGAGTCGCTGATGTGGTTGTCCTTGGAGTGTGCGAGGGTGATGTAGCGAATGCCACGCGCATGAAAGCGGGCCACGTTCTCGAGCTTGCCCATCAGCGGCGCACCATTCTCCATGCCCATTGGCAGTGAGACCTTGCCCGCGGCGAAGTTGTCGCGAACGCTCTGCACGGTCGGCGCGAGGGCGAACCCGTCGGGGTTGGCCTTCACCAGGCCTTCGACCATGTCGATGAGCGTGTCGGCGACGGCGTCGGCCCCCTTCATCTCGAAGTCGGGCGAGACGTAAATCGACATGAACGGCGCATCGAGCCCCCCAGCCCGCGCCCGCGGCAGGTCGAAGTCTCCGTTCGGCGTTCCCGCCCCAACATCCTCGGTGAGCGCCCCGTCAGGGCCCGCCGACTTCTCGAGCCGCCACGGCAGGTCGATGTGCCCATCGAGCACGATGACCCGCTTGGCCAGCGCCACGGCCTGGGCATGAAGGTCCGCAGGCTTTACCGCCTGCGGCGTCGTCGGCTCCGCCGCCTTCGTCGCGGCCGGAACGACGGGCGGAGCCACCTTGGTCTCCGCGTCCGCGCCCGCCGGCGCTGCGCCGCCGTCGCACGCAAGAACGAAGCACAACGACGCAAGACCAACGGCAAGACGCATTCCATCGCATGTAGCAGCCGCCTCGCCCCCCCGTCGACCCCCGCGGGCCGCAACCCCATACGAACGACGCTCCCTCTCCCGGCAACGCCAAGGATACGCAGTCCCGCTTCAAACCTCCTTTCCCGCACCAACGAAGAGAGGGCGCTTCGCGCTCGACCGTGGAAGGGGGGGGCGTCGGCGACTCCGCCGACGCAGCGGGGGAAACCGAGAGGGTCTCCCCTCGAGGCTAGTTCGAAAGAGAGAAGAACTCTTTGATGCGGTGCAGCAGCTCGTTCCGCGAAGCATCCGCGTCCTTCGACGAGACCCGCGGCGTGTTCTGCTTGCTCGAGGCGCTGTCGAAGGACGCGGATGCGGTGCAGCAGCTCGTTCCGCGAAGCATCCGCGTCCTTCGACGAGACCCGCGGCGTGTTCTGCTTGCTCGAGGCGCTGTCGAGCTGCTCGCGGCGCGATGCGAGGACGTCCGAGATGCGCTCGGCCAGCTCCGGCGACTCGTCGAGCACCTGGGCGAAGGGCAGCTTGGAGACCACCAGCAGCAGCGTCTCCTGAAGCGTGCGCACGGTCGCGAGCCGGGGTTGTCCGGTCATCAACGACATCTCGCCGAAGAACGAGCCGGCACACAACCGCGCAACCTCCACCTCATCGCCTTTGTCGCCGATCGTCACGACGACCTCGCCCCGCTGCACGATGAACAGCTCGTCGCCTTCATCCCCCTGACGGATGATCTGCTCACCGGTGGCGTACGGGCGCTCGCGGCACGATCCCGCCAAACGGTCGATCTGCTCATCGCTGAGCGCATCGAGAAAGTCGACGCCCTGCAGAGCTTGCCGTCGGCGCTCCCGTGCCTCTTCCCGGGCAGCGCTGCGATACGACTCGTCGTCTTGGTGCAGCTCGAGGTCGGCGCTGGGCACCGCAATGCGAATGCCCGCCCGACGCAGTGAGTACCAGATGCGGTCCCGCGCCAAGCTGTCGGTCATCTCGCGGCGGTCGAAGTCGTCGGTGTAGTAGCGCACCCAGTACTGCACGCCACGCTCCTCGAAGGTGGACGTGACCACCGACGGTGGCGGCCGACGCAAGATGCCCGGCGTATCTTCGAGACCTTTGAGCACGACCTGCTGCACCCGGTGCGGTGGTTCCGAGAACGGCACGACCACGAAGAGATTGCGGCGGCTGACCTTGGTCGGCTTGGTGAAGTTGCGGATCGGCGCGCGCGCGAGTGGACCGTTGGGGATGATGATCTCGACGTCATCGAGCGTGAGCACCTTCGTCGCACGCCAGTTGATCTCGATGACCTTGCCGATGTCGTTCTCGTTGTCGTCGTACTGAATCCAGTCGCCCACCTCGAACGGGTTCTGCGCCTGAATCGACAGCCCCGCGAACAGGTTGCCCAACGTGTCCTGCAGCGACAGGCCGATGACGGCCGTGAGCAGCGCCGACGTGGTGAGCAGCGCGTCGAGTTGCGCGCCGGCCGAACGCAGCGTGACCAAAACGGCCGCCGAGTAGACGACCCCCTCGCAGATGTCCCGAAAGATCTTCGGGATCGGGCGCGCGAGCTTGCGGGTGAGGAAGTTGTCGACGATGAGCAGGAAGCCCGCGCGCGCGCCCGACAACAGCAGCAGCAAGACCGCGAGCGTGCGCAGCACCGAGACCGCCCCCGAGTCGGGCGGCACCGCCGCGGAGAGCAGCATGAACGCCACGTGCGCAACGAGCAGCGCAAGCGGGGTCCGAATGCGCTCTTGCTCCTGCGGTCGCAGCGAGAACCGAAGCGACGCGACGATCAAACCGACGACCAAGATGCCGAGGCCAGAGAAGGAGAACGCACTCCCCTCCCCCAACGCACTCGTCACCCGGCTCAGCCACTCCATCGGCAGCGCTCAGAATAGCGGCAACGCAGGCGTCGCCGAAAAGTGTGCGCTCGTTCAGCCCGGTTTGTAGACCGCCAGCGCGGCCGCAACCGCGCCGAGGGCCGGCAGGACGAGATACCAGCCGGTACCCAGCGCTTGACGTTTGGCCACGAGCCCGGCGAGACCGCCCACCACGAGCCACACGCCGAGCTTGCCGAAGATCCAGGTGGGCCAGCCGCTGCCCATCATGCCCAACCGCGCCATCAAGCCAAAACCGGCCACGAAGATGACCAGCAGCGAGACGCCGTGAATGATCATCAGCGGCTTTTTGAACGTCTTCTTCTCCTCGTCGGTCCCCCCGCGCAGGCCCACCATCGCCACGCCGCCGAGCGAGGTGAAGAGGAGCAGGATGCCGAGGAGGTGCAGGACTTTGTAAAACTCGTAGGGCATGTGCGCTCCGGCGGACTATCGCCCGGCACCGTAGCGCGCGCCAAGCATCTCGCACAGCGAGGTGAGTGCGGCTTCGTCGGCTGCGCTGAACGCGGCGGGTGCGTTCGAGTCCACGTCGAGGACCGCGATCGTGGCCCCACCGGCACCGAGGATGGGCAGCACGATCTCGGACTGCGTGGTGCTGCTGCACGCGATGTGGCCGGGAAACGCCTCGACGTCGGCCACCCGCTGCACCGCCCGCTCCCGCGCCGCCGCGCCGCAGACGCCCCGGGCGAACGGAATCCGAAGGCAGCCGTGCCCGCCCTGATACGGCCCGATCACCAGCAGCTCGGGCTGCGTGACCCGGTAGAAGCCCGTCCAGTCGTAGTACCCGAACGCGTGGTGGAGCTCGCAGGAGACGGTCGCCATGGCGGCGACCCAGTCGTCCTCGTCGGCGAGCAGGCTGTCGATCGCAGCGCGGACCTCGGCGTAGTGCGCGATCCGAACTTCGTCCTTGGCGTTCAGCGGCAGCGGAGTCACGGCGCCACCGTACGCCCCCGGCCCGCCGCTGCAAACCTCAGCCGGTGGCCGGTCCGTCCTGCCATCGCCACAGATACCAAGACGCGATGCTGCGCTGGCCCGAATACGGCTCGCCGTATGCCTCCATCGCGCGGGGGGAGGGCAGCGCGTCGAGGCCACGGAGCTTCTGCACGCCCTTGCGAATCCCCAGGTCGTCGACCGGCCACACGTCGCGACGTCCCAGATGGAACAGCATGAAGATCTGCGCCGACCATCGCCCGATGCCACGCACCGCGGTCAGGCGTTCGATGAGGTCCTCGTCGCGCAGGTCGGCCAAGTCCTCAAGCGGAAGCGCCCCTGAGGCCACGTGCCGACAAAGGTCCTTGATCGCCGCCTGCTTCTGACGCGACACCCCGGCTTTGCGCAGTCGCGCATGGTGCATGCGACCGATGTCGCGCGCGGACGGAAAGCCGTCTTTGGGGAACAGCTCGCGAAAGCGACCGAAGATGGTGCCGGCCGCCTTGCCAGAGAGCTGCTGGTACACGATCGCGCGCACCAACGACTCCAGGTCGCAGGATGCATTGCGAACCGTCAGTCGACACGGGCCCACCGCGTCGATCACCGGACCGAGCGAGGGATCGGCGTCGCGAAGCCGCTGAAGGCCGGTCTTCGTGACGCGCAGCTTCTTGGGCGTGGCCATGGATTCCCTGCTGCTGGGATCGTATCGTCTGCGGCTCGCCCCCGTGTGTGGGCGAAGGGAGTACCTCGACCGTGTCCGAACACGCCCGCCAGGCCAACGCCATGATCTCCGAACGCGCCCCCGGGCGCGCCCCTAAAGTAGGCCTCGTACTCGGCTCGGGCCTCGGCGGCCTCGGGGACAAGGTCGAAGACCCGATCGCGTTCTCGTTCGAAGAGCTTCCTGGATTCCCTCAGCCCACGGTTGAGGGCCACGCGGGGCGGCTCATCGTCGGCCGGCTTGCCGGCGTGGAAGTCGCGTGCCTGCAGGGCCGCGTGCACCTGTACGAGGGACACCACCCAAGCACCGTGCAACCCCTGATCCGAACGCTCAAGCTGCTCGGTTGCGAGACGCTCGTGCTCACCAATGCCGCCGGCGCCTTGGACCTGGACGCCAAGCCCGGCCAGCTGATGCTGCTCACCGACCACATCAACGGCCAAGGACTCAACCCGCTCGTCGGCAAAAACGACGACAGCTTCGGCCCCCGCTTCCCGCCAATGACCGATGCGTACGACCCCGCCTTGCGGGAGCGCATGAAGGCGGTTGCCGCCAAGCAGGGCGTCACGCTCCGCGAAGGCACGTACATGGCGCTGCTCGGCCCCACGTTCGAGACGCCAGCCGAGATCAAGATGTGCCAGGCCGTCGGTGCCAACGCAGTCGGCATGTCGACCGTGCCCGAGGTCATCGTGGCGCGTCACTGCGGCATGTCGTGCGCTGCCGTCTCGGTGCTCACCAACATGGGCGCTGGCTTGGCCGACGAAGACCTCAGCCACGACCAAACGCTCGAGTTCGCCGAGAAGGCCTCGGCGACCCTGCAAGAGCTCATCACGGGCTTCATCGGCACCTTCGCCTGAGGACGACACGACATGGGCAAGAGAGACGACAAGAAGTCCCTGCGCGCGGTGGAAACACCCAAAGAGCGGCACACGCTCGAGCGCAACCCCGGCTGCGCCCTCGAGCTGGACTGGGTCCGCGACGTCCGCGTCAACCGCAGCGCCGTCGAGCGCCGCGCGAAGACGCTGCCGGGTCGCCGCAGCGTAAAGAAGGCCTGGCAGGCGGCCTGGTTGGTTCGCGCCGTGCAGTGCATGGACCTGACCACCCTGTCCGGCGATGACACCCCCGGCCGTGTACGCCGGCTGTGCGCCAAGGCCAAACAGCCGCTCGAGCCCGCACTCATCGAGTCGCTCGGCCTCGGGCACGTCGGCCTCACCACCGGCGCGGTCTGCGTCTATCACGAGATGGTGCGCACCGCGGTCGGCGCCCTCGACGGCTCCGGCATCCCGGTGGCCGCCGTCAGCACCGGCTTTCCGCATGGCCTCTCGCCGTTCAAGCAGCGGGTCAAGGAGATCGAGGCCTCGGTCAAGGCCGGCGCCACGGAGATCGACATCGTCATCACCCGCCAGCACCTGTTCACCGGGAACTGGCAGGCGATGTACGACGAAGTGAAGGCGTACCGCGAAGCCTGCGGCGATGCGCACCTCAAGGCGATCCTCGCCACCGGCGACCTCGACACGCTGCGCAACGTGGCCAAGGCGAGCCTGGTATGCATGATGGCCGGCTCGGACTTCATCAAGACCTCCACCGGCAAGGAGTCGGTCAACGCCACGCTGCCGGTCAGCTTGGTGATGGCGCGGATGATTCGCGCCTACGCCGACAAGACCGGCCACATCGTGGGCTTCAAGCCCGCCGGCGGCATCAGCAGCGCCAAGCTGGCCCTCACCTACCTCGCCCTCATGAAGGACGAGCTCGGCGACCGCTGGCTGCAGCCCGACCTGTTCCGCTTCGGCGCCAGCAGCCTGCTCGGCGACATCGAACGGCAGCTCGAGCACTTCATCACCGGCCGCTACTCCGCCGGATACCGGCATCCGATGGCCTAGCTCGCTGCCTCGCGCTGGTCGGAGAGCGGGGCTTCTTCGGGGTTGGGTGCGGGGCCCCTTGCGAAGCCCCGTCAGCCCGACACCTGCGCTTCGTTCGCTTTCTTTTTCCCGCTCCGCGTCCCTTCGGGACGCTTCGCTCTCTTGCTGAGCGACGCTTTCGATTCGCCTTCCGACGCCCCTTCTTCTTTCACGACATCAGGACTTCACGATGAGCACCGTCGCCGACATTCTCGAGACCATGGAGTACGGCCCCGCACCGGAGGGTGATGGGCCCGCGCGTGCGTGGCTGGATGCGCATCAAGGGCGCTTCGGCCTGTTCATCGGGGGGCAGTGGGTCGAGCCCGATTCGGGCAAGTACTTCGACGCGACGAACCCAGCCACGGGCGACACGCTCGCCAAGCTGGCGCAGGCGGGGCCGCGCAGCGTGGACGATGCGGTTGCGGCCGCTCGCGCTGCGCAGCCGGCCTGGGCAGGACTCGGCGGACCCGGACGGGCGCGCTTCCTCTACGCGCTCGCGCGGCTGGTGCAGCGGCATAGCCGTCTGCTGGCGGTGCT
>CAYSPB010000355.1:0-8309 GCA_964432695.1 uncultured Nannocystaceae bacterium
CGCCCGACGCGTCGGAGAACACGACCATCTTCTCGAACGAGCCGCCGACCAGCAGGGCGGTCAACCCGTGACCGAGCTCGTGGACCAGGGTGCTGAAGAGGGTGAGCGGGTAGCCGATCAGTCGCCCGAACGGGATGACCCAAAGCAGAACCGTCAGGCCGATGCTGGCCCACAGCGCCTGCTTGGCGCGCCGACGGCGATGCTGGTGGCGGAGCCAGGGATCGAGCTTCATGGCGGGTCCAACAAGCAAGGTAGCCTGGTCGTTCCCAGCCCGCACGGTTGGGCCCGAAACCGGACAAACCGGCCGCTTCGAGCAAGCGAGAAACCACATGCAATTCGGTTGCATCTGAGGCGTAGCTCTTGCTATGAGCGCGTTCTTGGCCGGTTTTCACAGTACGCCGCCCTCCGAGGGGGTCCTCGAGGTTCGGTCGCTGCTCAAGACGTACCGGGCCCCGGATGGGCGACGAACGCGGGTCGTGGACATCCCGACCTTCAGCCTGGGCCGCGGCGAACACGTTGCGCTTCACGGTGCGAGCGGCTCCGGCAAGACCACCTTCCTCAATCTGCTCGGCGGCATCCTTCTCCCCGACGAAGGGAAGGTCCACGTCGCGGGGCACGATTTAGGCGCGCTCCGTCCATCGAAGCGCGACCAGGTTCGTGCCCAGTGCGTGGGGTACGTCTTTCAAACCTTCAATCTGCTTCAGGGCTACACCGCGCTCGAGAACGTTCTGATGGGGATGCTGTTTGGGCGCGGCGCGGACGATGTCTTTGCGCGTGAACTCCTGACGCGGGTCGGTCTCGGGCAGCGGCTGCTGCACCGGCCCCGCGAACTCTCCGTCGGACAGCAGCAGCGCGTGGCCGTCGCGCGTGCGCTGGCAGCCCGACCCCAGCTGGTTCTCGCAGACGAGCCCACGGGCAATCTCGATTCACGACGAGCACGCGAAGCGATGGCGTTGATGCGCCAGCTGTGCCGGGACCAGGGCGCCGCCTTGCTGGTGGTCAGCCACAGCCGCGATATCCTCGAGCAGTTCGAATCGGTCCGCGACTTCAGTGACCTCAATCGCGCCGCCCGTGAGGCCGCCGCATGAACCTCTTGCGCGCCGTTGCGATGATCGTGCGTAGGAGCCTGCGGCAGCACGCGGTCTCCACGTCGATCACCGTTGCGGCCACCGCTTTGGCTGCGGGCCTCGTGCTGTCGGTCTTCAGCATTCACGCCCAGAGCCACGCTGCGTTTACGGGCGGTGGCGGTGGGTTCGACGCGGTGTTGGGGGCCCGCGGAAGCCAGCTGCAGCTCGTGCTCAACGCGGTGTTTCACCTCGAGACGTCGCCGGGCAACATTCCTTGGTCGCTATACGAGAAGGTCGCCGACGACCCGAGGGTGGCGGTTGCTGTGCCGTACAGCACGGGGGACAGCCATCGCGGCTTTCGGATCGTGGGGACCACGCCGGCGATGTTCGAGGCGGTCGATGTCCGAGAGGGGCAACCGTTCGAGGTCGAGCCAGGCGGGCGGCTCTTCGATCCGACGCGTGGAGAGGCTGTGGTGGGCAGCTCCGTCGCACGACAGACCTCTCTCGCCGTCGGCGCGACGTTTCATCCTGCGCACGGAGTGGTCGAGCACGCAGCCGCCGCCCATCACGAGGAATACGTGGTCACCGGTATCCTCGCGCCCACCAACACGCCTGCGGATCGCGTGATCTGGATCCCGATCGACGGCGTGTTCCGCATGGGTGGCCACGTTCTTCGCGGTACGGGGGAAGCCTTCGAAGCACATCCGCACGAAGCGATCCCCGACGAACACAAGGAAGTCAGCGCGGTCATGCTCAAGTTCCGCAGTCCGATGTCGGGCTTCGCGTTCGAGCAAGAGATCAACCGCGAAGGCAAGGAGGCGACGCTGGCGTTCCCGATCGGGCGGGTCATGGCGGAGCTGTTCGACAAGCTCGGCTGGGCCAACCGCGTCTTGGAGTTCGTCGCATATCTCGTCGTGTTGATCTCGGGCGCGGCCATCCTTGCCGCGCTCTACAACACGATCAACGAGCGGCGTCGCGAGATTGCGATCCTTCGCTCGCTCGGCGCGAGTCGACGCCTCATCTTCGCGGTGCTGGTTGCCGAATCGACCACGATCGCAGCCGTGGGGGCGGTGCTCGGCTTCGTCGTGCACGCACTCCTGCTGTCCATCGCCGCGAGCGTGATTCGCGAACAAACCGGCGTGGTCTTGCAGATGTGGGTGATGCACCCCGCCTACATCTGGGTTCCGCTCGGCATGGTGGCAATCGGCGCTCTGGCGGGGCTGGCCCCGGCGACCCGTGCCTACGCGACCGACGTTGCCAGCCATCTGGTGCCCCAATCGTGAACGACGAACACAGCGAACCCGGCATGACGACCCAACCAGAACGAACGGCAGTGCGGAGCAGGAGGCTCGAGACAACGGCGATCGTGATCGGCTTTGCCGGCCTCGGACTCGCGCTGCTCGGTTCCTTCATTCGCGACTACGTCACCATCGAGTCGAAGGCTTCGGTACGGGTCGAAGTCCGCGGGACGCCCCTCGACGCGATGGGCGCCAAGCCCCCGGGGGCGCCGATCTCCGATGCATCCTTCGAGCTGGCCGCTCGGTTCGACGGCACCGCGCAGCGTCGCGACGGCATGCTGCAGCTGGACCGCACGGACGATGGCGACTACGTGCGCGTACCGATGTCGCTGCTTACGAGCTTTTCGTACGACCCGCAGCCGCACCCGCCCGGTGCGGAGGAACTCGGCATTCCCGCGCCCTCCTCCAGCGTTCCCGAGGAAATTCTCGCGCTCGACGGCAGCCGTGCCGCGGTGGTCGGATTCATGGTGCCGCTCGACGTCGATCGCGGTGGCGTGAAGACGTTCGTGCTGTCGCAGAACCGATCGTACTGCTGCTACGGGATCAAGCCTGCGCTGAACGAGATGGTCGTCGTTCAAATGGAAGAAGGCGGGCGCGCGCCATTCCTCAAGGACACACCGATCGCGGTACTTGGCGAGCTCTCCGTCTCCGAACGGCGCGAAGGCGGGGTGGTGCTGAGCCTCTATCGGATGAAGGCCACCACGGTCACGACCCTTCGGGCGTACGCGCAGCTTCCGGGCTGACGTCCTCGTACCTCAGCGCGCTGCGGAGTTCCATCAAGAGCTCGCCGAGGCGATTTCGGCCTCGTCCGTCGCCACCACCGGCCCAGTACACGTCGTTCTTGGTGTGCTCGATCGGATGTGGGGAGACGTTCGAGAACTCGCCGTATGCGTCAACCACCCGATAGAACTCGAGCCGGCTTAGCACACCGGAGGCTATCGCGAGCGGCAGTTCGGTGGGCGCCTGCTAGCATCGGGGGGATGCGGCGGGCCGACATCGCGATTGCGCTGTGCGTGGGGGCGGGCTGTGGGGAGGTCGAGCCGATCGGTCCGCCGGAGAGCTCGGGCGTCTCCTTCAGCGGCGGCAGCACCTGCGGGTTCGGGTGCGACGAGGGCACCGAGGGCGATACGACGGGTGCCGTGGACACGACCGGGACCAGTGGCTCGACCGGCTCTGGCTCGAGCACCGGCGGAAGCTCCACGGGCGCTGCGGATTCGACCGGACCCGACGCGTGCCCGGCGGGCGAACTTGGCTGCGCGTGCTTGCCCGAGGACGCCTGCGGTCCCGGTCTGATGTGCGCCTCTGATCTTTGCGTCACCGACATGGTGTGCCCCGTCGAACAGGCGGGTACAGAGACCTGCCAATGCACGCCCCAGGGCGGCTGTGACGAGGGGTTGATCTGCGCGTCCGATCTCTGCGTCGACCCCGACTCCTGAATACCCCACGTTCCTTCGCGCCCTCCAAACCATGTTTTCCGCTGAGATCTCCATCGCCGTTCCGCACGAGCAGCGCCAACGACCCGGCGTCGTGAAGGCCGTCTTGCGCTTTCTCCTCGCTAAGCCGGGAGCCCCACGCGCCAAGACCCTCGTGCACGGGACCGGCTTGCTCCGTCAGTTGATCGACGGATTGGAGTCGGCGGGCTACGGCGACGCGATCAACCTCTTCGTCGACGGACGTCCGGCCTTCTCCGACGAGCAAGACGTGTCCGACGACGTCTCCGAGGCGTTCGACGCAGCGCAGGAAGCCGCGCCGATCCAAGCTGCGAGCAAGCCGCTGCGACTGCTCGTCTCGCGTCAGCACGCGGGACTACACATCCTCGTGGAGGCGCGGGTGCTCGGTGAGCATGAGCCGGGCGAGCACGCGATCCAGCTCTCGTGGTCGGCGCGGTTGATCGACTTGCGCGTACAGCCCGGAGAGCGACCACCGGCGTACCAAGAGCGCGTGCGGACCTGGTTGGCGCAGGGCGGCATGAAAACGACTCGATCGACCTGCTCGAGTCTGGTCAGCGAACTCGCCACCTCGCTGGAGCGCTTTGTCGAGGAGACGTCCGTCCACATGACCACGCTCGAGACGCGGGTCGTCATCCCCGGGCCGGACCAGCTTGGCCGTTGCCGCCACCTCGGGTTTGGCGACCACGTCCGGCCGGTCGTGTATGCGGCCCTTCCACGAGCGCGACGACATGGGGCGTACGACCAACCCCACGTGCACCACGCTTACGACCCGTACCACGATCTGCTGTGCTGGATCTTCACGCTCGAAGCGCTCGAAGGCCGCATGGACGCTGCGGGCGTTGTGTTTCTCGACCGCTTCGGTGCGACGAAGTTCGTGCTTCCGACCCCCGGGCTGCAGTCTGTCGACGTTCCGCGAGACGCGATTGGCTTCGGCGAGACGCGGCTGCTGGTGGAGGCATCGCTTCCGCACGTCGGGTTCGACATCGCCGAAGCTGGTAGCCCGCATTCACCCGGCTACGGCGGCGGTGGGGCCTGAAGTCGCCGCTCATTCGTCATTCTCGTTCGGTGCTCGAACGGGCACGAGGTCGAACCAGGTTTGGGTGCCCATGGTCTGGAGCATCATGTCCCGCGCATACATGACGATCTCGATCGCTTCCGTGCACGATTCTGGGCGCCGCTGAGGATCTCGAGCCAGCAGAGAGCGGACCATCCAGCCCACGGAGGCCGGCACATCTTTCGGAAGGGGGGGCGGCGGGCCTCCCTTGGCGAGCATCAGGTCGATGACGTTGGCCTCCGGAAAGGGGGATTCGAACGTGAGCAGGTCGAACATCAACACGCCTACGGCGTAGAGATCCGAGCGATAGGACGCGGGCTCACCGTGAAGCTGTTCGGGGCTCAGCGCGGCAGGTGTGCCCAGGACCTGGCCCACTTCGGTGATGCACGGCTCGGCGGCCTGCCCCGCCGCTGCGGATGCCGAGATCGCAGCGCCGAAGTCGATCAGTACCAATCGCTCGGTCCCGTTCTTTCGACGGGTGAGCATCAGATTCTCGGCTTTGATGTCTCGATGAATGATGCCCGCGTCATGCACCGCCCGCAGGCCGCGAAGAAGCTGAAGCGTCAGGTCGAGGACCTGCTCTGCTGGCAGCGCGCGGTGAATCGCGTCTCGAAGCGACGTTCCATCGAGCAGCTCCAAGACGGCGAAAGGAACCGGATCGAAGCCCGCGTCGAGCAGGCGCATGCAGTTGGGGTGCTGCACCTTCGACATCAGCGCAACCTCGCGTTCGAATCGTTCCTGGGGGCGGGGGATCGCCGTCGCGCCCTGCGGCATCTTCACGGCCACCCGTTGATTCGTGCGCAGGTCGGTGGCATGGCGCACGACGGCCATTCCGCCTCGTCCAAGCGCAGCACCCAGGGCGTAGCGCCCACCCAAGACGACGCGTTCGTGTGGAACGGTCGGTAGGTCCTCGTCGTGGGATCCGGAGTCCATCCTTCTGTCGAGCCGTTGCGAGTGGGTTTGGCGGTCGGTCGAGTGGAGGACCTGGGTACGGCCGCATGGCCGTGTGGAGTCCGGAGTGCTTGCACCAGCCCCCACACCGGAGGGGTCGGGCCGTTCGACGTGGGGCTGAGGACTTGCAGCAACGCGTACCGTTTTCATCCCTCGCAGCCGCCGAGCGTAGTTGCGCGGACCACAATGGCGATGACGAAGCGACGACCTGTTCCCATACCCGCGTAGTGTGTTGCAGGCCCGCGTCCCGCGGTTCTTGCTCTCGATGTTCGCGGGTTCGCGGACCGTTGCGGCGGGCTGAGGTGCGCTGCGGAGCCGCTGTGCGTGGATTCGCCGGCTCGCTGAAAGTGCCGTTCGGCTCAGCCGCCTGCAACGGTCGGTGCGACCGACGCTGCCGCACGAGCTTTCGCCCAGCTACCGCCCAGTCCCGGCAGGAAGTGCAGACGAAGGCCTTCGTCGTGTCCGGTCGTGCGGCCGAGGAGTTCCTCCATGCGGGCGTCATCGACGACGAACGCGGCGGGCACGATCAGCATGCTTCGCTTTCCTTTGGCCTTCAACGCGTCGAGCAGCGGGCCCAGACCGTCGTCGTCGGTGACGACGAGCGTGTGAAAGCGGCTGCGTTTCTTGAGCACGTCTTGCTCTCCCAGCACCCGCCAGGCCTGCTTGCGCGCAGGGGGCATGGCGCTGGGTAGGACGAGAATGGTGGTTCCGCCGAAGGCTCCGGGCGCAAGAGGCAGGCCCTTGCCCTCGGCGAAGAAGGTTGGGTCGGGCGTGTAGGAAGCATCGGCTGCCACCTTCAGGTCCCGACGTGTCCCGTCACGCTCATCGAGCCGGGCGTGCAGACCGGCCCACTGGAGTGCGATTGGGCTATCGACGTCGATTCGTACCTCGGTCGACCCCGAAAGCGTGCGGGAGTCGAGTCCGAGCGCTCGTCGAATGAGGGCTTCGCCGTCGGGGGTGGACTCGACCGAGACGGGAATGCCGGCAACGTCGAACGTCGTCTTGGCTTGCTCCACGTTGCTACCGCGGAGGAGCACTTCACGGGTGTTGGCGTCGCGGGGAATGCCGGCTTCGGCGATGCGGTCGGGCACGCGAGGGTCGAGCGCGACGACGTGTGCGCCCGTGCGTCCGTATAGGGCATGCCAAAGTGCTACGTCCGCGCCGGCGCCCGAACCTGCAACGACGATTCGCTCGGCAGGGACCGACCAGCGATGGGAGAGGTAGGCAACGGTGCGATCCACGGCCTCGCTTGCTCGAGATGCGTCGGTGGCGAAGGAGTCCGTCCAGGTCCACCGGCCCGCCGTACGGAGGTCGTTGGTCTCGACCCGGTGCGGGTGCTCGAGTACCGCAACCATCACTGCATCACCGAGTGCGACGTTCCACCGCGTGAGGGCGTCCCGGGCGGCGGTTTCGTCGTCTCCGAGCCATAGGAGCAGTCCGGTGGGGTCCCCAATCTCGGGTGCAGCAAGGCGGTAGCGAAGCTCGCCAGGAACCGAAACGCCGAGGGTGCCGCTGTCGAGTCCGCTCGCGTCGGCGAGCGCGTAGATCATGAAGTCGGCGCGGCCCGAGGACGCGTCGGGCTCGAGGCCTCGCAAGTCGTCGACGGGCGCGACGCTGATGATCACGATGGATGCGTCCGGGTCGCGATGACGAAGCTGTGCCGCGATGCCGTCGCCGTACTCGGCGTGAAATGCCCCGACGACGTGTAGGACGGTGGCTTCGGGGTTGCCGGCTCTCGCCTGCACCATCGCGTCGGCCATGGTGTTGTCCCACAGGTTCTGAATGGCCCAGCGACGATCGTCGTTGCCCATTCCGCCCATGGTCCCGTGACCGGCGTCGCGGAGGCGCTGTTCGACGCGTGCCCAGTAGGTCTCCGCGGGCGGATGGATCGTGTCGGGGAACCAGGCGCGCTGCTCTTCGGTGAGGGCATCCGCGGCCGCGGCCTTCTTCATGGCGAAGCTACGCTGCAGGGCGGTGGGAAGGTTCGCGCCGATGACCGGAACCCCATGCCGCTTGGCCGTCTCGACCAGCGGTCGGTAGCCGGTACGGTAGTTCGGCCACGGTGGGGCCTGCTCGAGAAACTGTGCCTCGCTCAGACTTCCCGCGACGTACCCGTCGAGCGCACCTTGTTGGTCGCGCTTGAACATCTCCATCGTCAGCACGGTGCGGTCGGGGCCCCCAGCGGCGATCAGCCCTTCGAGCACCGCGTGTTCAAGGCGATGGGTTTGGTCGTCGAGATGCGTCTCGCCAAAGAGGACGTAGTCTGCGTTGGCCGCAGCCGCGATCGCGGTCGCCAAGTCGGTCTCGGCCTGAGGCGTGAACACGCGGTAGCCCCACACGCGCTCCGTCGCAGCGGTGGATGCAGGGGAAACCGTGCTCGGTGCCTGACCGGTGGCGCAGGCCGAAAGCGCGACACAGAGCGCGGCAAGGGCGGACTCTCGCAGCATGGCGCGCATCGTACCCGCGAAGGCGCGCGCGGGTGGCATCC
>CAYSPB010000356.1:0-8288 GCA_964432695.1 uncultured Nannocystaceae bacterium
TCGTGCTGCCTGCGCCGGTTGCGGGGGAGCACTCGGCGTACTTCCGCGCGATCAGTCGCGCGCGCTCGGAGTGGCCATTGGTCGAGGTGCTCGCGCGTCTCGTCGTGAAGGAGGGACGCATCACGGAGGCTGGCATCGCGCTCGGTGGCGTGGCGCCCGTGCCTTTGCGCGCGTCCGCGGCCGAAGCGGCCCTGCTCGGCAAGCCACCAACGCCCGAGGTCCTCGCTGCTGCAAGTGCGAAAGCAGCCGAGGGGGCGTCGCCGCTGCCGATGACCGACTACAAAGTCGACCTCATCGAAGGCACGGTACTCGAGACGCTCGAGCGGGCTGTTGCCCGCGATGCGGTCGTGTTGCCGGCCCCCATCTCCAAGCTGCCGCGCGCCGCGGCCGAACCCCAACCCGAGGCCACGCCATGACCGTCATCCAGTTCGATCTCTGCAAGCATCTGCGCTGGAAGTCCCAGTCGCGCGACACCGGGAGTCCCGCTGCGATTCTCGCGTCCCTGCAGCGCAACCAGACTCCGTTCTCGTGTCTTCACACGTGCCGAACCTGGGGTCCAGACGACGACTTGGTCGCGCCCGAGCTGTGCGGTCGCGAGCGCGAATGCTTCGAGCAGAGCCGACTCGTCATGTCCCCAGGCGACGCTCCCATCGCCTGACGACCGGTCGGATCCGGATGCGCCTTTTGCGCAAGGTCGATAATCGTAGGTCGAAATCGCAACTGTCAAGAAATCAGATCATCGCGCACGGGGGCCAATAGGGCCCGGTTTACGGTGTTCAGCGTCGGTTCTGGGCCACGGTGGGTTTGACGTACGACGTCATGCTACGTACATGTGACCACTAGGTCATACATAGACCCACCGGGACCGCCATGAAGACCCACGCACTCCTCGCCGCCCTCAGCCTCTCCATCCTTGCTTGCGATGCCGGCACGTCCGAAGCCGACGGTGGTCTCGGCGACGTCGCCCTCAACGACAGCACCGACGCGACCGGCAAAGCGGACGCTCTCAACGGCCGCGCGGTCCGACCCTTCTACACCGAGATCGTCCGGTACGAGGACGCCAAGCGCGGCATCTCGACCGTCACCGAGATCGATGATCAGAGCATGACGATGGAGGCGCCCCTGGTGCAGCTGCCCACCGCCGGTGAGTTCCTGCAGGTCTCGATCGCGGGCGACAACGCCGACACGGCGATGCGTTTCTTCCTCGTGTACTCCCCCGATGGTCAGAGCCTTCAGCTCGTCACCGTGCAGGGTGAAGGCGAGTTCGGCGAAGGCGAAGGCCCCGAAGGCGGCGACGATACGGCGGTCAACGTCGACATCACCTTCTTCCAGTCGGTCTCCGTCGACATGGCGGAGAACACGATCACCGTCACCTCGGATGACTCCGGTGGCGAGACCACCTCGGCGCTCGACATCGACGCGGGCGTGGGCACGTTCTACATTCTCGCGCTGCCTGTCGATTCAGGTTGGGGCAACGACCTCGTTGGCGACTTCGCCTACGCGGTCGAAGCCAACTGCGACGGCGTCGAGTGTGGTGAGGTGCCCGTCGACCCCGATACACCGGTCGACGACTACGCGGAGGCTCGCGACGTGAACCAGGCCCTGGTCACCATCGGTGGCCCGGCCATCGAGTACACCCGCGCGAGCGTCGACGGCTTCTCGCTCGGCGGTACCGAGTTCTGGTACCGCGACGAGAACGGCGGCATCGACAAGACCTTCAGCTACAGCCGCGGCAGCGAAGATGCGCGGAAGTGCATGCTCGCCAGCGCCATTCGCTTTGAAGCGATCATGGCCGATCCTCCGCCGTCGATGATCGAGCTTCGCGACAACAGCAACTGGAGCGGCAGCTTCTTCAATTGGAACGAAGACAAGACCGTCCGCAACTGGCCCGCACGCGCTGGCCTCTGGGCGTGGACCACGGGTCTGATGAAGTGGATCTCCGTAACCAACCCCGACGGCACCTGCAGCCTGCCCACCGTCGCAACAGTCGAAGCCGCAGCCGCGGACTGCTTGGCCACCGCCGACGATGCCGACGGCGAGACCAAGGGCTGCGCTGCGGGCTTCTAGTCCTCCGGGGGCGCTCGAGCAAGGGGGGTCGACCACGGTCGGCGCCCTCTTTCTCTTTGTGCCTCAGGACGTGGCGTCGGCGCGCTGGGGCTCCTCGACCAGGGCCGCATCGATCTGGCCGTTGCGGTACGCCTGCGGAGAAATCCCGGCCCAGCGGCGAAACGCCCGACGAAAACCGCGGGCGTCGCGATAGCCCAACGCGTAGGAGACTTCGCTGATCGACAGCGTGGTCTCGGCCAGCATCGTCGACGCCTGACGAAAGCGGACCTGATCGACCAGCTGCGCGTAGCGGAGGTCGAGTTCGGACAGGCGGCGCTGCAGCGTGCGGGCGCTATAGCCGAGCGCGCGCGCGACGTCTGCTAGCTCGACGGAGTCCCGTCCAAAGCGCCGTTGCACTTCGTCACGGATCTTTCGTGGCAGGGGGTCGTGCTCCAGAGGGACACAGAGGCGTTCGTGCGCGAGGTTCTCGAGGTAAGCCATCAGCTCGGCGTTCGCTGTTTGAAGAGGAACGGCGCACGCGCGGGCGCCGATCGTGATCGTATCGTGCTTCGCGTCGGTGATGACGGGGCAGCCCAGCCACGCTTCGAGCGCATCGGCGTGCGCGGGCCGGGGACCGCGGAGGGAGAAGGACTGCGCATCGATGCGGTGCCCGCTCCAGCTGCGGATCATGGAGAGATGACCCGCCAGCGCCGCGTCGACCGCCGCAGGTGCGCAGGGGTCGATCCAGGGGTCGAAGACCACCGTCCGTGCGCCCTGGTCCAAGGTGAGTGAGACCGAGGGATGGTCTTCGAGCAGGCCGTGGTACCGCACCGAAAGGTCCAGCGCGTCGCCGACCGTCGCGGCAGCCATCGCCAGAAAACCGAGCAAGCCGACGACCGAGGGCCGCATGTTCTGTCGGGCGAGTTCGAGACCGAGCGGACGGCCGAAGCGGCGGTCGAGTTCCACCCAAACACCATGGTCGAGCTCGACCGCGATCCGGTTCTCCGGGTGGGCAAACGCCTCGGGACGAATGCCGACCGCGTCCAGCAAGGTGGCGCGCTCGTCGGCGTCAGGGATGGCGAAGCTGAGCGCGGCGCGAGTCCAGCCCACCGCCTTGGTGAGACCGCTGCCCATCGAGACCGACACGATACCACCGGCTCATACGGTGCCGGACCCGTGCGCGTTTCGGTCGGGACTGTTAGGTTCTGCGGCGATGACGCGACCGTCCAAAGCCGACACCCCGCATGAGGTCGGCGCGATCATGCGAACGCTACCGCAGCGCTTTCGCGCCGAGCGCTTGAAAGGCTGGAGTGGCACGTTTCACTGGGACATTCGCGGCGCCGAGGAGCCTGCATGGACCGTGCGGATCTCAGACGCCGAGTGCGAGGTCGTCCCGCGTCATGAGGGAGAACCGGACTGCATCGTCCGCATCGGGGCAAAGACGTTCGTGGCCGTCGAGATCGGCGAGCGCAATCCGGTGTTCGCGTTCGCCAAAGGCAAGATCAAGATCAGCAACGTCGGCAACATGCGTCGCTACGACCGCGCCTTCTTCAAGTTCCACGACGTTCCCGCTGCGGACGCGTGATGTCATGGAAATGGTCGATCCGGCCGGCTCGGTGCGTCGTACCCCAAACGACGCCCGATGCTGTGCATGTCTTCCTCGAGCGGGTTTGACCCCGCAAGTCGCCGTTCGGTACCGTTCCGTGTGTCCGGAAACGGGGCATCGGCGCCACCGCCGGCCGACTTCTCGTCGCTCGACGACCGCGCGCTCATCGCTGAGGCGGCGCGCGGCGAAGTCAAAGCGTTTGCAGCGCTCTACGACCGCTTCGCCGGGTTGATGATCGCGACCGCCAAGCGAATCCTCGGAGATCGCGGCGGCGCGGAGGACCTCGTGCACGACGTGTTCATGGAGGTCTGGCGCAACTGCGACAACTACGAGGCCTCGCGAGGAAGCGTGCGGACCTGGATCTTGGTCCGGCTTCGCTCGCGGGCACTGGACCGGCTTCGCTCCGCGTCGGTCCGGCGTGAAGTCGCGACGGAGGACGTCGCGCCCAACGAGCCGGCACCCGAGTCCGACGACCCGTCGCTCGCACCCGATCGCGCGGCCGTTCGCGCCGCGCTCGCGGAGCTTCCGGCGGAGCAGCGGACCGTGCTCGAGTTGAGCTATTTCCACGGGCTCTCCTCTTCGGAGATCGCCGAGCGGATGGGGTCTCCGCTGGGCACCGTCAAATCCCGCACCGCGGCCGGGTTGGCCAAGATTCGCTCCGCGATGCAGATCGGAGTTGGGACGTCATGAGTGATCGCGACGAGTTCGATCCGGCCGTGCTCGACGCGCTGGCGCTGGGATTGCCGTCTGCGGCGCCCGGCCTGTCGCTTCGCGACAGACTGCTGCAGGCCGTCTCCACGACGGGGCGCTTCCTGCCGTTCCTCGACCGGATGATGAAGATCTTCGACCTGCCCGAAGCGCAGGCTCAAAAAGAGCTCGACACGATCGGGCACGCGGAGGAGTGGGACGACATGGTGCCAGGCGTGAAGTTCCGCGACTTCGAAGGTGGTGACGGCGTAGGGGACGCCCATGGAGGCCTCGTCCGGGTCGAGCCCGGTCACAGCTTCCCGCGGCACAGTCACGTCGGCGACGAGACGCTGCTGCTCCTGCAGGGCCGGCTCGAAGACGACCGAGGAACGCAGTACCGCGCTGGCGATACGCTGGTGTCGCCCGAGGGCAGCAGCCACGAGATGACCGTGGTGGGAGACGAGGCCGTCGTCTACGCCGCGCTGGTGGTCGCCATCGAGTTCGAAGGCGGCGATGACGACGACTTCGACGACGACGAAGACCTGGACGACTTCGACGACTGACGCGGGCATCGGGTCAACCAATGCGCGACGCGCCGACACCCCAGGGTGTGCGGCGCGTCGTCGTATACGGGCCGTCTACTGGAACGAGCCGCTGCCGAAGTCGGCGCCCACCGGCACGCACCAGACGCTCACGCCACCGAGGTCGTCGAGCGTGAAGCCATCGGGCAGCGTGAAGCGGACCGTCTCGGCGTTGTACGGCATGTCACGCACGAGGTTCTCGCTCATGCTGAAGCCGTTCTCGTACATGCCCTCGAAGCCGCCGTAGATCTGGACGTCGATGCCGAGGCCATCGAAGTCGAACTCGGTGATCTCGATCGTGCAGTTGTCGATGATTTCTGCGATGCCGCCGACGTCGTGGAAGAACTCCTGCAGCACGGCCGTTTGACCAACTTTGGGGTGGTCGTTGCCGCAGCCGGAGTCGGGCGGGTCGACGGGGTCGGGCTCGTCGGGATCAGGATCGTCGGGGTCCGGATCGTTCGGATCGGGCTCGTCCGGATCGGGTTCGTCCGGGTCGGGCTCCGGCGGATTCGGGTCGAAGTTCTGCGACAAGAACGCGACCAGGTCGCGCACGTCGTCGTCGGAGAGGCGGCTCTCCGCCCAGAAGGGCATGACGCCCCCGGTGAGGCCCGTGTACACGCCGCTGGTCGGGCGACCGCTCGTGCGGACGCGGCGGGCGATGTACTCGGGCTCCAGCGCCAGGGCGCTGACCGAAATGGCGCGCTGCGTACCGACGCCATCGACTCCGTGGCATTCCATGCAGCTGCTGTTGAACAGGTCCTGACCTGCGGCCGGGTTGCCGCCGCTGAGGTCCGCCGGGGGCTCGACGATGGTCGACGTGACTTCGGCTTCGGAGCCCGCTTCGCTCTCGAGGTAGGCCATCACCGCGAGCATGCGGTCGTCTTCCGCCTCCCAGGGGTCGGCGTTCATCCACTCGGTGAGGCAGGAGTTGATCGCTTCGTCAATGTTCTCGAGCTGGCCGTTCTTGAAGCTGGCGCGCCGGGTGGCTCCGCCCAGCGGGTGACCGGCACGCAGCGGTCCGTCATCCTCGTCGATCGCGTGGCAGTTGGTGCAGGCGAACGTGTTGCCGCCTTCGACCGGCGTCTCGTACAGCCGCTGACCGGTGGCGACTTGCTCCGGGTCGAGCGGCACGCCGCCATCTTCATTGCCGTCGCAGCCGGCCAGTGCGGTGGCGGCCAATAGCGGCAGGGTGAGGGAAAGGGTGCGCCAGGTCATCTTCGATTCCAGTCCCGGCCCGTGCGCGTACGACCGGGCCTGCGTCCACGTACGCGTCCCTGAGGATTCGGTTACACACGGTGCTCGGCGGACGGGCATACTTTCGGCGCCGCTCGCGATGACCCAGGTCGACCAGTTCGAAAGTGCGTTTCGCGCAGCCACCAAGGCCGTGTATCGGCCCGAGCCGGTGGCGCTCGAGCGCGTTCTCATCGTTACCGACCTCGACCCCGTCGATGCGCAGGGGTTCGGCAAGAGCGTCGAAGCCTTCCTCGCGAAGGCCGCGGGTGCCCAGTCCGCGACGTTTCAGACGATCGCAGGGGTCGAGGCGCGCTCGACTGGACAGCTGCTCCAGCTCGTCGAGGACGCGGCGCCGTCGCTCGTGTGCGCGTACCGCAACCTCTACAGCGACGGATGGAAGTGGCCCCATTCGCTCGGGGAAGCGCTGGATCTGCTGACCCAGACCACCGAGTCGCCGGTGCTGGTGCTGCCGCATCCCAAGGCCGAGCGCGCCGCCGATCACGCGCTCGTGAACACGAACCGAGTGCTCGCCGTGACGGACCACCTCGCCGGCGACGACCGTCTGGTGCATTGGGCTGTGGCGATGACCGAGGACGGCGGCACGCTGACGCTGAGCCATGTCGAGGACGCTCAGGTCTTCGAGCGCTACCTCGACGTGATCTCCAAGATTCCGAGCATCGATACCGACAACGCGCGCGCGACGATCGAGGCCCGCCTGCTCAAGGAGCCCACCGACTACATCGACTCGGTTCGCGACGCGCTCGCGGCCGCGAACATGCCGGTCACGGTTGAGGCGATGGTCCAGCTCGGGCACCAGCTCTCGGACTACCGGCGCCTCATCGACGAGCGGCGGATCGACATGCTCGTTCTCAACACCCGCGATGACGAGCAGCTCGCCATGCACGGGCTCGCATACCCGATCGCGGTCGAGCTGCGCGCCGTCCCCATCTTGATGTTGTGACCTCCATGCCTTTGCTCGCGCTCTCCGACGGTGGACACCACGAGGTGTCGACATCCGTCACGCTTCTGTTCTCGGCGGTCTTGGTTGCGCTCATTGCTTCCTTGGCGCTCGAGGAAAAGATCCATGCCAAGAAGTCGTTGATCGTCGGGATCTACGCGATCGTCGTGCTTTTTCTGGGCATGGTGTTCGAGGTCGTGCCCGGCTCAGTGCCGGTCGACATCATGGGCGAGACGCTCACGCTGCCGATCTACATCCCAGGCATCGATTGGTCGGTCATCGCGATCATTCTCGGCTCGAGCCTGTTCGTCGATGTCACGTCGAAGTCGGGGCTGTTCACCTGGATCGCCATCAAGTTGACCAAGGCCTCCCGCGGTGAGCCACGGCGGCTGCTGTGGTTCTACGGCTTGATGACGGTGGTGTTTTCGGCGGTGCTCAACAACGTGACCGCGATGATCATCGTGGGGTCGCTGACGGGGGTCTCGTTGCGCAAGTTGGGCCGCGCCGAGCTCATGCTCGGGTTTCTTCTGGTCGAGGGGCTGCTCACCAACATCGGTGGCTTGCTGACTCTGATCAGCTCCGTTCCCAACATCATCGTCGGCACGGCTGCAGGGATCAGTTTCGTGTCCTTCTTCGTCGCGGCGGCGCCGTTCGTGGTGGTGGGCACCGCGGTGACGATCTGGATGGGGGCGACCTTGTTCAAGATCCCCGCGCTGCGTACCGACGAGGAGCGCGCCGAGGCTTTACGACAGGTCGAAGGGTTCGACGAGAACGACGGTGTGCAGAGCAAGGGCTTCTTCACGTTCGCCACGGTCATGCTCTGCGCGTTCATCGTGGTCATCGCGACCACGTCGGTCCTGCCGTACATTCAGGAGCTGGGCATGGGATACGTCGCGCTGACGTTCGCGGCGATCATGCTCATCCGCTACAAGTCGAGCGTCGATACCTACTACCGCGCGGTCGACTGGGATCTTCTTGGGTTCTTTGCGGCGCTGTTCGTCGTCATCAACGTCATGGAGCACGCGCAGGTGCTCACGATGATCGGGCACGGCCTCGAGGTGATCATCGGGTGGGGGGACGTCGCGGGGACCGGCGCGATTCTCGTGGCATCGGCGCTGGCCAGCTCGGTGACCGACAACATCCCGCTCGCCGCGATGCTCGCCAAGATTCTCGGTGG
>CAYSPB010000357.1:0-8284 GCA_964432695.1 uncultured Nannocystaceae bacterium
TCGCGGCGCCGGGGTCAGAGGCTCTCTACACGGCGGCGCTGCCGCCTGTGCGGCGGGCGCCGGTGCTCTCGTTGGTGTCGGGGTAGGGCAGCGGGAACTGCCCGTGTAGGTCCTTGGAGCGGCCCTGCGGCAGGATCGCGCCGTGGATGGGGAGGCGGTGCTTCTCAGCGAAACGGACCGCGTGGACGTCGCACAGCCACGACGTGCGGCCCCGATGGACCGCGCGGTGTGTGACTGGGTTCGGGCAGTACTGGCCGCGGTGATGCCGTGAGCAGTCCGGCTCCGCCGATGGGAGGTCTTCCGGGTTCAGGGGCCGGATCCACGTGCGAGGAGCGCGACTCATGAGCCTGGCTCCGTCGGATCGCGGTGCACCACAAGGCCCACGAGGCCCGCCACCGTCGCTCCAGCGGTGAGCCAGAGCCCCCCCGCGACTAGCAGGCCGAGGCCGTCGACGAGGAGGCTCATGCGTCCTCCTCTTCCAGCCCGAAGTGGGCAATCAGCGCCTGCTGCTCGGGCTCGGGGACCGGTTGATCGCTGCCGCTGCAAGCGGGCGGCGGAGCGGCCTCGCCGGAGAGACCCTCTTCGGGCGGCGGCTCGGGGTGCTCCTCGAACCGGAAGCCCTGATCGGCGCTGTTCCAGACCGCGCGAGCGAGCGACTCGCAGCCCGGGCACTGGACGAAGATGCGGTGAAGGTCGTCTTGGCTCACGCTTCCTCCTGACCGGCCTCCGGGGCCGAGACGGAGTCCGCCAGCGCGGCGGCCTCCTGGGTCACCACGTGCGCGTTGCCGGCGTCGATCGCCGCCTGTACGCGTTTACCCGCAATGTGATCCCGCAACTGGGACAGGCTGCGGGCCGCCCGTTCCGCGCGGATCTTGGCGGAGGTCGCGTCGGTGAGCGCCTCGTTGATCGTTCCCCAGACCGCGCGCAGTTCGTCGCGGAGCTCCGGTGAGGCGCTCATCGAGCACCTCCGTTTGAGGGCGAGCTCGAGCTCGAATCCGGGGTGCTGAACCGGCGGGTATTCCGTCGCCTGCAGGCGACTCCCCCGCCCCCGCGGCGGCGTCTATTTGCCCTTCGCGCCCCCCCTCTGGAGGCGCGGGGGAGGGGGTCCTGAAGGATTCCGCTTCTGTACGTTACGTCGCATGGGGAGGCCAAAAACGGGGACTGGGGCCTCCCAGGCGGGTTCTGAGCGCGTCCGTGATAATTTGCCGCGCGAACCATTCCTCGCGCGGGATCGGAAACAAACGGAATGCCTTCCATTTGCAGTTCCTCCGATGGCGACGGAGCTTTAGGGTCGCTCGTCCGAAGCGGAAGACAGCTCTGCTTCGGCCGGCTCTGGAGGGGGTCGCGGTCGTCGCCAAAACTTGCCGCGGCTCTCTCCGAGAGCCCCCTACCCGTACCGATCCCGCTGAGCGTCTGCAAGGGGCTAGTCCTCGCCGGCCTCGGCCTGGGCCTGAAGCGTTCCCTGGAGCTTCCCAAGATCGGCACGGACGACGGCGAGCCTCTCGTGGACCTCCCGCAGCCCGTCGTGGAGCCGGCTCTCCAGCCGGTCGATCCGCGTGACCTGGTCGTAGAGCCGCTCGTCGATCTGGTTGACGACGCGCTCCTCAGCGCGCTCCAGGACCTGTGAGAACTGCTCTAGGAGCTGCCCTTGGGCCTCAGCGACGACGAGACGTGGGTCGAGACCGTGCGCGAAGTAGTAGGTTCCTCCGCCTCCCGCGACGCCGGCGGCGACGACGGCTGCCCAGATATGACCCACGACACGCCGTTCCGGTCGGGTGGGCTCCACACGATCCGTTCCCGCCGGAGGCGGGAGATACACCCTCTCTCTGCCCTCGGTGGCTGACACTCTAGGAGGCGCTCCAGGCGCGAGAGCGGGCAGGTGCGCGCTGGGCGCGGGTCGGGGTGCATTCCGGCCCTGGTGATCGACAGGTGGACGCTGCGGGGCGTTCTGGCTTGCGGCGGGACCACGGGCTGGTGGAGCTCGTCGTCCACGATGAGGAGCCAGGCTCCCCCACCGGCCCTAACCCAGTACCACACCTCGTCGTCGACCCGTCTGACCATGCCTCAAGGCTAGCACGGGGGTCCGGAACCGGGTGGCCGGACCGTGCGGAAGGTCCCTCAGGGCGCTCGAGACCGCGGGTTAGAGCCTCCAGCACCCCGAGGGCTTCCGGCACGAACTCGGGGATTCCCCCATCCCCGAGGGCCTCCAACAGCTCCTCCGAGCCGTGCTCGCAGAGCCGCTCAGCGATTGCCCGCACGGCATCGCGATCGGCCTCGGTCAGCGCGACCTTGCCCGTCGAGCTGCACGCCGCGAGTGCGGCGAGGAGGATGCACCACAGGCTGCGCACGGCCCTACTTGCGCTTGCGGCCGTTGCGCTTGTTCTGGCGCTTGGGCGACGCCGTCGGATCCTCCTCGGGCTCGTCGTCCTCCTGGACGAGTTCGAGCAGGACGGCCTCGATTCGGTCCACCCGTTCGGTGAGTCCGTCCACGTCGGCGTGGAGCATTCGGAGAGCTTGCTTGGGGCTGGGGTGCATGATCGTCAGCTGCGCACGTCGATGCGCAGTGCCTGGTAGGGCCGCTCGTTCACGTTCACGACGAGCCGGAGCGGGGTCAGCTCGTCACGGACCGGCAGGTCACGGGTGCCGGTCGGGATGTCCAAGGGCACGCGCGCGAAGTCCCCGGGCTGCACGCCCCGGAAGCTCCCCTCGCGGCGCCCGATGAAGGTGCCGGTGTCGCGGTTGAAGACGTCGATCGCGACCTGGATGTCGCGCTGCACGTCGTCGTAGTTCGCGACCTCGAAGCCGATGCGCCCACGGCTGCTGAAGAGCCCGCCGGTGCGCTTGGTCTCGCCCTTGTCGTGCGGCGAGTACACGAAGCCCGCGACCGTGCCGGGCCGCCCGTGGCGATCGTCGAGCCGCCCGTGCCGGAACGTGCGCAGCTGCTCTCGAGCTCGCTTCGCGACCGCCCCGCCGCGCGACTTGCGCACAAGGTCGTCGCGCTCCTCTTGGGTCAAGAGGTCAGTGCGGCCGAGCAGGCGCCCGATGGTCGAGCGCGCCTGCTGCCCGACGTCGCCGACGTCCGGCAGCAGCAGCTGCAGAGCGCCGATCGCGGCTACGCCGAACCCAACCAAGCGAGCCGGCGTGCGAACGCCAGGGGGGAGCTTGGGCGCGGTGGTTGCGACCGCGAGCCCTCCCGCGACGGTGCCGATTTGGGCGAGGTCCACCACTTCACTCCCACTCCCAGGCGATCAGCTTCGCCTCGGGGAAGGTGCCGCCGGTGCTGATGCTCGATGCACGCACCTGGCCGTAGGTGATCTCGTCCCCGCCGAGGCGCATGATGTCGGGCGCGTTGACGTTGCCGAGCACGAACGTCGCGGGCTCGCTGCCGGCGGTGCCATCGAAGATGGACGTGAGGCTGGTGTTGCTGGCGTCGAAGGAGACGGCGACGGGCGAACCCAAGCCGCCCAGCATCGTGCCCGCGTTCTGGAACCAGAGCGCGCGGCGCCGCGGGTTGCGCTGGAACACCAGGACGTTGCCGTTGGTGGCGCCGTTGAAGATGTTCGGCACCGTGTGGACCGTCTTCGTGACCGGCTTGACTAAGCCGCCCTCGGAGAAGTGCGTGCCGAACGCCACCTCCGCGGCATCGACGAGCAGCACCTGCACGTCGGTCGCGCTGCGGTTGATGATGTGCCACTTGCCGGGGCGGTCGAGGACCATCCGGAACCCCCGAGCGCGCCACATGTTGGCGTCGGAGGGCTGCTGATCACCGAGCCCGTACAGAACGTGATCGTCGGTCGGCACGTCGGAGCCGATCAGGTACACGTACAGCGGTCGGTCGGTGTCGATGACCAGCCGGTCCTGGTTCGCGCCCGTGCCCGCCGCGTAGATCGTGTAGTCGGTGGGCGGAAGCGGCCCGGGAACGGCAGCCCGTGTCTCCGGCTGGAACGCGCCGCCGGAGTTGGTGTCGTCGAACACCTGGCCTTGACTGATTCGCACCATTCGAGGGGTCTCCTACGGGTTGCGGGGCACGTTCACGATGACGTCGCGGTCGTCGATCACGACCACGGGCCCGCGACGGTCGGGCAGCACCAGTTGGCCGTCGATCAGCTGCAGCGTCTTGGCGGCACCGCCCTTCCCGCCACCAGGCGAATCGTCCACGAGCACGCCCTGGAAGGGCCCGCCTGTGCCGGTCGCGTTGGTGAGCTTCGTCGTGGATGCGGCGGCCGCCGCGCCCGGCGCGATGATGCCGCCCATCCTCCGACTCGGTCGCCGCACTCCGCGGCGAGTCGCGACACTACGCCCGCGCGGCACGGCCTACTTGAGCAGCTTGGACGCGGCGACGGCGGCCCCGACGAGCACGACGGGGTTCTCCAGCGAGAGCCCGGCAGCAGCGGGCTTCGCGCCACCGCGTCGAGCTCGACGCGGCCTGCCTGCGCGACTCCGCCGCGCCGCCTGCGCGCGCAATCGCTGCGCTCGCTGACGGCGCTGTCGGCGCCGCTGCTGCCGACGCTTGCGCCGACGGGCCTTGCGCTCCGGTCGCTCGGAGAGCTTCTTGAGCCCCCCGCCGACCAGTCCGGTGACGATGCTTCCGAAGATCATGAGAGGAGCGAGGGGCCGCCCGCGATGCGGCGAGCTTGGGACTTGATCGAGCCGCCCGCCGAGATGGCTGCGGGCTCCACGATCGGATCGGGTTCGGTGGTCTGGACGACCTGGCCTGTGCTGCCGTCGAGCTCCGCCGTGTGGCGGCTCTCGGGCAGCTCGTCCAGAGGCGCGCGCGGACCGAAGCGCCGCCGCCGTCTACGACGGCGACGCGCGCCCGCGAACGCAGCAAGGATCGGCGGCATGGGTGGCTCCTCGGATCAGGCCGCGGCGTTGAGCGGGACCACCGAGTACACGGTGATCTCGTCGTCCGGGCCGGTCGTGGCCCAGCTCGCGCCGGTGTCCGCGTAGAGGACCGTGCCCTCGCCGCGCCGCACCGGAATGCCGTTGTCGATGCCGACGAAAAGGTGGTCGCCGTTGGCGATCACGTCGGTCGGATACGGCGCGTGCACGCCCTGCGTCTCGGCGATGAGGTTGCACTCGAAGCTGCCCGAGGACGCGAGGCCCTGGGCGTCGAACTGCAGCTCGCCGTCCTGCCAGATCTCGAGGCGCCCCAGCTCGGAGTACGGGATGCCGATGCCGCGCAGAACACCGTCCTGGTGGACGATCGAGCGTTGGCGCGTCGCGCTGGCCCCGAAGTTGAGCTTCTGGTTCAGGAGCAGCGGGAAGAACGCCGGCGCGGTGTCGGTCACCGTCCACGCGACGCCGATGGTCGTGCCCGTCTCCATGTTGCCGCCGGTCTCGATCTCCAGCGTCGCCGGCGAGTTGGCCGGGAACTGGCAGAGGTCGGCGATGTCCTCGTCCGCGGTGTCGAGGAAGTGCAGCGGCAGCGTGAAGTGGTAGGAGAAGTCGTTCGTCGCGTGCTCCACCGCCGACTCGCCGTAGCTCTTGTTGGCCAGGCTGAAGCGCTCCATGTAGGCGATGAGGCGCTCGGCGGGGATGTCGATGATCGGCCGGTTGCCGGCCTTGAGCTTGATGCGCTTCATCGCGCCGGGGGCCAGACCGATGTCGGAGAGGCCCGCGCCGCTCTTGAAGGCGCCGATGTGGAGGGCGACGAGCCCGCGCGACGGGATCTCGTTCTGGGTGAAGGTCACGGTTTGATCCGCGCCGACCGTCTTGAAGCTGCCGAAGCTGCCGACTTTGCGGCCCATGGTCTTGGTCTCCCTGTTGGGTGTTGGACGGGGTGGATGGCGAGCCCGGCTCAGCGAGCGAGCTTCTTGCCGAAGTTCTCGATCAGCACGGCCGCGGTCACGCCGAGCGCCACGTCGGAACCGTTGATGAGACGGTCGTCGTTGGGGTCGTCGTCGGGCATGACGCGCTCGAGGATCATGTCGGCGGCGATGACCATGGCCGCGGTGACGAACAGGCGCTTGAAGTTCATGGGATCGGGTTGGGTTGAACGGATTGGGCGGCGCGCGGCGTCTCTTCGTCGCGCGGCAGGTACTCACCAGTTCCTAACGCACGAACCTGCTCGGGTCGCAGGGCAAGTTCGCGCTCGGCCCACTCCAGCGCCGACGGCGCCGCCAGTCGGAACACGCGGAAGATTGGCGCCAATGCTTGGATCGGCTGCCCGACATCGCGCCCGACGTGCTGCGTCGTGGCCACGATGGTCGCCCGCGCGTGGCGGTACGTGCGCAACAGGCGGAGGAGCGTCGGCGATGGCGGCCCCCAGGCTGCGATCTCGTCGAGCAGCAGCGTGATCCCCTGGCCGACCGCCTTGTACCGACGCCTGACGGCCTCGCAAATGGCGTCCAGCTCCTTGCGATCGGCGGGGCACACCTTCGCGACGCGCGGAGTCCTGGTCGAGAGCCCCCAGGCGAGCACCGCTTTGCGGTTCTCCAGCTCGGGCACCGCGTCGAAGTTGGACGCGCCGGCGGTGTCAACGATCAGCAGCGGGACGTCGCGCGCCTTCGAGGACTTCCCGCAGTCCCGAATCGCTCGGTACGACTTCCCCGCTCGCGGCGCCCCGATACAGAAGATCAGGGCCGGTTGCGTCCAGTCGACGCCAGGGCTTGTTGGAACGAGGGTTGGCGTGGAACTCGTGGTGCTTTCGGGCAGCAGGAGTTGAGGGGCGGGGGCTGGCAGGAGCGGGACGGGGTTCGGGTCGTCGCTCGGCGGGTTCGTCATCGTCGGAGTACTCGTCCTCGTCGTCGTCATTCACGTCCGCGAGGTAGCGGACCTCTTGGGCCTCGCGCAGCGCGCGCAGCTGGTTGATGGACTTGAGCATCCCCGAGCCCCAAACGGCCGCGAACATCCACAGAGAGGCGTCCTCGTGCTCGTTCATCCACGGGCCGGCGCGGCGGCAAACCGGCGGCGCGATCGGAAGAAGGGCGTCGCGCTCTTCCTTGGTGAGCGACCCAAGGCGGTCGAGCTCGATGTCGGTCAGCTCGAGCTTCCAGCCCATCACCACCAGGCCGACGACGAGGCGCCGGATCTCGCCGGCCCACGTGACGAGGGCCTCGGGTGTCGGGTCGGGCATCGATGGCGGGGGAGGTTCGTCGTCCTCGACGGCGCCGTTGATCCGGTCCGGCGCTACGGGCGGCGCCGAACGGCTCGGCGCAATGGCGGCAGCCGCTTCGTCGGGGTCCAGCTCCAACGCCTCCGCCAACTCCGACACGGCGTTGGTGGAGAACCCCTCGGACGGAACCGGCCAGCCATCGCTCGGAACACCATCATGGGTTTCAGGGATGTCCCCGGCGGCGACATCGACGCCGGGGGAACCGTCCGAGGGGTGTGCGGATGCGAAGGCCCGCCCTTGGGCGGTCCATCGCTCGATGCTGCGCCGGCTGCGTCCGAGCAGCTCGGCGACTTCGGCAACGCTCTTCCCTTCCTGGCGCAACCGCCAAGCGCGGGCGCGTTCGTCGTCTGTGGCCCAGCTCATGCGTCCATGTGGGGGAGCTGCGCGGCGCGTCGCAACGGAAGAACAGGCGGCTCGCCGTGAGCGCCCGTCAGTCGGCTCGGGCGAGAGGTCTCCAGCCGCCGCAGAGCCGTCAGAGCAAGGGGAAAGCCGCCTATCTCGGCAGATGTTGCAGAGGTGTAACGGTTGGTGGAATCGCGCCGGAGGCTGCGCCTCGCGGTACCGCTTCGCGGCGCCACCTCCGGTGGCTTGAGGTCGCTCCCTGCGCCTTCACCTCGCGCCGCCGGGGGCGGGCTCGGCTCCGGTCGCTCGGGGGTGAAGGTCGCCCGGCTTCGCCGAGCGCAGCTCCCCGGGCTCGCCGCTTCGCGACTCGCCGCCAGAGCGGGCGGCTGCGCCGCAGTGGGGGGCTGCCGTCGCTCGCGGGCTCGCTCCGGTCATGCCCCCCCCCTCCCCCCATGCCGAAGTGGCTTGGAGGGTGGGAGGGGGAGCCCCAGCCCCCGCCGCGTGCCAGCGTCTTCATCGTGGCGGCGGTGGCTACCCAGGGGCGCGTCTCCGCGCCCCTCGGCCCCCCTTGCAGTTACCCACCGCTGGTGGGCCTGCGCTGACATCAGAGCCGCTGGGAGGACGCCTCACGGCGTTCTCGCGCCCCCTTGGCGGGCGGCTCGGGGTCTCCTCCGGTATTGGTAGCCCCGCAGGAGAGTCGGGCTTTGTTCGGTATCTGTGCGGGTTCGCAGTGCCTCGGCGAAGGCAAGAAAGAACCCCGGAACCGCTCCTCGCGGCGCCGGGGTCAGAGGCTCTCTACACGGCGGCGCTGCCGCCTGTGCGGCG
>CAYSPB010000358.1:0-8275 GCA_964432695.1 uncultured Nannocystaceae bacterium
GATGCTTCCTCGCTGAGACCGCAGTCGAGTGCGTCCACGACCTTGGGAATTCCGCGATTGCCGTCGTCTTGGCAGGCTTCGTACACTTCAGATCCCAACACGTCCGCGCCGCCGACGTAAACGTAGTCCAAACGAGTGTCGAACGGAATGAACGTCTCGTCCGCGCTGCTGTCTTCCCAGCGGGCTTCGACCCGCTGCAAGCCCGCGTCGAGCAGCGGCTGGGAAGGAACGTAGTCGAACGGCAGCACGATGTCGCTACCGAGCTCGTAGAAGCTGGGCAGGCCCGACGGGAGCGCATCGAACGTGACCGCCGGCGGTGACGCGTTCTCGTTGAGGTCCCCGGTAATCACGACGGCGTTGTTTGGGTACTCGGCGAACTCTCCAAGCGCGACCTGGCCGAGTCGGAACGACTCGACCATGCGGCGGAAGCGATCGACATCGTCCTGCCCAGCCTTGAGGTGGGCCGTGACGATGCTGACGTAGCGGGACGTTCGGGGGACCTGCATCCGAAGCCGCACGAACGGCCGGGTCAGGTCGCGGGCGTCGTCGTCCTCGGAAATCCAGTTCGACCACAGGTACGCCGCGTCGACGACCGGGGTCTTGCTCATGCACGCGTTCGCAATCCCGCTCCCATCGGGCCCTGATGCGGGCGCGAGCAATCCGTGGCCGTAGCCGCCGGCTTCGGCCAGCGCCTGGAGCGGGCCCTCTTCGCCTTCCCCGACCTCCTGCAGGCACAGAACATCGGCGTCGATGCGGCGCACAATTGCAGCGAGCGCGTTGAACGACGTGGAGCCTTCGGGGCCGACCCGCAAGATGTTCCAGGTCGCAACCCGGAACGTGACGTCGCCGCACGCCTCCGCGCAGTCGCCGTCCTCGCAGTCGACGGCGCCGTCTCCATCATCGTCGAGGCCGTCGTCGCATTGCGTCTCAGGATCGGCATCGGGGGGCGGAGCACCGGTCGACCCGTCACAGCCGTCGTCGCAGCCGCCCGAGCTCTGCGTTCGTCCGTCGCCGTGGTCCGGGCGCGACGTCGCCTCGGCTCCGCTGCTGCCCGCGTCATCGTCATCCGAGAGCTGGGGGTCGGACAACGCACAACCCGCCAAGACGATCGTTCCTGCGATACCCCAACGTCGCATGCTGGGACCCTAACAGGCTGTGGAGCCGCTCGGGCGACGAGGCTCGGGTTTGATACGAGAGCGGGCTTTCACGTCCGGAGCCCAACAAACGTCAGACGGGGAAGTCCAGCACCACCGCCCCCCGGCGGTGGCGGCGCTCGACCACGCGGTGAGCCTCGATGACCTCGGCCATGGGAAAGCGATGCCCGACGACGGGGCGCAACCCTCCCTGCTCCACGCGTGCGCGCAGTCGCTCGAATCCCGCGCGCGTATCCATCGTCACGCCGCCGATGACCGTGGGGCCAGGCAGCCAGCGGCTCACCATCGACAAGAGCAGCGCCGAGATCCCGCCCTCGATGAACACGTGGCGCCCGCCGGGTCGTAGCGCGGACCGGTACCCGCGGACCGACGTCTTGCCGGCCGTGTCGACGACGACGTCGTACGTCTGGCCCCCATCGCGCGGGTCCGCCTTGGTGTAGTCGACGACCGAGTCCGCACCCAGGCTGCGGACGAGCTCGACGTTTGCCGTGCTGCAGACGCCGACGACCTCGGCACCCGCCTGCTTGGCGACCTGCACCGCGTAGACCCCCACGCCGCCCGATGCACCGACCACCAGCACCCGCTCTCCGGGCTTCACCCGAGCGCGGTCCTCGAGAAAGTCGATCGAACACAACGATCCGAAGGGCATTGCGACCGCCTCGGCGTGGCTGAGTCCTGCGGGCATCGGCACGATCACGCCGGATGCGGGCACGGCGATTCGCTCCGCGTTGGCACCGCCCTCGTGGACCCCAAACACGTCATCGCCGATCTGTAGATCGGTCACCGCCGAGCCGACGGCCCGTACCGTGCCCGCAAACTCTCGCCCGGTCGTGCGCACCCGCGGTCGCAGCAGGCCCGTGAACATCCGCCCCAGCAAACGCATGCCTGGCGGAAAGTCGGCCGCGCGCATCCGCCACTCGGCCGTCGTCACCGAGGTCGCCCGCACGTCGACCAACACGTCGTCGGCTGCGAGGTCGGGAACCGGACGTTCCTCGATGTGGAGCACTTCAGGGGGGCCGTAGACGTCACGAACGATGGCGAGCATGGGACCTCCTCACCGTACGGTGGGCCCCCGAGCTCCGCCTCCGCCGGATTCGTTGGTAGCTTCTGCATGTACGCATGGAATGGCGAACCGTCCGATTCGACTGGAACCGCGCGCGAGCGTTCTTGGTCACCGCCGAGGAGGGCTCGCTGTCGGCAGCCGCACGCGCGCTGGGCATGTCACAGCCGACCCTCGGCCGCCAGGTCGATGCGCTTGAGGCCGAGCTGGGCGTGACCTTGTTCGAACGTGTCGGACGGCGACTGGCACTGACCGACGCCGGGGCGGAGCTGCTCACCCACGCCCGCGCAATGGGCGAAGCGGCAAGCCACATGTCGATGGCGGCCTCGAGCCAGTCCTCGGCGCTTGAAGGTGCGGTGACCATCAGCGCCAGCGAAGCGTTCGCAGCCCACATCCTGCCTGACATCCTCTCGACCCTCCGCCGCACCGAACCGGGCATTCACGTGGAGGTGCTCGGAACCAATGCGCCGAGCGACCTGATTCGTCGCGAGGCCGACATCGCAGTCCGCAACGTGCGACCCGACCATCCCGACCTCATCGCGAAAAAGATCCGCGACATGGACGGCCACTTCTACGCCGCCACGTCCTACCTCGATCGCGTCGGACGGCCGAACACGCTGGAAGCCCTCAGTGCGTGCGACTTCATCGGCTTCGACCGAACCGATCAGATGCTCGAGCTGCTTCGCGGCATGGGCGTCAACGTCACGCAGCGCAACTTCCCGATCGTCAGCGGCAACCACCTCGTGCAGTGGGAGATGGTCAAGCAGGGGCTCGGCATCGGCGTGATGGCGGAGGCGGTCGGGCGCATGACGCCCGGCGTCGAACCCGTAAGCGACGCTCTACCGCCAGTTGCATTCGGCGTGTGGCTCGTCTCGCACCGCGAGCTACACACCAGCGGACGGGTGCGCGTGGTGTTCGACCTACTCGCCGAGGCCCTCGAAGCCCTCTGACGGCGGACACTCCGGCTGCACGCTGAACCTCGCCGCAGCCCGATCCTGCTCGGTCCACTGCCCGCGTTCGGCGGTTCGTACGGTCCACGTGGTGGGGCCGGGATTCAGCTCGGCATCGCTGGGCGCCACCGGCTGAGGGCCGTCTGGGTCGAGCGTCTCGGCGGGCAGCACGGCAAACAGCGCGTCGAGCCCATCGTCGAACACCAACGCCTGCGGCTCTCCCCGCTGGGCGAGCGCGCCGAGCAGCAGCGGTGGATCGGTAGGGTCGAGCCAGTCGACGTCGAATGCCTCGAAGCCAGCGTCATCCCACAGGCCGGTCGTGAGCGCGTGGGCCTCGATGCCACAGGCCTCGGGTTCGCCCCAGAGTCCCGTCACGAGTGCCTGCGCGGGCGTAGGCTCCAGGCCGGGCACGACGCGCGCGTGCGCCACGAACGTGTGTGCGGGCACTTCGGCCGACGGTCCACCTGCAAACATCGCGAGGGGGTGCTCCCAACCCTGCCCTGGGGCGAAGCGGTCGTCGGGCGTGGCTTCGACCGGCACCCATGCCAACTCGGGCGGGACGCTGACCGCCGTCGAGCCCACGGGTGCGAACGCATCGGCATCGCAGCCGGTCAGCGCATAGCTGATCTCGAAGGTGCGCTGCTGGGTCGACGCGCGCCCCACGTAGGGCGTTCCGACGCTCGCGCGGCACGGGCCTCCCGGCCCGAAGACCCACACCCCCTCGACCGGGGCCTCGAAACCAAGCTCCGCCAGGTCTTCGGCATCGACCGGCATCGCTTGGCCTAGACGCGGCGCGTGCCCCGAGTAGGCCAGGCGGTGCAGCTTGTTGTAGCGAATCGGCTTCACCTCATCGACGAAGTCGGCCACCAGCGCGAGCGTCGGCTTTCGCACCGCGGTGGCCAGGGCGGAAGTGCCATCGTCGACGAACACCACCGATCCCTCCGCGAGCGCCTTCTTGGCCGCGATCACCGGGACGTGCGGGATGAGCCCTGAATCGTCGGTGACCGACGTCGGGTCCCCCAGCGCCGTGGTTGCGGGCCGGTCACAGCTCAGCATGAGCACGCACGCGGACGAAAGCAGCCACCATCGCATTGCAAGAGGGTGTAGCACGGCGCCGTGATCCGATCGGGTCCGTATGGGCTCTTGTGGAGAGTGAAGCCGCTGCACACTCTGCTCACGCTCCCTGTGTTGCTCGTCTGCGCCTGTGATGAAGCGCCTGAACCCGACATCGGCGCCGAGCTGGGCGACGTGGCCTGGCGCACGACCTCGGTCGTTCCGAGCACGCCGGGCTACTACAGCCTCGACTTCGAGCAGGCCGACGGCACCCAGCGGAGCTTCCTGTTGTTCCTTCCCCCCGGCTACGACGAGACCGGCGCCGAGCCCTTCGAGCTGATCCTCATGTTCCACGGTGGCGGCCAGTCGGCGCTCGAGTTCGCGGGCAGCGGTGGCATGCTGAAACTGCACGACCACGCCCTCGCCGACGACCGTATCGTGGTCTTCCCCAACGCGCGCCCTGGGGTGAACCCCGCGCTCGACGGACTGTGGTTGACCAACGCCGTCGTCCGCGACGACACCGAGTACGCCCAGGAGCTGCTCGATCACCTCGAGACGGAGCTACACGTAGATACCGACCGGGTGTTTGCTGGCGGCTACTCTAATGGAGGCCGACTCGTGCACGAGCTTGGGACGACCATGGCTGGACGCTTTCGTGGCTTGGCCGCCGTGTCGTCGTACTACGGCAGTACCTTCTCCGGCACCCCCGCCGGACCCCCAGCGGGCACGACCACGCCCGTCTTCTTGGCGAACACCGAGACCGACGGGGTCGTACCGTACGGGGGCGGAACGTGGCAGGGCTACACCTCCGCGCAGGACGCCTACGACGCCTGGTATCCGGACAACGGCTGCACCAGCCCCACGCGCACCTACGACATCACGACGGCGACGTACGACGCGACTGCCTGCACGTTCGGCACCTTCCGAAACACCATCCAGTTCGTGACGGTCCACGACGTATCGACGTTCTCCAGCCACGCGTGGCCCACCTTCGACAACAGCGGCTACGAGGTGACCAACGGCATGATCAACTTCTGGGACGCGCAATAGCTGCTACCGTGGGCGCAGTGACGGCACGCACCCTGTTCGCCTCGCGCGTGGTCCTCGGGGCAGGCGATGCGTTGCGGGTCGGGCCTGCGATGCTTCACCTCGAGCATGGGCGGATCACTGCCGTACACGAAGGTCCCGCCGGGGGTCCAGTCGACGACGACCTGGGGGACCTCATCGTCGCGCCGGCATTCATCAACGCACACACCCACCTCGCGATGGTGGGATTTCGCGGACTGCTCAGCACCGAGGCACTCCGCGGCAACGTCGTCGAAGACCTCTTCTTCCGCCTCGAGACGGCGATGACGGCCGACGACGTTCGCGCCTTCACCCGCCTGGGCGCGCTGGAGAGCCTTCGCCACGGCGTCGCCCGCGTGTGGGACCACTACTACTTTGCGGAGGCCATCGCCGAAGGCATGTGCGACGTCGGACTGCGCGGCGTCGTCGCGCCGACCCTGCAGGATCTCGCGGGCCCCGGCGTTGGGCAGCGGGACGCCCAACGCGACGCCACGCTGCGCCTCGCCGCCCCAAGCTGGGCGGGCAAGGGCATTCACGCGGCCCTCGGTCCGCACGCGACCGACACCGTCAGCGAGACGATGTGGCGGGACGTCGCCATGCTCGCGCGCGACCACCATCTTCCGGTCCACGTGCACGTCGCCCAGTCGGTCGAAGAGTTCGAACGGATCGACGCGCGGCACGGGGTCACGCCGATCGGGTGGCTCGACCGAATCGGCGTCCTCGCCGAGGTCCCTTCGCTGCTCGCCATTCACGCGATCTTCGTCGGCGATGACGACCTCGCGCGCCTCGACCCGCGACGGCATGCGCTGGGGTTCTGTCCGTTGTCGCAGCAGCAGTTTTGCTTTCCCGCCCATGTCCCGAGCTGGCAGGCTGCGGGCATCCCGTGGATCGTTGGGACCGACTGCGCGGTCTCCAATGACGCGATGAACGTCCAGCGCGAGCTCCTGGCGGTTGCGGGCATTCGCGGGCATCGCCCCAGCAGCGGCGATGCGTATGCAGCATTTCGTGCAACGCCGTCCCTCGACACTGCCCGCGCGCTCGACGATATGCGCCGTACCAGTTTGGATGCCGCCGGGACCCTCGCGGAGCCGTCGACGCTGCTTGCGTCGGTTTGGAGCACGCCCGGTCGACTGCACCCGGCCTTCACCGCAGGCGTGGTGCAGGGAGGCGCGGAGGCGGATCTCGCGGTCTTCGACCCCGAGCACCCCGCACTCTGGCCAGCGCGCGACGTCCTGCGCGCCCTGGCGCTGTGCGACACCTCGAGCGCGCTCGTGGGCCTGATGGTCGGCGGGCAATGGAGGATTCCCGTGGGGCAGCTGGCGGCGTGGCAGCGAGATCCCGCGGCCCACGAGGCCCGCCTCGAAGCCCGGGAGCGCCTCGACACCCTCATGCGCGCCCTCGACTGAGCGTCACGCCGGCAACCGGGTTGGCGGACCCGTGGCTTTACGCCGGTGGGCGGACCTGCCACGCTGCCCCCTCGCATGGAACGGCTCCTCGACGGTCTGTGGAACCCCATTCTGGGCGGGTTCGTGCTGTGTGCCGGCCTGCTCGTCATGCTCGGCACCGGGCTCCTGCCGCTGCGCAGGCTGGGCCTCGCCAGCCGGCGGTGGCGCGCGGGCTCGCCGAGCGCCGCCGCGGTTCTGCTCGCGACCAGCGCCTCGGTCACCACCATCTCCGCCGCCATTGCGGCGGTCTCCCTCGCGGGGCGGGGTGCCTTGGTGTGGATGTGGATCGCGAGCGTACTGGGGATGGGCCTGCACTTCGGCGAAGCCAAGCTGACGCGCCAAACGGGTACGGACGGCGTCGCCTCACCCGCGTTTGCCTATCCCGTCATTGCGCTCGCCGTGATCGCGGGCGGGCTGTGGCAAGGAAGCCAGATTGCGACCTTGAGCCCAGCGGCGCTGTCGCTGCCCGCTGCTGCCGGCGTCGCCGTCGTCGTGCTGCTCGCCCTCGCCTGCACCCGCATTCCCAGCCTCACGGCGCTGGGCGTGGTGGTCCTGCCCGTGCTCGGACTAGGGCTGTTCACCGTTGTCGCCGGGCTCGCGGCGTTCGGCGATCCGCTCAAGCTGCAGCTGGCGCTCGGCGATGCGGTCAACGAGGCCTTTGGGCTGCAGAGCGCCGCCACCGGGACGGTCGGCGGAGCGCTGGCGTCGCTCATCGCGGCCGGCATGCTGCGCGCCGTCACGGCCGCAAACATCGGAGTCGGCGCGGCTGGAGCGTCGACGGCCCTCGACCCCGAGGCGACACCGGAGCAGGCCGGCGCCTCGGCCATGCTGATCCCACTGTTGGTCGTCGCGCTCGTCAGCACGACCGCCGGCCTCGCGCTGCTCACCTCGGGCGGCACCGCACCCATCGCCGACGCCAAGCTGTACCCGCTCGAGCGGCACGAGAGCCGAGGATTGCGACCCAGCAAGAAAGTCGGCCAGACGATCGTCCTGCCCGAAAAGAACAGCTACGAAAAGGGCAAGCACTACGCGATGCGGCTGCGCGCCGACCCGCGTGGTCACAAGATGGCCAAGCTGCTCGCCAAGGAAAACGCCGTCATCCTCCCGGCGTGGACCATCTCCGAAGCAGCGGACACGGTCATCTTCCGGGCGCGTGAACCCGAAAAGGCCAAGCGCGCGGCCTGGGATGTTCACGTCCCGTGCAATCGAGAGCTGTTCGGTGGCCAAGAAGGCTCACCGCAGTTCGTCCGGCTCACGCCCAAGGACGAGTCGGTGGTCTTCACCGAGCTCATCAAGTTTTATGAGCTCGACCCGGCGCCGTACGTGAACGTCGGAGACTTCCACTGGATTGGTGCCGTTGCGATGGCGAACAGCCCCGACGAAGCGCTGGGCGAACACCTCGCCATGTTCCAGTGGCGCGACGACGACACGCCGTTCGACCCAAAGCTGCACGAGTTCTTCCGCAACGGGTTTCGCGGCCCCTACCCCGACTCCGACGACCCGGCACCGCCGTGGACGTTCGTTGCTGCCAAAGACTTCGACGCACCG
>CAYSPB010000359.1:0-8254 GCA_964432695.1 uncultured Nannocystaceae bacterium
CAGCCTGTGGTGCATGCACGCGCGAGGCTGCTACCGTTCGGTCCATGCAAGCGCGCGCCGAGTTCGCCGAGCACCGCTGCCGACTGTGTAGCGGAGACAGTGCGGTGTATCTGCGCCGGCCCGACTTCTCGATCCGTCGCTGCAAGGTCTGCTCGGTGATGTGGTGCGACCCACTGCGGTTCGACGCCTCCTTCAACCCCGACAACGAAGACGCGTACCTCGAGGTCGACGATGCCATCGCGGCCGAGAACGCCGGCCGGGTCTCTTTCACTCGAGCGCACGCGCCTGCGTCGTCGCACGCCCGCATGGTCGAGATCGGGTGCATGCATGGGGACTTCGTCGAGCAGGCACGCGCGGTCGGCTACGATGCGCTCGGCCTGGACCTCTCGCAAACCGCGGTCGACCACGCCGCGAACCACCGCCCCGGGATGGTCCGATACGGCACGCTCGACGCCGCGCAGCCCAACGGATCACTCGACATCGTCACCGCGTTCAACGTGGTCGAGCACATGGAGGACCCCGGTGCCTTTCTCGATGACGTGCACCGCGTCCTGCGCCCCGGTGGGTGGTTCGTCGCCGAGACCCCCGCACAGGAAAGCCTCTACCACTTCGTGTTCATGGCCCGGGGCTTCCTGCAGCCGACCCGACCCCACCTGGAGGTGGGCATGCATCCAGGCACCCACATCTTCAAGTTCGGGCGTCGAGCGTGGCGCAACGTGCTGGAACGACGGGGCTTCGACGTCCGCACGATCGCGCCCAAGTCCACGCCGCTGCGCGAGTTGTTGGCCAAGAACAAAAACGCCCCTCTGCTCTTCCGGGGCGGTATCGTCGGGGTTGGCGCACTTGCGCGCCTCAGTGGGTTGGGCAACCGCGTTCTCGTCGCCGCACGCCGCCGATGAGGCCGCGCTTTGCGCACCTAGCGCCAAACGTCCAAAACCCTAGGAAAGACTCGGACCTGCACGCTTTCGCGCTATCGTGGAAAGCGTGAAGGGTCGTTGGGCTTGGGCCGCGGTTACCGCGCCTCTCCTCGTCAGCGTCGCCGCCGGCTGTGGCCGGTCCGAGCTGACCGCCGTCGCCATTGGCATCCAGCAGGACACCGAGTCGAGTTCGAGCTCGGGCTCGAGCACCGATGGATCGTCCGACGACTCGTCGACCACCATCGACACCATCGACACGTCCACGACCTTCGACACCTTCGACACGTCCACGACCTTCGACGACACCACGAGCACGAGCATCGGTACTTGTGGGGATGGCGTCCTCGACCCCGGCGAAGAATGCGACCCGGGGGACCCGCTCATCGGCCCGGGCCAAGCCTGCCTGCCGGGTTGTGTGGAGAACGTCTGCGGCGACGGGGACATCGGGCCCGACGAGCAATGCGACGACGGAAACAACAACGACGACGACGGCTGCCGCAACGACTGCGTGCTCGGCAGCTGCGGAGACGGCAACGTCGACGTCTTCGAAGACTGCGACGACGGCAACCCGTTCGACGACGACGCATGCATCGACTGCGTCGACGCCCGCTGTGGCGACGGCATCATCTTCTCGGGCGTGGAGGAGTGCGACGAGGGCGACGGCAACAACGGCCCCGACCAGTTTTGCACCTCCGAGTGTCTGCTGAACGTCTGCGGAGACGGCTTCCAGGGCCCCGGAGAGGAATGTGATCCCGGCGCCGACCAGATCGGCCCCGGCCAGTTCTGCCTCGACGGCTGCGTCCTCAACGTCTGCGGCGACGGCGACCAATGGGCCGGCGAGGCGTGCGACGACGGCAACGACGACAACACCGACGCCTGCGTCGACTGCAGTCCCGCCGAATGTGGCGACGGCTTCGTATTCGACGGCGTCGAGGAGTGCGACGACGGCAACGGGATCGATGTCGATGCTTGCCGACTCGACTGCTCCTTCCACCGCGTCACCAAGATGGGACTCGGCGGCAACCACACGTGCGCCCTGTTCGAGACGAACCGCGTCCTGTGCTGGGGCAACGGCAACAACGGGCGCACGGGCAACGGCGACGAAGAAAACATCGGTGACGACGAGCCTGCTTTTGCCGCGGGCTTCGTCGATGCAGGCGGTCCCGTCGCCGACCTCGTCACCGGGCTCTCGCATACCTGTTTCCACTTCGAGGGCGAGGGCCTGCGCTGCTTCGGCCGCGGGCTCGAAGGCCAGCTGGGCTACGGCAACACCAACGACCTGGGCGACGACGAAGTCCCAGCCGACCTGGGCTTGGTACCACTGGGCGGACCGAGCACCGTGTTCGGTGCGCGCGGAGGTGCGTTCCATAGCTGCGCCGTCCTCGACGCAACCGGCGAGCTGCGGTGCTGGGGCGCGCAGACCTTCTTCCAGCTGGGCGTCCCCGGGCTGCTCGAGAACATCGGCGATGACGAGACCGCCGCCTTTGCAGGCGTGGTCAACATCGGTTCGGGCGCCATTGCCGAGGTCGTCACGGGCGCACGCCACAGCTGCGTCCGCTTCGGCGACGGTCGCGTGCGTTGCTGGGGCGAAGCCAGCGACGGCGCCTTGGGCTACGGCAACATCAACGACATCGGGGATGGAGAGTTCCCGGCGGCGGCGGGCGACGTGCCCGTCGGCGCCAGCGTGACCGCGCTGACGGCCGGCTTCTTCCACACCTGCGTCATCACCGAGAACGACGACGTGCGGTGCTGGGGCCGGGGAGCCAGCGGACGCCTCGGCTACGGAAACACGATCTCCGTCGGCGTCTCGACCACGCCGCAGACCGCAGGCGCGGTCGACATCGGACCTGGCGTTCCCGTGCAAATTGCAGCCGGCCTCGCGCATACCTGCGTCTTGATGGACGACGGCGCCGTGCGGTGCTGGGGCGACGGCGGCCAGGGCCAGCTGGGCTATGGCAACACCGCGACCATCGGCGATGGTGAGGCCCCCTCGACCGCGGGCGACGTCCCGGTGGGAGGATCGGTCTCGGCCATCTTTGCCGACGGCAACCACACCTGCGCGATCATGGAAGAAGACGGCTCGGTACGGTGCTGGGGTCAGGGTGGCGACGGCCGTCTGGGCTACGGCAACCTCGCCAGCATCGGCGACAACGAGACGCCCGCATCCGCGGGGCCCGTTCCGCTCTTCCCCTGAGTCGGCCCGACGATGCCGGTCTTCCTCATCCTTCTGCTCGACACCGCCTTCATCGCAGCAGCGGTCGAGCTGACGGCATGGTTCGTCGGCAACTACGTATTCGTGGGCGCTGACGTCGGTTTTCGCGGCATTACGGTCTCGGCCACGGTGGGCCTGCTCTTCGGCGTCGGCGCGTCCTATCTGACGGGGCTGCACCAAACCGCGCTGGTCTTGCAGCGTAAGGAGGTCGCGCTGCGCTCGGTGATGGTCGGCTTTGCGACGGCGCTGGGCGTCCTGCTCGCAAGCCACTTCGTTTGGTACCAGGCCCTTGGCCGTACGGTGCTACTACTCGTCGCGTTCGGGGCGACCACCGGCGTGCTGAGCTGGCGGCTGATCTACGCCCGCTACATCGAGCAAGGTCCGCGCATTCGCGTGGCGGTGCTCGGCGATGGCCCAACCGAGGTCGCGCTCGCGGCCAAGATCGGTGGCGTTTCGCACACCCGATACGACGTCATCGGACTCCTCGGCGACGAGAAGACCGAGGCTGCCATGCCTGTTCTCGGCCCCCTCGACGCAGCGGTCCACACGTGCACCGAGCATGGCGTGGAGATCGTGATGGTCGTGACGAGCACGGCGGCCGACCCCGCCCGTCAAAGCGCTCTCACCCAGCTTCGCGTCCACGGTCTCGAGATCAAGACCGCCGAGACGCTGCTGATGTCGGTGCAGCGGCGAGTTCCGGTGGACATGGTCGACGAACGCTGGCTACTGCACCTGTTCGAGCAGCTCGACCAAAGCCGCGACCGCGTGAAGCGAGTGCTCGACATCGCCGTGGCCGCACTGGGCCTCGTGGTGTTCGCGTCGATCTTCCCGGCGCTGTGGTTGATCATGAGGGTCGACTCCCCGGGGCCGTTCTTCTACGCACAGGACCGAATCGGACTGGGCAACCGCGCGTTCCGGCTCTACAAGGTTCGAACGATGAAGGTCGCGCCGCCGAACGCCGATGAGCGCTGGGCCGCGACCGACGACGACCGCACCACCACGTTCAGTCGCTTTCTCCGACGCTCGCGCATCGACGAAATGCCGCAGTTTTGGAACGTGCTCCGCGGGGACATGTCGATCGTCGGACCTCGGCCCGAGCAACCCAAGTTGGCGGCCAAGCTCGAGTCGGAGATCAGCTACTTCAGCTACCGTCACCTGGTGAAGCCCGGCATCACGGGCTGGGCGCAGATCAACCACGGCTACGCGGACTCGGTCGACGCGTCGCGTACGAAGCTTGCGTACGACCTGTTCTATGTCCGGCACCACACCTTGGTGCTCGACCTCGACATCATGCTGCGCACGTTCTTCGTGATGGTCGCGCGGATCGGGTCGCGATGAGTCGCGGCGGCGACTTCGGACGCGTTGCCAGCAGCCTGCGGTGGACGCTTCTAGGCGAGGTCGCCTTTGCGGGCGGACAGTTCGGGCTGCTCATCGCGATGGCGCGGTTGGGATCCGACGAGGCGCTCGGCCGGTACGCGCTCGGGCTCGCGATCGCCACGCCGCTCTTCGTGCTCACGAGCCTTCACCTGCGGCCGGCATACGTCGTGGCGAAAGCCGGCGCGATGGACTTCGGGCACGTGCTCGGGCTGCGGCTGATCGGCGCGCCGCTGGCCGTCGTCCTCGCCGCTGTCTGGTCCGCCATTGCCGGACTGGATTCGACCACCGCGGCCGTCGTGCTGTGGGTCGCGCTCACCCGGATGAGCGAGATGATCGCGGACGCGTGCCACGCCGCCGCGGCCCGCGACGAGTCGCTCGACCGCGTCGGTATCTCGCGAGCCCTTCGCGGCCTCCTGCTGCTCGGGGGCGTTGCCGGCTCGATGCTGCTAGGCGCAAACGAAGCCACAGCGCTGGCGGTCGGCGCTGGGCTCGGACTGCTGTTGACCGTCGTCTACGACCTCGAGACCGCCCGCCGCCACGCCTCGGTGCGCCCACGCTTCGACACGGACGCACTGTTGGCGATGGTTCGACTGACGGCGCCAGTTGGACTCGCGGGGGGCCTGCTCGGGCTCACGACGAACACGCCCGCATACGTCCTCGAGCATACCGACGGTGTCGAACCTCTGGGGGACTACGCCGCGATCGTGTCCATCCTGTTCATCAGCGGGGTGCTCAACGCGGCGGTCGGTGGCGCCGCCGTGCCCCGCCTCGCCCGCTTGTTCGAGTCCGACCGAGCTGCGTTCGTTCGGCTGTTGGTCCGCGTCGGGGGCGTGGTGGCGGCTGCCGGGGCCGCCCTGCTCGGCGGCTGCATACTCTTGGGCGAGGTCTACCTCTCGATCGCGTACGGGCCGCGTTTCATCAGCCTCGCGCCCGCTCTCGCGCTCAGCGGCGTGATCGCGTTGTTCGCCGGTATCGCCAACCTGCTTTCGCAAACCGTGGTCGCGATGAAACGCTTCCGGCTTCAGTTCGCCCTCAACGCCGCGTTCTTCGCTGCGGCGACCGGGGTCGCGCTGGTCGTCATTGACGGTCACGGCGTACGAGGAGCCCTGCTCGCGCTCGCCACCGTGACGGGCATCCGGTTGCTCGCCTATCTGGTGGTCGTCGGCGTGCTAACCCGGAGGGAGGCCTCGACGTGAGTCAGCCGATGCGCCCCACCGACCAGCTGCTCGCCGCCGTCATGGCCACAGGCATCTACGTCGTTGTCGAGCCGGCCCCGTTCGACCTGTTCGTCCTGCTTGCCGCGGGCGCTCTGCTCGTCTCGCGTCGCCTGTTCGTCCCACGTTCGAGCCTGCTGCCGATTGCGATGCTGAGCTTGTTCGTAGTCGCAAACGTGGTGTCGCTGGTGTTCTCGCGGGACATGGGCCGCAGCCTGTTCTTCATGGCAGTCACGCTCTACCTCGTCGGGCTGTGGTTCATCCTCGTTGCAGCACAGGGCTGGGGCAAGGCCAGGACCGCCGACGCCATCCTCAAGGGGTATGCGTTCGGTGGGGCACTCGCGGCCGCGTTCGGTGTGGCCGGCTACCTCGGCGCGCCCGTGCTCGGCCCGCTGATGGCGCCCGACGGCCGCCTGCACGGCCTTTTCAAGGATCCGAACGTCTACGGCGCGTACCTGGTGCCGGTCGTACTCATCGCGGCCTACATGCTGATCGCGCACCGCGACACCTCCCGCCCCACGTGGCTGGCCGTCTTGGCCTCCGCCGGCGCGGCCGTGTTCCTCAGCTTCAGCCGAGGCGCCTGGGGAAACCTCGGCATCGGGCTGGCGGTGTTCTTCTTCTTGTTCTCGTTCGCCGACGGCTTGGGCAAAACGTGGTGGCGCACCTTCGTCTTGTTTCCCCCCGTCCTGCTGCTGCTCGCCGTCGTCGCGGTCCAGCTACTGTCGGTCGACGCGGTGAGCAACATGTTCGAGATCCGCTTCGGCATGCAGAGCTACGACGACCTGCGCTTCCGCATCCAGGCCCAAGCGGCCTCGGTGGCGCTCGAGTACCCGCTGGGCCTGGGCCCCGGCATGACGGAGAAAACCTTCACGGTGGCCGCGCACAGCACATACGTGCGCTCGCTGGTCGAGCATGGCTTCCTGGGTTTGTTCTCTGTCGTGGCGCTCGTCGTCGTCAGCATCCTACGCTCGGTGTGGATGGCCGTGTACGCGGTCGCGCAGCAGGACCGCCTTCGCTTTGCCCTCGTCGCCGGAGCCATCTGCGGTATGGCCGTGGAGTCGGGCGTGATCGACACGATCCACTGGCGGCACTACTTCGTATTCTTGGCGCTCGCGTGGGCGCCAGCGCCACGGCTGCGCTCGAGCGGCGGCCGAGCTCAGTAGCCGTAGCGCGCGAGGTCGAGCTCGAGCATGGCCGCGAGGTCCGCGTTGGCCGTCCGGTGCAGCGAGAGCGCGGCGCCCTTGAGCGCAGCCGGCATGATCGCGCGGCGGCGCAGCAGCGGATCGATCGTGCGGTTGAGGACCGCAGCAGGATGCGCGCTCGGGGGCACCAAGGCCTTGAGCCTGCGCTTGAGGGTGAGCGGAATGGCGTTGATGACCCGAGCCGTCATCGCCGAGACCGGGCTGTAGGCCACGTTCACGCGGCCTTGCTTCTCGGGCACGAACGTCGGCACGCCGGCAAAGTCGCAGAAGCGTGCCAGGAACGCCGCGGGGTCGTCGGAGAAGGCCTCATAGGGCTGCACGAGCACACCGGCAGAAAAGCGACGCTGGTAGTGGCGCACGTACGGACGCCAGTCGAGATCGCGGACGTCGAGGTTGGGCCCGTTGTAGATGTTCCAATTGAAGTCGCCGAAGGAACCGTCGCGATAGTTGGTGAACGCCTCGGGCGAGGTCGACAGGCCCTGCTTGAGCACCTGGCTGTACGCCGACTCCAGCCACGAGTCTTGGCGACGCAGCACCAGCCAGATCTTGGCGCCCGGCAGCACTTCGGCGAGCAGCTCGGCGTTGGGGCGAAAGTTGACGTGGTTCTCGAACGGCCACCCGAACAACGCCTCGCTGCTTACGATCGTCACGCCCGGCTGCGCTTCGACGAAGGCACCGATGGCCTCGCGATGCGCATCGACGTCGAGGGTGGCCGGGTTGCGAAACAGCAGCTCCACCACGAAGCGATGAATCGGAGTGGGCTGCGGCGGCAGCACGTGCGTGGCGTGGACGAACGTGGCTCCCTGCAGGGCGGGAAAGAACGACTGCTGCAGGAAGGTGGTGGCCGTCTTGTGCAGCCCCACGTGGACGACCACGGGCACGCGACGAGTGTACGCGGCCGTGGTACGCCATGCACGATGGCTCTGCGCGGCATCTTCGGCGTCGTTCACCTCCCCGCCATGCCCGGCGATCCGGCGGCGACCGGCTCCTTCGACGACGTGCTGCAGCACGCGCACGCCGACGCTGCCGCGCTCCGTGAGGGGGGCGTCGACGGGATCGTGGTGGAGAACTTCGGCTCCGTCCCCTTCGCCAAGGGCGACGCGTCCTCTCCCCTGCCCCCGCATCAAGTCGCCGCCATCACCCGCGCCGTATTGGCCGTGCGCGACGCGTTCGACGGCCCCGTCGGCGTGAACTGCCTGCGCAACGACGCCCGCGCGGCGCTGGGCATCGCGGCCGCGACCGGGGCCGCGTTCGTGCGGGTCAACGTGCACGTCGGCGCCTACGTCACCGACCAAGGCCTCATCGAAGGCAGCGCCCACGACTCACTGCGCT
>CAYSPB010000360.1:0-8233 GCA_964432695.1 uncultured Nannocystaceae bacterium
CGCGACCCGTGCCGCCGGCGCCCCCGCAACTCCCACGTCGGGCTCTGTCCCTGACCTGGCTGCCCGTGCGGGTCGCGTTTGTCGCCCTCGCGCCTGCGCCGGCACGCGCAGGCTCGATCGTGGTCACGCCGACCACACCGGCCGCCGTGGTCCCCCCTCCCCCTCCAGGCGTCACGCTCGGGACCGCGGGCGCCTTCGCGCCTCCGCCGGAACAGCCCACGACGACGCGGCGAGGCTCGAACGACAGCTCGGCTGCCAGCGCGCCTGCGGAGCGCACCGAGTCCACGCTCATCCGCAAGCGCAACATCCCGCCGCTGTGGTTCGACCGCGAGTTCGACACGCACCGGACCCGGGCGGTCGCGTTTCCTCCGCTGTTCATTCATCGGACCCCGAAGCCGGGGCACCCCGAGAAGCTCCTTCATGCCGACCTGTCGCTGACGTTCGGCTACTACGACAAGCGGCTCGAGCGACGACGGTGGTTCAACCCGGTCGGCCTGTTCTTCGGCGGCTTCTCCGAGCGCAAGACGGTGTGGGGCGCGGTCCCGCTGCTGATGGGCTATCGCCGCGTCGGCGAGCAATTCAACTTCGGCCAGTTCCCGCTGGTGTGGTGGTGGGGCACGAAGTTCGTGAAGAACTTCCTCGTCGTCCCCTTCCACTACCAGCAGAAGACGCCCGACAGCTTCCGCGGCGTGTCCGGCCTGCTGGTCTGGTACGGCCGCAAGGACACCGGCGACGCCGACCTGCAGAACGACCGCAAGCACTTCGTTGCGGCGCCGTTCTTCTTCCGCTTCCAGCGCGGGCTCAAGCGCTTCGACTACTCACTCGTCTACTTCGGCGGCTACAACAAGCTCAAGGGTCGCAAGTACGCCGCGTTCGCGCCCTTCGTGCTACTTCACGAGAGCGAGTTCGGCAACCGCAACGAGGTCTGGTCGCTTCCGTGGATCAAGCGGACCGACGTCGCCCGCCGTCGCTCTTCGTGGGCGGTGCCGCTGGCGCTCACGTTCAGGACCAAGACCCCCGACCGCGAGCTGTTCTCTGCAACGCCGCTGGTGTGGAACAGTCGCAACGCGCTCAAGGGCAGCCGCTTCACCATGGCGGGGCCCATCGGTTGGTACGACGATCCGCGGCAGCGCAACGTCGTGGGTGCGCCGCTGTTCTACCGGTTCGTCGACAAGAAGTATCAGCGCACCACCAACGTGCTTGCCCCGCTGGTCCTGACCCGCAAGAGCCCCGACACCACGGCCGTGTGGACGCCGCTGGGCGGTGGCCGGCGTACGGCTGACGGCTGGGGCTTCGGGGTCCTGCCCGCGCTGACGGGCTTCGCACAGGGGAAAGACGGCCGCCGCTTCGGCACCGTGGCCGGACTCGTCTGGCACGCCAAGCGCCCTGCCTCGGCATCGCAGCCGCCGCGTAGTCTGTGGGTCGCGGGCCCGCTGGGCTACGCCGACCGTCGCGGCGACCGACGCCACTTCGGGCTGGTGCCCGCGCTGACTTTCGCCGGCTGGGGCGGGGGCAAGCACTACCAAGTGATCACGCCCCTGCTGTGGCACGTCCGTGATGCGAAAGAAGACCGCCGCACGATCGTGGCCGGCCCGGTCTACCGCCACAAGACCCGCGAAGGCGTCGACGGCGGCATCGCACCGGTGGCGTTCTGGGGCAACGGGCCGCAGTACCGCTACGGCATCGTCCCCTGGCTGCTGCTCGGCGACGTCACCAACAAGCAGACCCAAGAGCGCCTGACGGTCTCGCCGGTCTTCGTCCGCAGCAAGAGCCCCACCAGCCGCACGCTCGGCGTGGCGGGCCTCGTGTGGGACGTGCAGCGCGGAAGCGGAGCCGAGCGTCACAGCGTGGCCTTCCCGTTGTACTACCGGCGCCAGCTGCCGGGTCGCACGTCGATCATCACCCCGGTCGGTGGCATGTACGCCCGCAACGGGGAGCGCACTGCCGTCTACGGCCCCTACGTGCGCCGCAAAACCCCCGACCGTGACGGTTGGGGGGTGCTGCCCTTCCTGTATCACGACAAGCACCCTGTCGACGGCGGCCTCTCGTCGACCACCGTCGGCTTTCCGCTGTACTTCCGGCGTCGCACACCGACCGACGACCTCGACATCTGGACCCCGCTTGTGTGGCGCAGCAGGGTTCGCGGCGAGAAGCCGCGCACCGGCCTGGCCGTCGCACCGTTCTACTTCCGTCAGCGTCAGCCCGGTGGCGTCGACGTCGACGCGGGTCTGCCATTCTTCTTCTCGCGCGACCGCTACCGCCGCACGCATACGTACATCGTCGCGACCGGGTTCCACCGGCTCAGCCGCAAGGGTCTCAACGCCGGGGTCGCGCCGCTTTGGTGGTGGTCGGACTCGGTCGAGAAGCGCCGCCTGCTCGCCCTGCCGGCGATCTTCCACTTCGAAGACAAGACCAAGGACGAGCACACCACCATCGCCGTACCGCTTTGGTTCGATCGCCAGCGCGCCGACGGCGTGCGTCGATGGGCCGCGTTCCCGTTCGTGTTCGGCGGTCGCCGGGGCTACAACCACAGCCGCTTCTCGCTGGCACCGATCGGCTACTTCGACATCTTCCGCCTGCAGCGAAACACCCGGTTCACCGGCTACGTCCCCCTGCTCTTCCGCTACCAAAAGGGCGGATTCCAGTCCGGCGAGGACCTTTCCACGCAGTACACGCTCTGGGGCAGCGCGCCGCTGTTCCTGTACGGCAAGGATGGCAAAGGCCGCCTCACGCACGGCTCGCTGGTCTACTACTACGACCGTCGTCCCGGCGCGGTGAAGCTGTACACCCCGGTCTTCGGCATCAACAACGCGCCGGGCAAGACGTTGGGCTGGTACGCGGGCATCGTCGGCCTGCGGACGACCAACACCCACCGCCGCACGTTCGTGTTCCCGCTGTGGTACCGCAAGGCGCACCGCCTCGAGGACACGAGTCTCACCCTTGCCGCTCCGCCGCTGTTCATCCAGCGCCGCCGCAAGGACCGTCGCTTCACCGAGGCCGGTCTGGTCGTGTGGCAATGGCGGCAGCAGCACAAGGTCAGCACCGCCGTCGCCCCACCGGTGTTCTACTACTCGCACGCGTACGCGCAGCGCCGCCTGTACTGGTTCCTGCCGCTGTTCATTCGCGACAACAACATGGGCGAGGACAAAGCCTCGTTCGTGATCCCGGTCGCCTACACGCAGGTCCGCAAGGGCGAGGACCTGGACTTCGTTCAGTTCCCGCTGGTCTGGCACATCGAGCGCGGCCAGAACCAGGGCACGTTCGGCGCCTTTGCATGGTGGGACATCCGCGTGAAGGGCAAGATGCTCCAGATGGTTCCGGCGCTGTTCACCCGCTGGAAGACCCCCGAGCGCGACACGAAGGTCATCGGCCCCGGGTTGGGCTGGTGGTCGCGTGGCAGCCTCGAAGACCCCACGCGCCGGAGCTGGCGCGTCCTGTTCGGCGCCTTCGGTGGCGGCGTCGAGAACGGCCGCAAGTACACCTCGATCTTCGGCGGTCGCATCGACCGTGGCCCCGCCCCAACGACGCCGACGAAGGGCCAAGCCCGTCGCGACGCTCGTCGAGCCCGCCGCGCCGCAAAAGCGGAGGCCCGCAAGGCCGAGGCCCTCGCCCGCCGGCAGCGCCGTCGCGCCCGCTCGGCTGCTCAGCTCGCGCAGCAGTAGCCCTTCGGGGACGGTGAGCCGAGGCGCTCCTCGAACCTCGCCGGTGCTGGGATCGAGCTGCATGAGCGTGTGCTCGACCTCGTAGAAGTCGTCGCCGTGATGGCGTGTCAGCGAAGACGCCCGCGTCAGCACCCACAGCGCATCGTCGACGCGGGCGGTCCCCACGAGAGCCACGGTCGCCGCCTCGGTCGAGATCGGCTCCGCGAGGTCACGCGCCGTGCGCGTCCACGTCTCCTGTCCCCCAGGCGTTACGCGGGCGAGCGTCGTCACCGGGACGCCGCCTTCGAACCGGCTTCCCACCACGAGCGCATCGTCGGTCTTCGGACGATTCGCGGGCACGCGGCCGCGACCAGTCCGGAACGCGCAGCTGCGGACAGTTCGAAGCCCCGCTTCTCACATCGTCGAGCGTCCGCCGGCATCGCCGGCGCGAACCCGAACCCAAACGCGCGCGATTCCGAAGCATCCAGCGCCGAACCCGACGTGTTCGGAGGGTGTTTGTGGGTGAGCGTCGTTGCCCGAGCACCCCCGCGGTCGCAAGCTGTGACAGTGGACCGGCTGCTGGATCGTGCACGACGGCAAGACACCCGCCTCAAGCCTTCGTGGCTCGTTCGACAAACCCGAAGGGCGGACAGCGAACATTTCTGCAGTCAGCTTCCGGGGCTCTTCCTCGTTGCACACCCCGGCCAAACCGGCGTGCCCGAGTGGAGTGAAGACGGCTTCGATACGACCGCGTTTCGGCGAGAGACGTCGGAAAGCGAGAGCCCTGCCTGGTTGGTGTACCCGGTGCGAAGCCGAGAGAGCGGTGACAACACGTCGGGCCGTATCAACGTCGGACGGGCGCCCTCCTGCGACATCTGCATCGCGTTTCCCTTCGTTTCGAAGATGCACGCGTTCTTCGCCCACGACCCGGAGCACGGCTTGCTCTTGGGTGACCACCGCTCGGTGAACGGAACGCGGCTCAATGGAAAAGCGGTCACGCTCCTGGACCGGCATGTGGTCGGCGTCGGCGACTGCGTGGCGTTTGGCTCGCTCGAGTTCGAGCTGCTCGACGCCCGCCGGCTGCTGAAGATCGTGATGGACCCAGAGTTCGTCGACTGGGCCATGCGCGAAGCGGACTGATTCGGCGCCCCGATTGCACGCACGCCGCACGATGCGAAGCGCCCCGGTATGACGACGCAGGTGCTGCAAACCGACGTTGGCAGCACCTGCGACCCGGCCGCCAACGCCTCTGGCAGCGAGGTGCTTCACCGACGCGGGAGTTCACGGCCTCCGGATTGGCACTCCTCTCGCATCGCTAGACATTCATGGGACGCGGAGGAGTCGCGATAACGGTGGTGCTGGCCGGATGCTCGGATCCGCAGCTGACAGAGGTCGACCTCATCCGGCCCACCGAGTGGATCGCGGCCGCGGCCTGTACGCCTGCGCCGCCCAAGGTGGACGTGCTGCTCGTCGTCGACGACTCCGCATCGATGCTGGACGTCGCCGATACGGTCGCGGAGAACCTCGCCGACTTCGGAGGCGTGTACGCCCGCGCGGGACTCGACGTACGCATTGCCGTGACGCGCTCGAGCGTGCCGGGCCCGGACTGCGTTGCAGACGACACCGCCCTCGTCGCCACGAGCTGCCGTGACCGTCTCGAGGACTTCATCACGACGTCGAGCCACGAGAGCGCGGCCGCGGACGCGACGCAGGCCTGCCTGCGGACGTGCGAGGACGGTGCCTCCGTGGTCAGCCCTTCGACGGTCGACGGCGACGACCCCCCTCGCGCACGTCCTTGGATCGAGCTGGACACCGTCGACGACCCCGCCAAGGCCCTGGCCTGTCTCGGTCAGGTGGGCATCTCGGGATGCACCGCCGAGGCCCCGCTCGCCGCGGTGCTCCGCGTGCTCGACCGTACCGCGGACCCCAACGATCCCGCGTTCGGGTTCGTCCGCGCGGATGCGGCACTCGCCGTCGTCATCATCACCGACGAGGACGACTGTTCCCGGCCCCGGGGCGCCCCGCCCCTTGCGCCTGACGATACGCAATCGGTGTCCTGCTGGAACGCGGGAGCGCAATGCGAAGGCCGCGACGGCGAATCGTGGTGTGAACCGAGGGTCGACGGGACGCTGCTCGAGCTCGACGCCGTGTACGCGCGCCTCGACGCGCTCGAGGCCAACAAGCAGCGATACGTCGAGGGACAGCGCGTGTTCGTGAGCGCTGTCGCGGGCGTTCCGCGACCGTTTCCCGAGCAGCCGGTGCACTACCCCTTCGGCACCGGGACCGCGTTCGAGCAGGCCTTCGGCGTGGGGCCAGGATGCACCGAGCAGGGCACCGCTGCACCGCCGGTCCGGGTTCGCGCGGTCGCGGAAGCCTATGCGGAGTGGAACCTCGACCTCGTCTCGACCTGCGGCGAGAGCTGGGTGCCGGCGCTGGCGTGCTTGCCTGGCGGGGCACCACAGCTCGACCGCCTCTGCCTCGACGCAAACCCGCGCTGGGACGCGCACCAGCTCGAGGACGCCTGCATGCTCATCGACGACGTCGGCGGCGCGTCTGCGGTGCTCCCGACGTGCTTGGAGACCTGCGACGAGGCCGGGTGCATCGACGCCGTACCGCCCGACGCTCAGGCCTGCGTGCAGTGGGTTCCGTTCGGCTGCGAAGGCCGGGCCGAAGCCCGGCTGATCCGCCGGGATCCGGTGGCTGGAGGCCGATGTGTCGAGGCGCGGTGCGGCCTCGAACTCTGAGCGAGCTTCCCAGATCGAGTCGCCCCTTCCCACTTCGATTCCAACGCGCACCCGAGGCTGCGAAGACCGCGTCTACGACCGCGCTGGCACGGTTCTTTCAGGAGCCGTCTGCATGCCCACCGGCCTTCGTTCCCCTGCCCGGCGGCGTCACGGCTGCGAGGCCGCGCGAAGCACCGCCCGCTCGAGAATGACAACGCCCACGATCACGACCATCTCGACGGCGAAGTACGCGGTGCCGAAGGCCGTCATCTCGGCCGTGTGCAGGACGAGCGCCGCCGCGACCACGACGCAGTACGCCAGATTGGCGCTCATCACGATCGGCAGCCAGGGACGCAGCGGCGCTCGGCGCATCCAACACGTCAACGAGTAGGTCACGAAGCACACCGCAAGGGCCGCCAGGCCCCACAGCGTACGTGTGGGCATGCCGAACCGGGGCTGAAACGCGAGGGTGATGCTCAGCGTGGCGAGGGTGCTCGCCACCGCACCGAGGCCGTCGAACAAGAAGACGTTGCGTCGCAGCCAGTCCATCGCCTGCACACCATGCGCCTGCTGGCCCTGCAGAGCCAGCTTCACCTGCGCCCGGTGCCGATTTCGGGTGGTAGCGCGGTCTGCATGCCCTGCAGCGCCGTGGCCATTGCGGCAGGCGCGGGCACGTTAACGCGGGCGCGAATCGGGCGAGGGCGTTGGCCCCCGAGCGCCGCCCTCAGCCGGCCTCTTCGGTGAAGATCGGTCCGCAGACGGCAGCCTTCGGCGCCGCGCAGCTGCCTTCGACGCACGACAGCGAGACGCAGTCGAGGTTTCCCTCGCACGCCTTGCCTTCGGAAAACGCGGGCTCGCACAGCCCTGCGTCCCCGCAGCGAAGCGACACGGCACACTCGAAGGAGCTGCTGCAGCCGATGCCGATCGGGGCACGGGCATGACAAACCTCGTCCAGACACACCGACGGAGGTGCGCAGGCGGGGACGTCCCCTGCCTCGGGGAGACAGCTGGCGCCACCGGTCGGCAGCTGCACGCAGACCCCCTGCGAACACGAGAGCCCGGGCGCGCACGACGAGTCACGGCCGAATGGATCGGACGTCCGCTCGCACGGCTGCCCCACGTTGGCGTTGCCCACCCACATCGCGCATGCCCAGGCGTCTTCGATCTCGAAGGCGCTCGCCGGCGGCGCGAGGGCGCAGTCCTGTGCCCCGAGCACGTCGGCCTGGCGCGCGTAGCAGTCGGGCTCGACCTCCAGGCCCAGCGCCTGAGCATCGAGACCACGATCGATCCACGCCTCCGTCAGGACCTCTGCGCACCCTTCGGGCCCGCCGATGACCTCCGCGTCTTCTTCGGACCAGCAATCGCACGCAAACAGCGCGTCGCAACGGATCTGTGCGAGCGCTTCGGCGATGTCCTGCAGGTCTGCGCCCGGGTCCGGCAAGCTCGACCCGTCGGGCATAGGCCCCGCATCGTCGCCTCCGCTTTCCGCCACAGCGCCACCGGTCTGCGCTGGCGCCGTCGTCTCCGCGTCCGAATCGGACGCCGCCTCGGTCGCGGCCTCCGGCCCCGAAGCGGCCCCCGTCGAAGCGCCGTCGGTTTCACCAAGCTCCACGGTGGCAAGGCATCCCGGAAGCAGCGCGAGCGAGGCGACGAAAAGCGTGGTCTTGGTAGCCATCATCATTTCGAGCCGTGTCCGGTTCCGCGAGGTTTTACGATCGGCGCCGGACAAGCCTCCGCCAGCCGGCGTCCGACCACCGAGCCAGGACGGGTACGAAGGGCTCGAGCGGTCGCTTCATGGGCCTGGTCGACCTGGCCCGACGTGCAGAGCGCTTCGACGCGAAGCACGGCGACCGCGTCGGCCAACATGCC
>CAYSPB010000361.1:0-3382 GCA_964432695.1 uncultured Nannocystaceae bacterium
CGCTTCGGGGCCGGGCGCTTTCCACATACCCGGTGGAAGCCGGCGCGAGAAGTGATCGATGAGCACCGGAATGTCGTCTCGACGCTCCCGCAGCGGTGGCACGACCGCAGACACGACCGCGAGGCGGAAGTAGAGGTCTTCGCGGAACTCGCCCTCGTCGACCAGCGCCTTGAGTTCACGATGGTTGGCCGCGAGCAGGCGAATGTCGATCTCGACCTCGGCGGTGCCTCCGACCCTGCGAAGCCGATTGGTCTCCAGCACGCGAAGCAGCTTGGACTGGAGATCGCGCGGGAGCTCGCCGACCTCGTCGAGGAACACCGTCCCGCCGGAGCCGAGCTCGAGCGCGCCAGCACGCATGCCACCGCCTGGAATCGGCGTTCCGCCTGGTACCGGCGGCCCATCATTGCCGAACAGCTCGATTTCGATCTGATCGGCCGTCAGGGCACCGCAGTCCACAACGACGTACGGCCCCTCGCGCCGCGGGGACGCAAGATGAACCGAACGCGCGATGACGTCTTTGCCAGTGCCGGTCTCGCCTTCGAGCAAGACGGTCACGTCTGTCGGTGCGACGCGCTCCAGCACGCCGAAGATCTTCCGCATTGCGAGGCTCTTCCCGATGACCTCGCCGAAGCGCTCCGATTCGGACGGAAGCAGCTCCGTCCGCGCGTCGCGGGGCATGAAGCGGAGTTGCACCTTGCCGACGCCCAGTACATCGCCGGGCTTGAGGTACGCATCGGTCACCCGCGCGCCGCCGACGTAGCTTCCGTTCGTAGAGCCACGGTCGCGCAGTCGGTAGGCGTCACCTTCGCGCCGAATCTCGGCGTGCACGCGACTGACCGAGTCATCGGGGAGCACGACGTCGCAGCTTCGAGACTTGCCGACCGTGATGGCTTCCGACAGAACGTCGATTTCGCGGCCTCGGAGTTCACCGGTGAGCACCAAGAGTCGGTAGCCGTTGTGGCGCAGGGGGTACGCATCGGGTTGAACCGACGTCACCTCTGCGGGATGGGCCTTGGGGTCCGCCACGTCCATGACGCTACCAGGACGCGGCGCCGACGACGAGACTGCGAGAGTACGCAGCCGCGCCCAATGGCCCCCAGCTGTGGCCACTGGACCGCGGGTGAACCACGAAGTAGGGGCGCTCGGACCTTCGTCCAAACGCCCCGTTCCCTGGTTGCCCCGTTGTACCCCGCCGCGGTCGGCGAGTCGTGCCGGCCACGCGCGCGCGAGTCATCGGCCGCAGCTAGATGTAAAAGTCGACCTCCGCAACGCCGCGCTTCGGCTCGTCCTCGGCAGCTTCAGGCTCTTCAGCCGCCGCTCTGGGGGTGGGCGTGTTGCGGGGCATCTCCAGCGTCAGCTCGAGCCGGGCCCCCTCTTGAGATTCGCGGCGTTTGCGCCGAATGGAACGAGGTTTAGGAATCCGGAGGAGATTCATGGCGAGCATCCCCGTGGAGGCGTCTGCGACGTCCGCCGCGGGAGCGATGACTTCGCCACAAACAGCGCCCAGGGTCGATTTTTCCGCGGTCTGAGCCGAGGGCGAATCGAGGGTGGGACGCGTTCTGTGAGCGGTTGAAGACATCTACGATCAGCGTAACGCGTGCGGGAGCCCACGCAAGGCCCCCGAAGACAGTTCCCCACGGGGCATTTTGCCGCTGTAGGCTGCGGGATTCGCTCGGCCTACACTGTCGTTCTGCTCAGCGGACGCGAGCGGCGTCGTCGGCGTCCGACCCGAGGAAGTCGACGATAACCCACTGATCTCGTTCGCGTTCGAGACGGACCCGATGGTCGGGAGCAACCTCGAGGACCGCTTCGTCTACATCGGACACGATGGGATCCCCGAGGTGGTCTGCAACCGCATCCCGAGCACGTGTCAGTACCTGCGCGTACTCGCCTTCGGTCCACGCAATTTGGAGATCGTCCTCAGATAGACCCATCCGGTAGCGCATCGGCGCCAAGCGCAGAACCACGTCCCACCGCTGCGCACGGCTCGCCCAAACGAGGGCTCGCAGCGCGTGCCGCGGCGTGTCCTGAGCGTACACGTCGGTTGGATCTTCGGCGAAGCGCCAACCGTCCGCTGTCTGCACCACCGCGACGGGAAAGTCCGGGCGCAAGAAGACGACAGCGGTCGGCTCGACTGCCGTCGGCTTCGACAGCGCGTCACTCCAGGCGTCGCGCTCGCCCTCGGACTCGAGCAGCGTGGCGCCGTCGAGCTGCGCACGCATGCCCGGCGCCGCCGTTGCGACGACGGCCGCGCCATCGGCTCGACCGACGGAACGCCCCAACGAACGGCTCGCCTGGGCCAGTTCACGACTCATGTCGTGGGCACAGCCGGCAGCCGAAAGCGCCACCAGGACGGCGAAGAACCTCGTCACCCTTCTTCGGTCGTTTCGGCCGTGGCTTTGGGTTCGAAGCCTGCCGTGATCACGGCGTGGCTCTTGAGGTCGGAGCCCACGAAGCACTGACCTTCGAAGCGGCCATACCGGCCGATCCGCAGCGCTTTCACCTCCATGCGCATCACGTCACCGGGGACCACGGGCCCTCGGAACTTGGCTTCCTTGATGATCATGAAAAAGCAGTGATGCTTGTCCGCGGAGAAGCGACCCGACTGGTGGGCGAGAACGATGGCCGCTTGGGCCATCGCCTCCACCTGAATGACCCCCGGCAAAATCGGGTTGCCCGGGAAGTGCCCCTGCAGGATCGGGCTGCTGTGCGAGACGAGGTGTTCCGCGGTGATCGACGTGTCGGGAACGACCTCCGTCACGCGGTCGACGAACAGAAATGGGGGGCGATGGGGAAGGATTTCTTGGATCTCGTGGCTCTGCAGCAGCATGCTCAGTTCGCTCCGAAACGGTTCGACACGATTGCGGCTCGCGATGGTAGCCGCAGGCCTCTGGGAACACCAGATTCACCTGTTTCGAGCCATGCTGCCGAGGTTGTCCATCTTGCCCCGGGGGGCCCCGCGTGCGACGTTCCCCGCATGTTGGAAGAGCTTCGCCGAGACTTCCGGCGGCACAACGGAACGGTGACGGACCCCGGCGTATGGGTGATGTCCGTGTATCGGTTTGGGCGCTGGATGAACACGCTTCCCAAGCCGATGCGCTGGGTCGCAAAGAAGCTGTATCGGGTCGGGTTCCTGGCCACGAACGTCACGTGCGGCTGCCATGTCCCCCACCAAGTCGAGTTCGGTGAGGCGCCGCACCTCATTCATGCCAAGGACATCAACCTGCACCCGAAGGTGAAGTTTGGCGACCGTGTGGGGTTGATGCAGGGCGTCGTTCTGGCAACCACCCCGGACCGCCCCGGACTTCCCGAAATCGGGAATGACGTTCTCATCGGCGTCAACGCGGTGCTCATCGGCCCCATCAAGGTTGGCGATGGCGCC
>CAYSPB010000361.1:3392-8228 GCA_964432695.1 uncultured Nannocystaceae bacterium
ACTCGTTGGTCATGACCGACGTGCCCGCCGGAGCCACCGCCTTGGGCGTCCCGGCGCGCATCGTCAAGCGACCGACCTGAGGCGCATCGGTTCGGGCCGACGATCGCGCCAGCAGAGCCCGCCCGCCCGGGACCTCATGACGAGGTGCATCGAAGCGGGCCAACCAACACTTCAGCGCAAAACGAAGCCGCCACTCGGACGCCGCGAGGCATCTGAGGACGGCGGTCACCTCGATCACGTTCGAGCCGCCCATCCGGCAGATGGTTCTCGTCGGACGACGAGAGCCGAACGTCGCCGAGAGGAGTCTCGGGCGCTACTTGTGCTTGGCGTTGTACTTCTTGATGACGGCACCCGTGATGTCGAATGCGTCTTTGGCGTAGATGACCGTCATTTGGTCCCGGACGAGGACCAGGTCGACGCCGTCGTCTTTGGCCATGGTGCTGACGATGACCTGCGCGTTCCGGTACATCTTTTCGAGCATCTTGTTGTGCTGCTCGCCGAGCTCCTGCTCGAGCGCCATGAGCATGTTCTGAAGCTCGATCGACTCGCGCTGAAGCTTCTCTTGCGCGGCCATCAACTGTTCGCCCTGCATGCTGCCGAGCTTGGACGCTTCGGATTCTAGGGCCTTGCGCTTCTTGTCGATCTTGCCCTGCTTCGCCTTGGAGCTGGACTCCAGCTCCTTGCGGGCGCGCTTGCCCGCGACGGTTTCGTTGAGCACTCGCTGCATGTCGACCATCGCGATCTTCTTGACCGCGGGGACCTCGGCGCGTGCGGGCGCGACGGGAGCGAGCGTGGTGACGGCGCCAGCGACGAGGGCTGCGGCGAACGTGAGACGGGGAAGGATGCGGGCCATGATGAAGTCCTGGGGTCTGCGCGTGCTCACTTGGCGTTCTGCTTGTCGTAGCGAACGATGACGCGGTTGGTGAGGTCGAGTTTGGGGGCGGCGTAGAGGACGGTGAGCTCCGAGCGGACGAGCACGACCTGTACACCCTCCTCGAGCGCGATCTGCTTCACGATGCCGGAGACCTTGTTGTAGATCTTCTCGGTCAGCAGTGCCTCTTTGTTCGCGACCTCCTCTTGGAGTTCGACGGCGAGCTGCTGGAGCTCGGCCTGCGAACGCTGAAGCTCGGCGCCTCGCTTTTGGAGCTCTTTCTCCGAGAGCATCGCCGCCTTCGCCTGAAGGTCGCGAATCTTCGCGTCGAGCTTCTTGGCCTTGCCGTCGAGCTTGGCCTGTCCTTTGGTGAACGTTTTCTCGAGGTCTTTCTTCGCAGCGCGACCCTCTTTGGTCTCCATGAGGCAGCGCTGCACGTCGACGATCGCGACTTTCTCGAGTTTGGGGACCGCCGCGACAGCAGTCGCGGGGGCGGCACTCGCAAACAGAGCTGTCGCGAGGCAGAGGGTCAAGGCTCGACGCATGGGGGGCACCTTAGTGGCTGGTCAAGAGGGCGGCAAGCGGCCGTGCTGGTGGGACGCGACCCGCTGAGACGGCATTCACAGCCAGCGGCGCCACTTCGGCGACTTCGCGCGGCACCGCTGCGGCACCGTGCACCAGCTGCGGTGATCTGGGACACGCCCGCCTAGCGCAACTGGGGCGAAGCACCCGACCCGGGCGCGCGCGGCCGCTCCATACCGGCGCCACCTCCGTCCTCATCCCCACCTCAACGCACCACCCCTCCCCGCCTTGCACCCGACCTCCACGCCGTGCCCGTGGGCACCTCCCCTTGTCGCCGCCCGTCCGCAACAACCGCAAGCGCCGCCCGGGGGGCGTCCTTGGAGGCGAGCGCGGGGGGCTTCGCCCTCGGAGCGAGGGAGCCGGGGGCCGACTGCAAGCCTCAGAACGAGTTGCCGATCGAGAACTCGAACACGACCGGATCATCCGCCCGCGGGTCGAAGTCGGTGCCGCGCTGGCGGTCCAGCGGGAAGCCCCACTCGAAGCGGAGCGGGCCAATCGGCGAGCGCCAACGGAAGCCGAAGCCGACCGAGTAGCGAAGGTCTCGCAGGCGCCAGCCCTGACAGGGGTCGGACTTGGGCAAGTCGGACGGGTTGAGCTGCTCGCAGAAGAGCGACTCGGTGTTGAACGCGTTACCGATGTCCGAGAAGAGCACGCCCTTGATGTTCGCCGGCGGAATCATCATGAACTCGAGCTCGGTGTTGAGCGCGGTGAGCAGGTTACCCCCGATCTCGTACGGCACGAGCGCTGCGGTGGGGTTCGGCCCCGACGCTACGCGAATTTTCGGGCCGAGGCTCCGCAGGCGGAAGCCGCGAATCTCGCCGGCGCCGAAGATGCCGCCGGGGAAGTACCGCTCGAAGATCGGCACGCCACGGCGCTCGGTGCTCTGCACGTAGCCGACCTGCAGGCGGGTCTTGAACACCAACCAGGCACGGAACTGCTGCTTGGACCGAATGACCGGGAAGTAGAAGCGCGAATCAAGCGTGTAGCGGTTGAAGCGGTTCTGCGAGCCGAAGTACTTGCTCGCGAACTCGCCGCGCAGCTGGTGGAACTGCCCCGACGTCGGGAACAGGAAGTTGTCCCGGGTGTCGTACTGGATTCGGGCCGTGAGCGCCGAGGTGATGCCGTCGGCGAACAGGTTCGAGATCAAAGCCTGCTGCGGGACCGTCACCAGCGAACCCGGCGAGAACACGCCGCCGATCGAACCGAACGAGCCGAAGCTGACGTTGACGTCTTCGAGGTTGTAGCCGACGAACACCGTCAGGTCGCGCAGGATTGGATAACCCCAGCTGACACGGAAACCCGTGCTTCGCCGCTGGAAGCTCGGGAAGATGTTCTGAGAGTTGAAGACGTTGAACAGGAAGTTCCAGCGGCTGTCGAGGAAGTACCGGGTGAAGTACGAAAGGTTGAACAGACGCCGCAGGCTCGAGAGCTGCGCGACGACCTGGACCGTTGCGCCCCGGCCGAGGAAGTTGTCGTAGGCGACCTGTCCCTGCAGAACGAAGTTCTCGATGGTCGAGAATCCGGCGCCCACCTGGAAGGTCCCCGTGAGCTGCTCGACGACCTCGACGTTGATGACGATCTTGTTGTCGGCCGAGCCGCGCGAGGTGGAGACGTTGACCTGCGAGAAGTAGCCCAAACGCAGGATGCGAAACTCGGAGCCCTCTTTCTTCGACTCGGAGTAGAGGTCGGCTTCGGCGAGTTCCATCTCCCGACGGATGACCTTCTCTGCGGTCTTCTCGTTGCCGGTGATGTCGATGCGTTCGACGTAGACGAGCGGGCCCTTGTCGATCTCGTACGTGACGTACAGCTCGAGCCTCTCGCGGTCCTGCCGCGTGCTCGGAATGACGTTGACGTACGCGTGACCGGAGTCTTTGTAGCGACGCTCGATCGTCTCGCGAATCTTCTGGATCTTGCCCGTGCTGGCGACATCGCCGACCTTGAGAACCGGGTCGATCTGACGCTGAAGCTGGCTCTCGGTGTACAGCTCTTCCTCGCCGGAACGCAGAGCCTCTTTGGCGCGCATCTGACCGATGCGATACTGCGGGCCTTCGTCGACCGGGATGGTCAGATAGACGAAGCGCCGGTCGGCGCTCAGCGACAGCTCCGGGTCCTTGATGCTGGGGTCGAGGTAGCCGTTGTCGCCGTAGAAGCTACGCAGGAACGTGTAGTCCTGCTGGAACTGCTCTCGGTTGAAGAAGCCGCCCGCGCGCTGGGCCACGACCGCGATGTAGCCCCCCACCCGCGTGGAGATGTTCTTTCGCAGCTCCGCATCGGTGAAGGCTTTGTTGCCGACGAAGTCGATCTGGCGAACGATGACTTCGGTCGACTCGGTGATGACGATCGCGACGTCGACCTTGCCGGGCTCGTCGGGCACCGGGCGCAGCTCGTAGCTGACCTCGGCCAAGAAGAATCCGCTGCCGGTGTACAGCGCTTTGATCTTCTCGATGTTCTCGGTGACCTTGCCCAGGTCGAGGACCTCGTTCTTTTCGAGGTCGAGTTCTTCGTTGATGTCGTCGAGTTTGAGCTCGTCGTTGCCCTCGACGATGATCTTGCGAACGCTCGGCCGCTCGACGACGACATAGGTGAGCACGACGCCTCGGGAGAGCAGCTCGCCCTCCACCTTGACGTCTTCGAAGTAGCCCAGCGCCCAGAGGCGCTTGAGGTCGGCCGCGAGCTTGCGCTGACTGACCAGCTCGCCCACGTTGCTGTCGAGTTCGAGCAGCATCGCCTCGGACTCGACGCGCCGGTTGCCCTCGAAGCGGACCTCGATGATCGGCTGCCCGTAGACCTCGTCACCAACTCCTTGGGCGATGGTCTGCAGCAGCGCAGCGTACTGCGTCGCGCCCAGCGGGACCCGGGCGTTGGCGCTCGGCGCACCGAGCACCCCCAGCACGACCGCGAGCAGTGGCAGGAGGCGCGCGAGCCAGCGGCGAGGATCAGGGAGCGTCATGACCCCCCTCGTCGTCCGCAGGGTCGTCCAGGCCGACGGCGCGGGCCCGCGCGAGTTCTTCGTCCGACTTGGTTTCACTGGCGATGAGCCGCCCGTCCTGCATGCGAATGCTTCGGGGCACTTGCGAGGCCAGCTCGCGGTTGTGGGTGACGATCAGCATCGTGATCTTCTGCTCTTCGTTCAGTCGGAAGAGCAGCTGGTGCACCTCGCGGCTGGTGCGGGTGTCGAGGTTTCCGGTCGGCTCGTCCGCGAGCAGCAGTCGCGGCTTCATGACGAGCGCGCGCGCAATCGCGACGCGCTGCTGCTCACCACCGGAGAGTTCGCCCGGACGGTGCGAAAGGCGCTCGCTCATGCCGACGGCTGCGAGCAGCTGCTCGGCGCGGGCACGCGCTTCTTTGTTGGGCAGCCGCGCGATCATGGCCGGCATCATCAC
>CAYSPB010000362.1:0-8213 GCA_964432695.1 uncultured Nannocystaceae bacterium
CCGCTGGCTGCCCCGGCGCCACCACCGGCTCCGCTGGCTGCCCCGGCGCCACCACCGGCTCCGCTGGCTGCCCCGGCGCCACCACTGGCTCCGCTGGCTGCCCCGGCGCCACCGGCTCGTCCTCCGGCTCCACTGGCGGCTCCAGTTCGACCGGCGGCTCGTCCAGCACCTCCGGCTGATCGTCCCCGCGACGATTCTCGCGTCCGGGTCTGCATGCAGGCCCGGACTTTTGTGTTTCCTGACCCGCCCAAAATCTGCCTGAGGGCCTTTCGATGAAGAATCTCGCTCCCACCAGTCCCCGCGGTGTCGGCATCGGCCTGCGGCTCGAACACCACGACGTCATCCTCAACACGACGCGACGCGTCGACTGGCTCGAGATCGTTCCCGAGAACTTCGTCGAGACCGGCGGTCAGCCCCGCGAGCTGCTTCGGGCCTGCGCCAATCGCTGGCAAGTCATCGGGCACGGGGTCTCGACCAACGTCGGCGGACGCGGTCCGCTCAACGTCGACTACATCGGGGGCCTCAAGCGCCTTCTCGATGAGATCGACGCGCCCTACTACACCGACCACCTCTGCTACGCGAACATCGATGGCGTCGCGTACCACGACCTGCTGCCGCTGCCGTACAGCGATGAAGCGGTCCAGCACTGCGCCCGTCGCATCCGGGAGCTCTCCGAACGGCTGGAGCGGCCCGTGGCGGTCGAGAACATCAGCTACTACGCCAACATGCCCGGGAGCACGATGACCCACGGCGCGTTCGTGCGCGCGGTGTGTGACGCCGCCGACTGCGGCCTGCTTCTCGACGTCAACAACGTCTACGTCAATGCCTGCAACCACGAGGGAGACGCGAGCGAATGGCTGCACGCGCTTCCCCTCGAGCGCACGATGCAGATGCACATCGCCGGTCACATCCTCGAAGGCGAGCGCATCATCGACAATCACGGCGAGCCCGTCTGCGACGGCGTTTGGTCCTTGTTCCGGGAGGCGCTCGGCATCACCGGCCGCGTCCCGGTCTTGCTCGAATGGGACACGAACATCCCCTCGCTCGACCGCGTGCTCGACGAGGCCGATGCGGCACGAGCGATCTACGACGACGTCCTCGGACCCGATGCGGGGAGCGACGCGGCATGAGCCTCGACGCGTTCTTCGACGCAATGGCGCCCATGCTCTCGGGGCGCACCAGTGCACGCACGGTCGTCGACGCGGTCGGGCCCTCATCCACCGGAGAGGAGAGCCTCGGCTTCTACAACGAGATGATCCGGCGCAATCACGCCAAACTGCTCGGCGACATCTTCGTCCATCTACGGGGTCTGATCGTCCGCGAGTCGCCGGGAACGTGGGAGCGCATCATCGCCGGCTACCGCCTTGCGCACCCGGCCTCGCACTGGGACCCGAACCTCTACGCGGAGCACTTCAGCAACTACCTGCGCGAACAGCGAGAGGATGGCGCCGCCCTGCACCCCATCTACGAAGAGCTGGCGGATTTCGCGTTCGTTCGTCAGCGCGCTTTTTTCGGTAACCACACCGAGGGAGACGCGTACGAGCAACGGATCTTCGTGCGCCAGTACTCGCACCCCGTCTCGGACTTCCTTCCCGAGCTGCACAACAACCCAGACGCACCGATTCCAGCGGCGCGTCCGCAAGTCGTGATCGTGTATCGACACGCTCGAGATCACTCGCTGCACAACCTCCTTCCCACCGCCGCGGGACTCGCCGCGGTGGCTCGACGCCAGGGCATGACGCAGCTGCCCGCGATGTTCGCTTCACTCAGCGACGAGGACATCGCTGCCGCCGATCGGGCGCTCGTCCAGCGTGGGCTGTTTACCGAACGCACATCATGAATCCTCTCCGTCTTTCGTTCACCCTCCCCCGTCTCACCCTCGCCGCGGCCCTGCTCGTCACGACAGCCTGCGATGACGACGACTCGACGCCCGACGACACGATGGCCGAAGACACCGACGCGTCGGACGACGGGTCCGCCTCGGAGTCCGAGTCCGAAACTGCGGGTGCCGAGTCCGAGTCCGACGGCGAACCCACCGTCGATGAAGACGCGATCCTCGAAGCCGCCAACGGGTTCGCAACGATGACGCGTGTCAGCGATGAGCCGGTCGAGTCGCAGCACGCGCTCGCGGACACGGTCATTTTCTACGCCGCCAACGACATCGCGGATCTCTACCTCACCATCGACCCCGACGCGCCGACCGAGACCACGTTCCCCGAAGGCGCGCTGCTCGTCAAAGAGAACCTCAACGCCGACGGCAACTCCGACGGTTACTTCGCCATGTACAAGGGGCCCGAGGGATACGATCCCGAAGGCAACGACTGGTACTGGCTTCGCGTCGAAGGCGACGGCGCGGTCGGTAACGCCGGCAAGGTCGGCTTCTGCAAGGACTGCCACGGCGGCGGAGCCTCGGTCTCCGACTTCGTGTTCGGCGTTCCGCTGGACAACCGCCCATAGTCGTCCGGCGCTGGAAAGAAGCCAAAGGCGCTGAGCGAGACCAGCGTCTGTTGGGTTGCCGCCGTCTCGTCCCGGGGCGGCTCACAATCCTGTGTTTGGGGTCGTTCTTCGATACTCATCGTGTTGGACCGCGCATCCTCGCGCCCCCTCACGGAACCACCGAGGAACGACCCGTGCAACTTTTTCTGCGGCCCAATCGGGGTCACGGACGGACGGAACGGTCGTTCGCCCCACGAGGCGATGAGCCGACAACCGACTGGCCCGGGCAGTCAGGGTGCTGCGATCGCGGACAATCGCGAGTTGACGTCTCGCGAGAGGGCAAGCTCTTGCTCTCTGGGGAGCGCCGAGCCAGCACAGAACATCGCGAACGAGACCAGTTCGTGGGCCACTTGGTGGAACGACGCGAGCGGATTGTCCTCTCGAGCAGCGGCGAGCCAGCCGCGAACATGCTCGAGGTCGATGACCGCATCCGTCACCACGCTGGTGCCGAACACCGAGTCGTAGCCGCAGCCCTGAACCCACGCGCCGAGCATCTGCAGCGCGGGTTCCCGCTGACCATGCGTCGCAATGGCGGTGAAGATGTCGTCGAGGATGGTGGAGAACGCCTCGACCTGCGTCTCGAGAACGTGCTCGTCCACCCCGGTTCGCGCCAAGATCCGGGCGGTGCGCCCCTTGACCAGGTGATAGGCGACGCGGGTGACCTCGTACTCGCCCATGGCCAGCGCATCGGCGATCTCCGACAGCGGCGTGTGGCCATCGCATGCACCGAAGACCGCAATCGCTTCCTGGTCGAGCGATGACGTATCCGCGTCGTCGCGCGTCTGCAGCACAACATCACCACCGGGAATGACCTCGCGGTACAACTCCATCTCGTCGAGACGTTGGATTCCGTGCATCAGCAGGGGGCGCACGGGAAGATGCAACCCCAGCGCGGACGACGGACGCCGCGGGTCCGGCGTGGTGAACACGAAGCTGCCGTGCGCGACCATCAGCGTTCGGTAGAAGATGCCTTCGGTCTGACGGCGTAGGCAGTCGAACAGCGCCTCCCGCCCCAAGAGCTGGCGATCCAAGCACACATCGCCGAGGCGGCGCTGGGGGGTGACTTCCCAGAGCAGCTCCGTGAGCTGTTCGATGCTCAGGTAGCCCTCGCGCACGAGCACCTGACCGAGCCGGTCCTCATCGAGGTCGCTTCGCGCATCCTCGAGTGCACCCTGCGCGATACGCAGCTGAAGCGTGCTGCCGTCGGCTCCATGCACGACCAGATCCCCGCCAAAGCCACGCTCGGCGATGATCTCGATCATCTGGAACAACGTCATCCGGTTCAGGATTTCGCCGGCCAGCACCACGCGCGCGCCTGCGTCGAGCTGGCCGTCTTCCAGCCCAAGGTCGAGGTCGTCCTCGTCCGGAACCGGCGCAACCAGCTCATCCTCGCCGGGAAGCTCCCGGCGTAGCAGCAGCATGCCCGGCGCCTCGTTGAGCAGCCGGTAGGGCCCGGCATGCGCGCGCAGCCGCCCGCGAATCTCGGGGTCGGCCTCGATCGTCCCGTCGGCGTCGACCGTGATGCGCTCTCGCGGCACCCCCCGAATTTAGTCGTTCCGAGTCCTTCGACCGAAAACCCTGCCAACCCGCGACCTCAGCGGGGTCCGCGGCGCCTGCGTTCACGCTGCGTGTTAGAAGTTCGACGGCGCAACCATCGATCCGATGGCAGCGCATGCCCGTCTTGGATTCATGCCTCGTTCCCCGAGGCGTCCCGCTCGCGATGAAGATGCTCCCCCGCCCGCTCCGTCGGTTGATTGTCGCTTCGATGCTGCTTACGGCACCTGCAGCGGGCTGCAAGCCGCCGCCACCGCCACCGCCACCGCCCGCACCGCCCCCGGCTCCCAAGCCTCCCACAGTCGCAGAAACGGTCGAGACCATCTTTACGGCGTACTTCGCCGCGAACCCGGTCACGGCCACGGCCCTGGGCGAGCACGCCTACGATACGCAGTGGCCGGACCTTTCTCCGGAGGGCCTCGATGCTGAACGGGCGCGCATCGACAGCGCGCGTTCAGCTCTCGACCAAGCCGCCATCGCCAACGTCGACGACGAAGTCGACGTGGAGATTCTGCGCAACGCGCTCGACCTGCAGGCCTTCAGCCTCGACGTCGAGCAGCCGTGGCGCACCGACCCTTACTGGTACGTCGGCCTGCTCGGCGCAGGCATCGACGACCTCATTTCGCGAGACTTCGCGCCGGCGGGCGACCGTGCCGCCGCCGTCGCCGCGCGGCTCGCCGGCCTGCCCGCGCTCGTGGAGCAGGCCAAGGTCAACCTCGATGCGGCTGCCTGTATGCGCCCGCAAACCGAGGTCGCGATCGCCCAGATCGACGGCCTCGTCACGTTGATCCGAAAGACTACGTTCGAGCGCCTCGCCGACGCGCCCGAGCCGGTTCGCCAGCAGATCGGCGCGGCGTCGAGTCCGGCCGTGATGGCGCTTCGGGACCTGCAGCAACACCTGCGGACGACGGTCCTGCCCGCCGCCGCCGGCGACTGGCGTCTGGGCAAGGAGAACTTCGAGCGCAAGCTGCAGCTGGTGCTCGATAGTGACGTCAAGGCCGACGCGCTGCGCCGCGCGGCCGTCGTGGAACACGGCCGGGTCCGCAAGGCCATGAATGCGCTGGCCAATGACCTCGGCGTGGCGATGGTCGGAGAACGCAAGCTGTCCAAGATCCGCCGCCGCGCCGTCGGAGACCCAAGCGTCGCCGTCACCCGCTACGTGCTCGACATTCTGAGCAACTGGCATGTCGACCCGCCCACGTTGCGCGACGCCGCGGAAGAGAATCTCACGCGGCTGGACGCGTTCGTATCCTCGCAGGACATCCTGCCGCTCGACGGCAGCGAAGTGCTCCAGGTCATCTGGACGCCCCCCCATCAGCAGGGCGTGTTCATTGCAGGTCTCGCCGCACCGGGCCCACTGGAGACGACCGAGGCCGGCCTCCCCAGCTTCTACCTCGTCCAGCCGATTCCCGACGCGTGGGACCCCGAGGTCATCGAGTCGTTTCTACGCGAGTACAACAACTTCATGCTCGAGATCCTCTCCATTCACGAGGCGATTCCCGGGCATTTCGTTCAGCTGTACTACGGCAAGCGAGAACCTTCGAAGGTCCGCAGAGTGCTCCAGAACGGCGCCTTCGTGGAGGGATGGGCGGTGTACACGGAGAGCGTGATGGTCGATGCTGGATACGCGGGACGAACGGTTTCTGCCGAAGCCGAGCGCCCCGACGGCGTCGGACCTGCGCTCTGGTCGGTCATCACGACGCCCGAGCTTCACGCGAAGGCGATCGCGCTGCACGGCCTGAAGTTCTACCTGCGTACGGTCACCAACGCGATCCTCGACCACTCCGTGCACGCGGGCACGATGACGCGCGAGGAAGCGCTCGACCTGATGATCAATCGCTCGTACCAGGGCGAGGGCGAAGCGGTCGGCAAGTGGACCCGGGCCCAACTGACCTCCGCACAGCTCTCGACATACTTCGCCGGCGCGCGAGCTTGGAAGGACCTTCGCGCCAAGGCCGAAGCACGCGGTAGATTCTCGGCTTCGGGCTTTCACGCGGAGGCGCTTGCCCACGGCGCACCACCGGTCGACGCTCTGCCACGCTTGATGGGCTGGACCGGCAAGGCCACAGCCGCCGCTGCACGGCCCCCTTCCCCTGCGGACGAGACCGCGAACCGAGAGACGAGCCGCGAAGTGGCGGCCGACGCAGAGCCTGGCGCTGCGCCGGCACAGCCGGAGACCGACGACCTCGACGGCGCGCTCGACGACGTTCTGGGAGACTGAGAGCGCGCTGCGCGAGCGCATCAACGAATCCCCGGTGCGGTAGCTTGCGCCGCAGTTCTGCAACACCGCCAGCGGACCCGAGGCCAAGCGAGACGGCGCGGCGGGTCTGCGCAGACGCGCCCTACAGCGCAGCGTGCAGCTGCGTCCGCAGGGTCGCCATCAACGCTTCGTCCTTCACGTCGAGGACGGGCGTCGAGTCGTACTGCTCCCAGAACACCGACGCCTTTGCATCCTCGGGCACCTCGAGCACGCGTCGCAGTCGACGGTTGTCGGGCACGAAGCCCCGCGGAATGAGGGCGAGCAGCGCGTTGGCAATGGTGCCCTGTAAACCGCAGATCAACACGACGGCCTTGCTCGGCAGCAAGCCCCCCTCGCCGAGTCCCAGCGCCGCTTCAGTCTTGGGCATGTTTGCCTCGCCGAACAGCGCTTCGGCCCGCCCCTCAAATCCGCTCCATCCCTCGACCTGCTGCGGACGCGAGATCGTCGGGATGTACTTGAGTCCGTTGGATGCGGCGAGCCCGTCGAGTTCGTCTCGGTAGCCCAACCCGGTTGGATAGCTCGCACCGTGCAGCACGGCGAAGTCCGAGAGGTCATCGGACGCATTCTTCGCGATGCGGCTGCGGACCATGCTCACGAAGGGGGCGAGGCCGGTTCCCGCGGCGAGCGTGACCTTCAGACGCGGGTCGTCGGGGCCGCAGGTGTCCTCGACCGTGAACTTGCCCGCCGGGTTGGGGCGGCAGTACATACGATCGCCGACAGCGATCGGCCACATCAGGTGCGTGAGCGGCAGATCGGACTCGGGTGTGCCGACTTTGCGGATGTAAAACTCGACGTCGCCTTCGTCCTCGGGCGCCGACGCGATCGACATGGGCCGGCGCACGGAGACGGGACGCGGGTCATCCTCGCCTTCGACGACGTCGCGGTTCATTCCGATCGTCAGGTATTGCCCGGGGACGAACCACGGGCCGGGCTCACTCGAGAACGGCGCGTCGGGCTTGAGCCGAAACACCGAGAGGGTCGGCTCGAGGTCGATGCGCTGCGTAACGGTGGCGTTGTAGTCGAGCAGCTTGGCCATGTGCGTGCCGTGATCGTAGCAGCCGTCGGCCCCACGCCGACCGCAGAGGGCTTCGTGGCCCGGCCCTCAGACCTCGACCGGGCCGTCGGCCGCGGGATCGCCCCACCGGCTGCCGACCCACGCGGCTACGATCGCGGCACCGAGACCCCACCCGACCGGCAGAACCCCCAGCACCGGCGCAGGCCGGAGCCACGCGAGCAACAAGACGGCGTTCCCCACTACGATCGATGCGATGGCGCCGGTCGCCGTGAACCATCGGCTTCGAACGCCGAGGTACAGCGTCGGCACCAGCATGACGTAGCCGGAGAACGAGAACGACGCGATCGCGTAGATCGATGCTGGACGCACCACCACGAGCGCACCCGTCACGAGCGCAACCGCCACCAAGAACCAGCGGCCCATCCGCACCTCCTGCGCGGCCGTCAGCTCCGGCTTCATCCGACGAACGACGTCCCGCGAGAGCATCGAGGACAGCGTCAAGAACTGCGCATCGACGGTCGACATGACCGCTGCCAGCACGCCCGCGAGGCAGAGCCCCTCCAGCCACGGGCCGAACGCGTCTTGGACCAAGCGAACGAAGATCGCGTCGGATTCGCGGCCCTGCAGGCCCGGGATGGTAACGGCTCCCCACACGCCGAGCATGACCACCGGCACCCACAGCAGCACCAACGCCAGCGGGTAAGCACGCGCGGTGTTGCGAAGCGCGTCCACGCTCTTGGCCGCAAAGATACGGACGAGCATGTGGGGAAATGCGATCACGGTCAGCGAAATCGCCAGGCCCCAACTCGCCCACGCGCCGGTGGCATACATTGGTCGTTCGCCGCGGGTGAGGAGCTCGGGCGCTTCAGCGACCACGCGAGCCGAAAT
>CAYSPB010000363.1:0-8208 GCA_964432695.1 uncultured Nannocystaceae bacterium
GGCATGTCAAAGGCGCTCGCGGAAGGACTCGAGAAAGATGAGGCGACCATCCAGACCGAGATCGAGGCATTCGTCAAAGAAGAGGGCGAGCTGTACACCCGCGACCTCGCGACCGGTCTGATGTTCGTCGAGGGAACGCTCGGCGGCGCCATCCTCTCGGTAGGCAAGAAAGCCTCCGGCCGCGACCAATGGAAAGCGTGGAGCGAGCGCTTCGTGCCTGATGCGATCCTCCCCGAGAAGGGCCTTGCCGTGGTCACCTGGGAGTTCCAGCCCGGCGGCGCAACGTTCGACGGCCTCGAGGTCGACCGGTGGGTCATCAAGCCCACGGCACTGGCCAAGAAGAAGATGTCCGAAGACCCGGACTTCAAGACGGTCTCCGCGCTTTGGCCCGACATGACGATGACCATCGACCGCGTCGAGTTCGACGACCACGTCGCGTTCGTCGTCAGCCCGGTGCAGAGCGACGCCTACACCACGTCGGCGATTCAAGCCGCCAAAGGCACCAAGACGATTCGCGACCACGGTGGCTACGCCGACGTCGAAGCTCGCGCCAAGAACCTGGTCGGGCTCTACGCCGTGGACGTCGCCGGTGGTGTGAACTGGCTGAGGGCAATCCTTCCGCCCGACGCCACAAAGGAATTCCCCGCGCCGCTGGGTGTCGACCTCAGCGACGTCACGCTGCTGGTCGAACACCCCGCATCGGGCGTGGTCGCGGGCTCGCTGTCGGTGTCACAGCCCTTCGTCGACCAGCTCCGCAAACTCGCGGGGATGTAGCATCACGCGGCGCCGCGCTCGTGAAGGGCGCGGCTGTAGGCGTGCTCGTCGCTGCAAATGATCGCCTCGAGGTTGGCGATCCGCTGCTCGAGCGTCTCACGCTCGCTGGGTGGCAAGGCGACCTGCTGATGGGTGCCTCGCTCGAGCATGCGCATCTGCGCGCGGTGTTCTAGGGACCGGTGGATGACCCACGCGGTGAACAGAAACGGAATCGCGACGACGAGGGGAACGAGCACAGGCATGGGGGAGAGGCCAGACGGGCGCGGTCTTCCGCATGGATGGGATTCCGAGCTGGCAGGGGTTGGTGTCCCGTGCGGGGGAAGAGGTTTCCCCCGTCCTCGTGATTCCGAAGGAACTCAGGCCGCACGAGGCAGCGGCTCGGCAACCGGCTGAACCGGTGCTTTCGGAAGGGCGACCGGGGCTTGCACCCGGTTTCGCTGCGCACCATGAAGGGAGCGCGTGAGCGCCTCGGTCGTGACGGCATCGACGAACTGGGCAACGAAGCGGTAATAGCGGAGTTGGGTGTGCATGACGGGGCCTTTCCTGGGATTGCAACGGGACGCGTCGCGGGTCCTTACGCGACGTCCTCACCGACACCCCCGACTTTTGCACGGGCCGTACCAACCTGGCCGCTACAGGGATCGTGACAGTTGCCGATGGCAATCCGCAGCGACTACGCCGCATCGTCAAAACCTCCCGAGGGATCTCTGACGATCCGGCATCGCAATCGCGCGCTGCGTCGGTAGACTGGCGCTGGTGGGCGAAGCCGCAACGTGCGAGTGCACCGCATGTGGTGCGGTGGTGGAGATGTCCACCGACATCGTCGCCACGCGGTGTGCTTATTGCGACTCGCCACTCATCGACGGGCCTCGAGCGTCATCCGCGGTCGACGCGATCGTGCCGTTCCGGCTGAGCAAGGCCGCCGCACTTCAACGCCTACGAACCCACATCGGCGACCGGTGGTGGACTCCCACGCCGATCCGGAGGCTCGCACAGCGCGACCAGCTTCGGACCGATGACGTCGTCGGTGTTCTCGTACCTTTTTATGCGTACGACGCGACGATGCGTGGGGACTACAGCGCACGCGTGGGCGTGCACTGGGAGCGCCGCGAAAAGGTCGAGCGAAAGCGCAAGCGCGACAAGGCAGGCGAGTCGATTCACATCGACCCGGAGCAAGCCGAAGTCCGCGTGGTGCAGGAGACCGAGTGGTTCGATCTGCGCGGCAGCGTCGGTACGCAGCTCGAGCAACACCTGGTCTGTGCCTCGACCGGACTCTCGGCTCCCGAGGCCCGCGCACTGCCGCCGTTCGATCTCGGGCGGTCTGTGCCGTTCGATCCACGGCTCATGCTGGGCTGGAGTGCGGAGCTTCCCTCGAAGACCCGACGCGACGTCGACCGTGAAGCGCGACAGACCCTCAGCGACCACGCGCGCGACCACCTTCGGCGGCACCATCTCGCAGGTGATGCGCATCGCGTTCGCACGCTTGAGCTCGACGTGGACATCCATCGTGTCCAGCTGGTCCTGCTCCCGGTCTGGGTCGCCCGCGTCCGGCTCGGCGACGCACTCGTCCGCGTCGTCATCAACGGCCAAACCGGGCACTGCGTCGGACGGCTCCCCACGTCGGTCGCCAAAGTGATCGGCACCATCGTCGGTGCCGTCGCGCTGGTCCTGATCGTCCTTTTGGCTGCGAGGAGACCTGCGGTGGATGTGATCGAATGCGACAACTGTGGCGGCTCGATCGTGTTCGACGCCGAGCGAGCATCCGTGCGCTGCCCGTTCTGCGGGAGCGAGAGCTTGCGGGTCACCGACCTGGCGAGCGGACCCGAGGTGCCGGAGATGGCAGCCGAACGCGCGGTGTCTCTCGAGGAGGCACGAGCCTCGTTCCACGCCTGGGCAACGTCCTCCTGGTGGACACCTCGAGCCTTTCGCACCGCAACGGCGGACGTCACCCCCCTGTGGATCCCCGCTTGGCGACTGGGTGCCGAGGTCGAAGCCACGTGGACCGGCTTGCGCGATGCGAATACGAAATCGGGTCGCCGCCCCGTGGCCGGTGCCGACGTCTCTCGAAGAACCGTTTGGCTACCGGCCAGCCTCGGCCTGACCCAACGCGAACTCGACGCGCTCGCTCCGTTCCACGCCGACCCGGTCGGCGCTTGGACCGTCGAAAATACCGATGCCCCGTTCGAAGTCGCGGGGCTCACCCGCGATGCCGCGCTCGTCCGGGCTCGCGACAACTTCCGCAGCGACGCACGCGCGGAGATCATTCGAACCGAGCGCGTTCGTGACTGCCGCGTCTCCATCGTGCTCGAGGACGTTCACGCAAAGGCCTTCATGCTGCCTGTGTACGTCGGCTGCGTTCGCTTCCGCGACCGCCCGTGGCGGTTCGTCGTCAACGGACAGAACGGACGCGTCACGGGCAAAGCCCCGGTCGATCGGCGCAAGGCCGCCGCGGCCGTCGCTCTCGTCGTCGTCGGCCTGTTGGCGTGGTGGTGGTTCGCGGACGCGATGCTCGGGTAACCGACCCACGTCGGTCGCATACAGCTGCGTGATGCCCCTCCATCGCTTGTGCCTGCTCGCCTTCCTTGGTCTCGGCGCGTGCGACTCCGCCGCGGCCGCGACCGCCGCCCCGACAGCCGCCGAGGCGGCGTCTCCCGTACTCGTCGAGCTGTTTACCTCGCAGGGATGCAGCAGCTGCCCGCCCGCCGACGCGCTGCTCCAGACCCTCGCCGACGACCCCGACCTCCCGATCATCCCGCTCGCGTTCCACGTCGACTACTGGAACTACATCGGCTGGAAGGACCCCTTCTCCGATGCTGCTTGGTCAGCCCGTCAGCGCGCTTATGCCAGTGCCCGTGACAGCCGTCGCGTCTACACGCCGCAGCTCCTGTTCAACGGTGTGGACCACGGTGTTGGGCGCAGCGAGAGTCGGTCGCGCTCGGCCATCGCCAAGGCCGCGTCGTCGAGCACGGCCGCCGTCGATGTCGAAGCCACGGTCACGGGCACGACGATCAGCGTCAACCTTCGGCTCGACGGCTCGGTCCCGGATCGCGACGCCCAGGTTTTCGTGGCGTTGGCGCAAGACCATGCCAGCACCAAGGTCACGCGCGGCGAGAATGCTCGGCGCACGCTGTCGAACGGCTTCATCGTTCGCGACATGACGCGGGCCTGCGCATTCAAGCCGGGAGCACAATGCTCCGCAACGTTCTCGGCGAGAGACGATGGCCGTCACGTCGTGGCGTGGGTCCAGGATCCCGAGACGATGCGGGTTCATGGCACCGGCCTCGCTTCGATCGAGAGGACTCCATGACGGCCACGACGTTCGTCGTCGGAGGTGGCGAAGGGCTCCTCCCCCCGCCTCCATCGGCGCTCGTCACACCGCCACATCATCTGGACTGATTACTCGGCGACGGTGAGCGATGTCCCGAAACCTCGACGTGGGCCCGGAGCACGCTTTGGCGGACGCTCCTCGCCACACACCTCGCCCTTCGGCCGATGCGGCGCCGTCAGCGAAGCGATGACGACTCCGCTCGGTCGGGCTATGGATGGATGTGGCGGTACCAGCCGCCCAGGTTCGATGCGCATCTTGACCTCGACCGCCCTGCTGGCCTTGACCAGCTGTGCCCATCCGCGGGCACCCGAACCCGCCGCACCTGCAAGCACAGCCTCCGCAAACACGGCGGTCCAGCGCGTGCTCGAGGGAGAGCGAGAGGCTTTCGACGATGCCGTCGCGGGCCTGCACGCGCAGCGCGAACACCCTCAGAGCGCCCGGACTCTCGCGCGATTGCTCAACCTCCCCCTGTCCGAAGGTGACCTTCGATACGCCTGGCTGCAGCGCGAACTGTATGCCCAGCTCGCGGAGGGACCGCACCGCGACGCCACCGACGCAACCATCGACCGCAGCTTTCTCGCGGCCTCGACCGCCGCGACCCACTACCAAGAGGGTCATCCGCTGCGCGCCCTTCGAGGCATGCGCAACCTTGAGCGTGACCTCGACGTCGCCATCGCGTCGAGCGGCGACGTCGACTTGCACGCCATGCTCGGCAACTACGCGCACCAGGCTGGGGGACTGCTCGCGTGGGGACGGACCCGCCGAGCCGCCATTGCCGTCGAACATCTGGGCGTGGTCGTGCAGCAGTTCGACGACTTGAGCCCAGACGCCCGCGGACTCACGCTCGGCATCCCGGGCGTGGAAGCGGTTTTTGCTCTCTGGTACGCCGAGCGACTCGACGCGCAAGGCAACGACGAAGACGCCCAGGCCGCCTACGCACACGTGCTCGACGTCATCGCACGCAGCGAACAAACGCCTGCGCTCGCCCGCGTCGCAGCCGTCGCCCGCAACGCGGCGTCCTCCACCGAAGCCCACCGCCCCCAAGACGACCTCTGGCCACAAGGCTACGACGCCTGCATCGCTTGCCACGCCCGCACAGCCATTCCTGCGTACGTTCCCAAGTAACCGTGGGAAAACGGAGAGCTGGTCGTGCACCTGCGAGATGACCGGCGCAGCGACGCATTGCGAGGCCCCCATCGTGCACTGCGTAGACCGCTAGCGCTTGAACGGGTCGATGCCGCGACGCCGGGCCGCCGCGCGACGCTTGGCGCTCTTGCGCTGGGCGTCGATCATGCGGCGCCTTCGAAGGCCTGCGCTCGGGGCACGGCCGAGTGCGGCCGGCTGCTCGGCATGATCCTCTTCGAACGCACCAACTCGCGCACCGAGTTCGAACACCGCAACCTCGCGTCGGCCTCGGACGCCGAGCCGGACCGGCACCACCGCCGCGCCGATCCCTGCCCCGACGTAGACGGCGCCAGGCCGCTCCCCCGTGCGCGTACCGTAGAGTCCGTGCACGTACTTGTGCCCGACGACGCGGCCGAGAATGAACTCGTGCAGGCGGGCCAGCGTGACCTGGCCGGCATGCGTGTGCCCGGAGAACACCATCGGAATGCCCGCGTCCCAGAGCTGGTCCGCCTCTTCGGCAATGTGCGACAGAGCGATTGACGGGCGCTTCGGGTCGAGACCCTTGAGCGCGCGACGGGGGTCGGCGTTGCCCGTGTACGCGTCGTCGAGGCCCAAAACCTGAAGCCGCTGGTGCTTGACCTCGATCGTGGTCCACGCGTTGTCGAGGATCGCTGCACCGGCCTTGCGAAGCGCCCATCGGACCTCCTCGGCACCCGACCAATGGTCGTGGTTGCCCAGCACGCAGAACACCGGCGCCTCGAACCCCGCGACCACATCGACGAGCTGGTCGAGAAACTCCTGGCTGTGGCACACGAAATCGCCGCTGAGCACCACGACATCGGGCTCCTGGGCATTGGCCAGCTCGACCGCCGCGATCTGAGTCTCGTGAGGCGTGACGCGCCCGACGTGTTGATCGGTGAGGTGTGCGACGCGAATGCCGTCGAGCTGCTCGGTAAACGCAGCGGGGCCCGCGAAGCGTCGCAGTTCGAAGTCCGGCATCCACACGGAGTGTACGACCCGCACCGGAGGCTCGCATCGTTCCGCATCGCGTGAGGCGCGTCGTCGGCATGGAACGAAGCGTTTGCGTGCTGTACACCGCAGTGGTGCGCCGCTCGTTCTTGCTTGCCATCACGCTCGCGTCGCCTGCCTGCAAGACCAACGCCCCTGCCGCCACCGCGGAGACGGTCGAGCGCACGGCGACACCCGAGAGTGGAGAAGGCGCGCTGCCGTCGACCCTCGACGCCGCACGTTCGGCCTCCATCATGGTGCGATTCGGTCAGGGAGGCTGTTCCGCCACCAAGGTGGGCCGATCGCTCGTCCTCACGGCGGCCCATTGCTACGTCGGATACTCGGGGACCGAGATGCTCGGCGCGCCCGTCATGGAGCGAAACGGCGTACCGCATCCACTTCGCGTCGCCGAGATGGGTGCCTTCGAGCCCTCGAAGGGCCATGTTCAGGACTGGCTGCTGCTCGAAGCGACCGATGACGTCCTCGACGGGATCGCCGTAGCCCCCCTTGCGTCGGCAACCCAGATGCAAGAGTTGCGAAACATCGGGCATGGCCTCGATGACCGAACCATCCCCGTTTGGGGCCTCACGTACCCTATGCCGTCGGAGCGCAAGCCGCCGCGTACGCCGATGACGGGTGGCCCCTTCGCTGGACGCGGCTTCGTCAAGAGCGGCCGCGCATATCGCCAAGCAACGGTACTCGCCATCTCCAGCGGTCGCATCTACGACGACCGGGCCGAAGGTGCACCACCGAAACCTCCCGCCGACTTCGAAGCGCAGTGGTCCACCCACCCCGACCTCACGATTCTCCGCGAGCACCACGAACGCTACCAGGCCGACGGCGACCCCATCGTGCACCACTCCGCGGACTACTCGAACGGCAGCAGCGGCGGAGGCTTCTTCGCCGAGGACACCGGGGCGCTGGTGGGCATCGTACCGTTCGGCGCGTCGGTGGCCTCACGGCGTGATGAATACGCGGGCTTCGGCACGATGTACGGCGTCGATGCCATCTGCCGAGCATCCAAAATCCTCGCGTGCTCTCGCAGCGAAAATGAATGAACCGAAAAGCCGCATCGTCCGTTGACGCAAATCCGCAAAGTGCTAGCTTGCGGCGCTGCCCTGAGGCAGCACTGAACTACTCGAACCTCCTCCAGGAGGTGCTCTGTGAGCCGTGAAACCACACCAAGACAAACTCCAGCTCCGCATGGACCATTCGCGAAGGGCATTTTGCATGTCTAGCGAATGCTTCGTCCTCGCTGCGAACGCGCTGGCTTTGGGTGGACACTCGGCTCGCTTCGAGTGGTCAGCCAAAGGCTGAGACAGGTTTTCCTCTTCGGTTTTCTGTCGCTGCGTTCGGGCTCGAAATGGGGTCCTGATGCTTGTACGCCTGCTTCGGCAGTGACGTACAGGGCCGCGTCTGCCATGGCGACTTCTCGGATGGGAGCAGTCGGACGCGAGACCTGATGCCGCCAAGACCATCGTTCGCGCGGTGTCTTTGGGTCGCTCAGCCCACCATGCCATCGACCATGGACCACGCCTCCGAGGCGCGCGCCCGCTCGTACGCGGGAGTTGCGACTGCCAACGGGGCACTGTCCAGCCCCTCTTCGGGCTTGGGTCACCAGAGACGATCGTGCAGCACGACGCGCGTATGCGATGGCTCTTTTTCGCATGCGCCACCTTTCCCGCCGCCGGTCCGACTTGGATGCCCTCCGCCGGACGAATCGAATCCACGCAGACCGGGGAGCTCGCTCCCCCGCCACCGATCCGTCATTCACGACGCGGTCGGTTTCGGCGTTGGTTGAGTGATGGACTGGTATGTTCGAGGGGCCACCCATGAACGATCTCGAGCTGTGGCAGCGATTGACGAGCATCGACGACGACGAGGACCTCGGCGAGGTCGTCACGTTGATGCGCGACCTCTGCGAGCTCGGCATGCGCGAGCGCGGTCCGTTCATGGGCTTCGTCGATCGCCTG
>CAYSPB010000364.1:0-2473 GCA_964432695.1 uncultured Nannocystaceae bacterium
ACCTCAAGCCCGGCAACGTCGTGCTCCACGATGACGGCGCGGTCTGGCTGGTGGACTTCGGGAGCGTGCGGGACGTACTCAACGATCCCCGCGCTTCGACGGTCGTCGGAACGTTCGGCTACATGGCACCCGAGCAGCTGCGCGGCGAGGCATCGCCGGCCTCCGACGTCTACGGACTGGGCGCGACGTTGGCCGCGGCGGCGACCGGGACCGACGCAGCTCGGCTGCCCACGGTAGGCCTCGACCTCGACCTCTCTTCGGTCATCAAAGCCGGACGACTTCGCGACGTGCTGACCGACATGACGCGCTCCGACCCGCGCGCCCGTCCGGCAGACGTCGCCGCCGTGAGAATCAAGCTCGAGACGGCCGCGAAGCCCGTCCCCGCCGTCGTCCCCGCAGTCGCACCACCGATGGGCGACGCGCTCGAGCGGCTGGTGGCCGACGGCGACTACTACGAAGCGATTCGCCTCTATCGACAGCAAACCGGTGCGCCTCTGGCCAAAGCAAAGCGCGCTGTCGACGGGATGACCGAGCGTCTTCAGCACCACGTCCCGCACGGGCGGCTCACGCGTGGCGACCACGGAGTCATGCTCGCCGCGAGTATCGGCGCCGCGACGTTCGCGACGATGGCAGTCGGCACGGTGATCCCGGGGCTCTTCGTGGGCGGGGTGACGTACTTCCTCGCGACCCGCTTCATGATGGGCTTTCGCCGGGTGCACCCGGCCGTCGACAGCGCCCGAAGGCCTCCGAAGCTGCCTGGCAGCAACGAGGACTGAGCGCCCGAATCAGGCCAGCGCCATTGCCCGCACGTGGCGAAGAACCGCCTCGAGTCGCTCGGGCACGACGGGCAGCACGGGTTGCAGCGCATCCACGTCGCTGGCAGCAAACGACAGCAGGTGGACGCCGATCACCGACCAGGCGAGCTGCGTCGGATCCTGACGAACGAAGGCGCCCTCGCGCATGCCGGCGTCGAAGAAGGCTGCGATCGCCGCGATACCGGCGCGCACCGACGGACCGCCCTCACCTTCGATGAAGGGACCGCGGCCGAGGATTTCGCGGATCAGCAGCTTCGCCGAGGCCGGATGCGCGCTGAGTTCGCGAACGATCGCGGTCGTGAGTCGGTCGAGCCGGTCGGGATAACCGCCGGGACCCAGCGCGGCCGCGGTGACCGGCTCGATGAGCGACCTCAGCGTCACGCCGAGGACCTCGTTGTACAGCGCGTCCTTGCTGGCGAAGTGGTGTAGGACGGCGGCCTTGGTCAAGCCTATCCGCTCGGCGAGCGACGCCAGGCTGGCGCCCGCGTAACCGTACTCCGCAAAGGCCATACGGGCCGCCTGCAGCATCGCCGCACGGCGCGCAGGGTCCTTGGGTCGTCCGGGGCGTCGACGCGGCGCTTCGGTCATGAGCGAGGTCGCTGCCTTACCGCATTTTCGCGGCGTCGGGGCCGAACATCCGCTCGAGGGCGAGCATCAGCGACTCGTCGGCCGTCACGCCAAACTCATCGCCGAATACGATGCGCGACGCGAAGCGTCCGTCGACGGTGACCTGCAGCTCCATCGTGCACGGTCCGCTGTGATCACTGACGAGCTGCTTGAGCGCGAGCACCTTGTCGTCGGTGAGCTGGTCGGCGCGCAACCGAAGCAGCACGCTCTGCGTCCGCTCGCTGCGGACGTCGGCGACCAAACGCACCGAGTCGGCGAGCAGCTTGTAGCGCTTGACGTCGCCTTCGTCGGACCGCTCGACCTCGATCTTGCCGCTGACCAGCACCGGCTCTTCGGCGGCGCGCTCGAGTTCATCGGCGAGCGAAAGGCCGGTTTCTTCGTCGACCCGCTGGTACGTCTTGGGGAAGACGATGACCTCGACGCGGCCGTACTGATCCTCGAGCTGGAAGAAGCACATCGGCCCCTTGCCGCTGCGGGTCTGAATCTCGCGGAACTCGCAAATGACGCCCGCAATGACCACCTCGGCCCCGTCCATGCCTTTGTGCAGCTTGCCGACATGGCTGGTGGCAAAACGCTCGACGTCCTGCTGGAAGCGGTCGAGTGGGTGGCCGGTGAGATAGAAGCCCAGGGCCTCGCGCTCACCGAGCAACCGCTCCTTCGGCGACCAGTCTTCGATGTCCGGATACGCTTCGACGAACACCGAATCGGGCTCGGCAATGGCCGCAAACAGGCCGACCTGACCGGACTCGCGGTCGCGCTGCGCCCCCTGCCCCTGCTCGACCGCGTTTTCGATCACCGCGTTGAGCTGGGACCGTCCCCGGCCGTCCGCAACGGCATCGAGACCCCCCGCACGCAGCAGCCCCTCGATCGTGCGCTTGTTGACCTTCTTGATGTCGACGCGGCGGCACATCTCGAAGATCGAAGTGAAGTCGCCGCCGTCCTTGCGTCCGGCGAGGATTGAATCGACGGCGTTCGAGCCCACGCCCCGAATGCCGCCGAGGCCGAAGCGAATCAGCTGCTCGACCTGCTGC
>CAYSPB010000364.1:2487-8206 GCA_964432695.1 uncultured Nannocystaceae bacterium
GTCACAACCGAGAAGTCGCGCTCGGACTCGTTGACGCAGGGGGGGAGCACGCCGATGCCCGAGCTTCGGGCCTCGGCGATGAACTTCACGACATTCTCGTTCTTGTCCTTGTCGCAGGTCATCAGCGCGGCCATGAAGGCCGTGCGGAAGTGACACTTGAGATAGCCGGTCTGATACGTGATGAGGCCGTACGCTGCCGAGTGCGACTTGTTGAAACCGTAGCCGGCGAACTTGTCGATCAAGTCGAAGATGTCATTGCTGGTCTTCTCGTCGATGTCGTTGACGGTTTTGCAGCCCTCGACGAACAACGCCCGCTGGCGGTCCATCTCCGCCTTCTTCTTCTTGCCCATCGCGCGGCGCATCATGTCTGCAGCGCCGAGGCTGAAGCCGGCGAGGATCTGCGCCGCCTGCATGACCTGCTCCTGGTACACGAAAACCCCATAGGTCTCGCGCAGGACGTCTTCGAGCAGGTCGTGCGGGTACTCGATCTTGCGGCGTCCGTGCTTACATTCGATGAACTGGTCGACCATTCCGCCCTCGAGCGGACCGGGTCGATACAGCGCCACGGCAGCGATGATGTCCTCGAAACGGTCGGGCTTGAGCCGCGTGAGCAGCTCTTTGAATCCCGAGGACTCGAGCTGGAACACGCCGGTGGTGTCGCCGCGGCTGATCATCGCGAAGACATCCGGGTCGTCCATCGGGATCGCGTTGATGTCGAACGCCGGCTTTCCGGTGCCATGCGGCACCTCGGGATGCTCGTCGGTCCGCGTGACCGGCTTTTCGATCGGAGGCCACGGCGCGAGCGCCTGCAGCTTGCCGTCGTTGATGAGCCTCACCGCGTTGCTGATCACGGTCAGGGTCTTCAGACCCAGGAAGTCGAACTTGACCAGCCCGGCCTTCTCGGCGTCCACCATCGTGTACTGCGTGACGATCTTTCCGTCTGCGCGAAAGCATGGGACGTGCTCCCACAGCGGACGGTTGCCGATCACCACGCCCGCAGCGTGCATGCCCGCGTGGCGGTTGAGCCCCTCGAGCGAGGCCCCGACCTTCATCACCTTCGACGCGTCGCGATAGGCGTTGCCCGAGGACGCGTCCTCCGACACGCGACGGCGCAGCTTCTCGGCTGCCTCCGCGATGGGCAGCAGGTCCTTGTATTTCTTAGCCTTGCCCGCATCGGCCTTGATTTCCTTCTTCATCGCCACGGGGTCGAGCATCGTGGCCGAGAGCGTGACCTTCGGCCCCTCGGGGATGAGCTTGGCCAGCTCATTGGTCTCCTGCACCGACCAGCCCATCACGCGGCAGACGTCGCGGACCAAACCGCGGGCCTTGAGTGAGTGGAACGTGGCGATCTGGCCGACGTGATCATGCCCATAGCGGTCCATCACGTAGGCGATGACCTCCTCGCGACGGTCCATGCAGAAGTCGATGTCGAAGTCGGGCATCGACACGCGCTCGGGGTTGAGGAAGCGCTCGAACAGCAGGTTGTACTGAAGCGGGTCGAGGTCGGTGATGCGCATGGCGTAGGCGACCAGCGACCCCGCACCCGAGCCCCGCCCTGGCCCGACCGGGACGCCGATTTTCTTCGCGTGCCGAATGAAGTCCCAGACGATCAAGAAGTAGCCGGGGAACTTCATGCTGTTGATGATCCCGAGCTCGTAGTCGACCCGTTCGAGGTACTTGTCCTCGTCGGGGCGGAAGCCCAGCGTGCGCAGCTCGGCGAACCGCTCCCGGAGCCCCTGCAGCACCACTTCGCGAAGGTACTCGGGCAGGTCCCCCTCGGTGCCCGGGGGCAGCGCAAAGTCGGGCAGCTCGGGCGTGCCGAGGTCGAGCTCGACGCTGCACGCCTTGGCGATGAGCGCCGCGTTCTCCATCGCTTCGGGATACTGCTCGAAGTACGGCGACATCTCATCGGGCCGCTTGATGAAGAACTCGTCGCACTCGTGCTTCATCCTCTTGGGGTCATCGAGCGTCCGCCCCTGCCCCATGCACATGAGAATCTCGTGCGCATGGGCCTCCTCGCGGTTGACGTAGTGGCAGTCGTTGGTGCCCACGATGCCCACGCCACAGTCCTTGGCAAGCTGGGCGAGCAGCGGGTTGATCTTCTCCTGGTTGGCCAGGCGGTTCGGCTGCAGCTCGAGGAAGTAGCAGCCGGGCTCGAAAATCTCCTTGTATTCGAGCACCGTCGCCTTGGCCTCGTCCATCTTGCCCGCCAGCAGCAAACGCGAGATGTGGCCTGAGACGCATGCCGAAAGACCGATGAGACCCTTGTTGTGCTCCTTGAGTACCTTTCGGTCGATGCGCGGATTGTAGTAGAAACCGCGCAAGTACCCGAAGGACACCAGGCGCTGCAGGTTGGCGAAGCCCTCGTTGTTCCGAGCCAGGAGAACGATGTGGTAGTTCTTCCGGTCCTTTCGGACGTCCATCGGACCGTCCGAGATGTACGCTTCGCAGCCGAGGATGGGCTTGATGTCGTGCTTGCGCGCCTCCTCGTAGAACTGCACGGCGCCGAACATGTTGCCGTGGTCGGTGACCGCCACGGTGTGCATGCCTCGCTCCTTGATCGTCTTGCAGAGGTCCTTCGTGCGGATCGCTCCGTCCAGCAAGCTGTACTGCGAGTGCAAATGCAGGTGGGCGAAATCGCTCGGGCCGACACTGCCAAGGCCGCCGAAGATCGAGGGGTTGAGCGCGCTCATCCTGACGCAACGTTAACGTACGGGGCGCTCGGGCGGGGACTCAGGCCCCCCTGCCTCGGCTGCCCTCTCGTGTTGGTGGCACCGCACAGGGTCGACGATGCCTGCGGCGAAGAGGCTCTGCTCGCCCAGCTATCCACCGTTTGCGATGCACAGACCCCGCCACGACGCGCGTCGCGTCTGGAGACCGTGCGCCTGTCCCGACCACCATGGAGAAGCCCCTTCAGGAGATCTCGCTCGGCGGGCTGGGCGCTCCGCGCGACGTTCCCGCACCACAACGCCGCGCAGCCTCGGGGGCGCGCGGCGTCTGGGTCGGCCGGGCTCGGTCAGTCGCGATCGAAGCAGTCGTTGATGCCGTCCGCGTCGCTGTCGTTGCCGCAGGGGTTGGAGCAGCCGGCATCCCGGAGAATGGAGAAGTCGCGCACGCGAGTCGTCGGTCCTCCGTAGTTGTCGAGCACGACGAAGTACCAATAGCGCCCCTGCGCCACGGCCTCGAACATGTGCGTCTGGGCTTCGGGAAGGCCGGGGCTTCCGTTGGGCAGCGGATTGCCGACACCGGTGTGGGCCAAGGTTGCACCGTCACCGGGCGTCGCGGTGGAGTCGTCCGTCACATAGATCTCGAAGTTGCGCGGTGCACGGTTCCACCAATCCGAGGTGTAGCGAACCCCGAGTGCCTCGTCCGTATCCCCGAGGTCGATCCGGACCCAGACGGGGATCAACTCCTCCGCGAACTCGGAGGTCGCCAACATCGCATCGGTCAGGGTGCAGTCGATCGCCGTCCCGCTGTCCGGCTGCGTTGCGCTGCATGCCGTGACGGCAGGCTGCTCGAGGATGACGTCCTCAGGCGCGCAGTCGAGGTCGCAGGCGTCGGGCGTCAGGTCGCCGTCCGCATCAGCGAGGTCGTCGAATCCGTTGCAAACGTCCTGGCAGTCGAACACCCCGTCTGCGTCACTGTCGAGCACGTTGCCCTCGTCTGCGCAGCCACAGGCGCACGAACCGTCGTCCGCGTCGCAGAACTCGCCCGCTGCCGCATTCACGATACCGTCACCGCACACCGCGAGGGTGCAGTCGGCGTTGCAAGACTCGGACTCTCCCGCGTCGTCACACGCCTCCTCGCCACCGACGATTCCATCGCCGCAGACATCCTCGAGCCCACCGTCGGTGTCTTCACCGCCGGTTTCGTCCTCGCCGGCGTCCGTGTCGGCATCCGTATCCCCTTCGTCCGTGTCCGAGTCGTCCGCGTCCGGGTCCGAGTCGCCCCCGTCCGTCTCCGATTCGTCCGCGTCGGCGTCCGCGTCGTCTGCGCCCGTCTCCGCGTCGTCCGCGTCCGACGTCGACGCCTCGACGTCACCGGTTTCGCCGGAGCCGTCCGTGTCTTCGGTCGCTTCGATTTCGGGATTCGAGCCGTCCGCATCGTCGGCGCAGCCGACGAGCAAGGTGGTGGTGGCGAAAGAAAGGGCAGTTACGATACGCGCGATGTTCATTGTGGTTCTCCGAGGGCCCGTGTCGGGCCTCTCGAACCAGCAGTGACCGGCCGCCAGAAAACTATTCGGCGATTGTCCTCCTCGACACCGCGCTGAAATCAATCCTCGAGTGGATGCTCGAGAAGCCAGGCGTCGATCCGTTCAGCCGCCGCCGCGCCATCGTCTCCGCGAGCACGAAGCGTCGCGCGAGCCTGCTCCGCCTCGGCCCGTGCCACAGACGGGTCCTTCGGCCACCGAAGGCGTGCGACGAGCAGGGCCGCACGGCCGTGGGCCGCCGCCAGGCCCGTGCCGTCCTTGGATATCGACAGCGCGCGCTCGGCCCAGGCCAGTGCGGCATCGGATTGCCCCTGCGCTTCGGCGAGCCGCGCCAGACCAGCCATCACCACCGCCGTTCGAGGGTGGCCAACGCCGAGTTCGGCCTCCCGCAGCGCGAGTGACTCCTCGTACAGGGACTTCGCCTCAACCAGGCGCCCGAGCGCGACATCGAGGTCCGCCAGATTCGACATCACGACCGCGCGCTGAATCGCGGGCGCCTCGTTGTGCTCGAGAATCGTCAGCGCCCGCCGTAGAAGCGGTTCCGCATCTTCGCCATTGCCGCTTCCCTTGAGCGCATTCGCCAAGTTGTTCAGCGCGATGGCGACGCTCGGATGATCGCCCCCCACGGTCGCCTCGAAAATCCCGAGCGCGCGCTCGTGCATGCTCCGCGCCCGCGCGTGGTCGCCAAGCGTGTCGTACATGCCTGCGAGCGTCGCGAGGCTGCCGGCGAACGAGGACGACTGGTCGAGTTCCGCGGCTTCGGCGATCTCGACCGACGTCTCCATCAGCGGTACGGCCTCGGCGGTCCGGCCGGCCATCGCCAGCGCCACGGCGACCTCGGAATAGCGATGCCGCAGGTCGGGGTGCTTGGGGCCGAGACGTTCGGACTCCAGACGAAGCACCTCCCGGCCGATGCGAATCGCGTCGTCGTACCGACCCTCGCTTTGCGCAACGGCCCCCAGCGACCCCCGCGCGGAGAGAGCCGAGGGATGGGTCTGCCCACGCGTCTGGGCATAGACCGTCTGCGCCCGCTCGTAGTCCGCGCGGGCCTCATCGTGGTGCCCGGCCTGCCGATGGACATGACCGCGAGTCATGCGAAGCGCGGCCTCGCCCGCGGTATCCTGCCCGTCGAGCCGATCGAGCAGCACCTCGGCGTGCCGACCCCAGATCAGACCCTCATCGACCTTTGCCCGGTCATAGCCGTCGATGAACAACAGCCCGCGCGCCGCATCGAGGGCCTCGTTCGGGGCTTCGTGGAGCATGCCGAGAAAATACGCGTCGACGCGGAGCGCGCGTGCATCCTCGACGTCGCCCAAACGGCGGACGACGTCGCCCAGCTCGTTGAGCGCTGCTGCGTGCAGCGGCGGCCAGTCCAGCGCCTCGATCCGGGGCATGAGTTCCCGAATCTGGTCGCGTGCACGCGTGAAGCGGCCGGCCTCCGCGGCGGCACGCGCCCGGGCCAGCGACCGCCGCGCCTCGGCGATCGCGGGACGCGTCTGCGCCTGGGGT
>CAYSPB010000365.1:0-8205 GCA_964432695.1 uncultured Nannocystaceae bacterium
CAGCTGCAGGAGATCGACGGTCCGGGCGGCGACAACGGCAACATCCTCGGACAGGCGGGACCCTGCGCGCTTCGTGACGATGGTTCGCCCTTCCTCGGCGTGATGACGTTCGACACCTTCGACCTCGATGCGCTCGAGTCCGAAGGCTCGCTCGAGACGGTCATCCTGCACGAGATGGGGCACGTGCTGGGCGTCGGGACGCTTTGGCAGGAGCGCGGGCTGCTCTTGAACCCCAGCGTGCCCGACAACGCAGGCGCCGATACCCATTTCATCGGCCCGGCGGCGACCGAGGTGTTCTTGGACCTGCTCGGCGGGCAGTTCTTCGACGGCTCGATCGTGCCGGTCGAGAACAACGCCCAGCCCGGATCGTCCGACGGACACTGGCGTGAAACGGTGGTCGTCGACGAGCTGATGAGTCCACGCCTGGGTGGCATCGGCGAGGTCGCTCCGCTGAGCATTCTGACGATTTCCGGCTTGGGCGACCACGGCTACTACGTGCCGAACGTCCTGGCCGCCGACGATTGGACGCTGCCAGCCCAGGGCCTCGTGGGGCCTGGCCCCGAGCGGACAGGGCACGTCGGTACCGACACCGTCGTCACGCCTCGCTGGAAGCTCGACGCCAACGGCAACTGGACGCCGCTGTAGCGCGGGCTACCAACCGCGGACCGGCGGAGCGTGCATGTCCACCATGCGAAGGGGTGCCTGCACGCCTTCAGCCGTGAACGCCGAAAGGTCGTGCTGGGTCTGTCCATCGAGTTGGTCGAGCCGCACCTGAGCCGAAGCAGCGTAGAGGCGCATGTTGCAGGCGAGGGCGGCTTCGTGGGCCGCACGCAAACTAGTGCGCGCATCGTCGAGGCGACCCTCGGCGGCGAAGAGGCTGCCTTCGAGCAGCCCGACGAAGACGTCGCCCCAGCGCGTGGTCTCACCGCGTAGCTTTGCGGTGTCCTTGCGCGCGATCGCGAGGAGCTGCGTTCGCTCGGCACCCCTCGATGCGTGGGCAGCCCAAAGCGCACCGCTGCTGCGCTCGAACGAGTGGAACAGCAAGAACGGCTGCTTGGTCAGCATCATGGAGCGGCGCACGGCGTCGTGGTGCTCGGTAAAGCAGGCGTACGCGTCGCGGTGCTGACCTGCGTATCGCTCGATGCGACCGCGCGCCATCAGCATCGTGAAGCGATAGGTGGGCGTCTGCGCCTCTTTGGGTCGCCATGCGACTGCCGCCTCCAGCTCTGCCCGCGCGCGATCGGGTTGGTCGTCGATCAGATAGCGCAGGTAGTCATAGCCGATGCGCACCATCAACATGGTCGAGAGGTCGTCCCGGGCCTGCGCGTCGCCGGTCGCGACCTCGAGCGTGCGGACCAGCTCGGCGAAGTCGCCGAGGTAGAGCTGCGCGAGGACCTCGAAGGTGTTCGTGAACGACAGCTCCCATGCCGCGCCCGTGCACTGGGTTCGGAAGATGCCCGCCGCTTCGCGCAGCTCCTCGAGGGCAGGCGCAAACTCCCCGCGGTAGACGTTTGCGGCACCCGAAGCGAGCAGCAGCAAGCCGTCGACGTGCGGGGAGCGAACCTCGTCGGCAATGCCCTGGACGCGGGTGATCAGTTCGTTGACCCGGTCCAGGTTGCGGGTACCCGAGGTCGCGGCGTAGAGGATCTCGAGGCACAGCGCGCGCCCAACTCGCTGCGGCTCGCCGAGCTGCAGCGCGAGGCGAAGGTGTCGTGTCTGGAGGTCCTGACCGAGCAGAACGTCGACCGCCGGCAGTCCCGTCGCAGCAGTCCAGCAAATGTCCACGCGGAGCAATGCAGCCGGCGCCAGTGCCTCAGCGGGGGTGGCTCGATACTCCGTGCCCTTGAGGGCGATCGAAGCGCGCTGAAGCAGCCACGAGCCGATCGCGCGTCTTGGTGTGCGGGCGAGCTTGAGCCCAACCGCTTCGAGCACATCGGTGAGCAGGGGAAGGCCCTCGGCGGCGTGGCCACTGCGCAGGTACTGCTCCGCCGCGCGGCGGCGGAGCTCGAGGGCGTCGTCCGTGGCGACGGAGGCAGCGCGCAGGTAGGCCTCGGCCGCTTCGGCACCGCGACCGTCGTTGCTCAGCGCGTCACCCAGTTCGCTCTCGAGCTCGAGACGCACCGCGTCGTCTTCGGACCCGTTGAGCAGCTCGAGGGCCTGGCGCGCGAGGTCGGACGCGCGACGGAACGCCAGTGCCCGGGCGGCGAGCTGGGCCGCGCGGCGTAGATATCCGATCGCGCGCTTGGGCTGGCCGCTGCGTGCGAAGTGGAACGCGAGGACCTCCGCGTCGGCATCGGCACGCTCGAGGGCGCGGGCCAGCGCGTCGTGGCACTGCGCACGCTCCGGTGCCGACATCATCTCGACCACAGCCAGGCGTACGCGGCCGTGATAGACCTCGAGCACGTCGTCGGGGTTGGGCCCGAAGGTTCGAATGAAGTTCTGGCTGCGCAGCTCGGCGAGGCGCTCCAGGCCGCTCTGGGCCGTCTGGGCCGCCTCGAGCGCGACCCGCTGCGAGATCGGTCCACCCGCAACGGCGATGGTCCGCAAGACGTCGCGTACGCCTTGGGGCAGCTCGCGGACGCGGGCTTGGGTCATGGCTTCGAGCCCGAGTCGGCCGGCACCGCGGACGGAGTCGGACCGCTCCGCATGGCGCGCAAGCTCCTCGACGAACAGCGGGTTGCCACCGGACTCCCGGGCGATCGTGTCGCATCGGTCGTCGATGGCTCGCTGCCCCAAGCGAGACGCGGCGAGCCGACACGCCTCCTCATACGGAAGCGGACCCAGCTCGAGGTTCCACGCATCCTTGCGCTTCGTGCTGCGCTCGAGCAGGGCCTGCAGCCCCGGCGAGCGGTCGAGCATTTCGGTGCGGTAGGTGCCCACGACGACGAACCCGGAGGGGCGCCGCGAGGTGAGCAGGTGCAGAAGGAGCCGGGTGGTCTCGTCGCCGCACCAGTGAAGGTCGTCGATGAACAGCAGGACCCGGGAGCGGCGTGCGAGGGCGACGATGAGGTCGCGGAAGGCGTTGCGCGCTTCTCGACGAAGTTCGAGGGGGTCGCTGGGCAGGTTGGCACCCGGCTCGATGAGGTCTTCGAGGACGGGGAACGCGACCGCAAGCGAGGCTGCGCCCCGGGGCAGCAGCGACTCCATCTGCTCGGGCTCGAGGTCCAGCAGGTGGGAGCGCAGCGCGTCCACGACGGCGTCCACGCCCGAGTAGCGCACCGTTTCACGCTCGTAGCACTGCCCGCGCAGGACGAGGGTGTTGGGGTCGAGGGCGAGGGCGGCGAGTAGCGCTTTGGACATGGCGCTCTTGCCCGTGCCCGAACGTCCGCTGAGCGTCAGCAGGCGCGGTGCATAGCCCTGCAGTCCTCGCTCCACCGCGGCCGCGAATCGGCTTCGCTCGACCGTCCGTCCAACGAACCCCTTGCCAATGTCTGCGCCTGCTGCCGGCGGAGCTTCACCGAGCCGCCGCAGGATCTCCGGAGCGCTGGGTCGTAGCTCAGGATCGGGCAGGCGCAGGTCGAGGCAGAGCAGGTCGAGATCTTCGGGCGGCGGTTCGTGCCCGAGGTCTGGGGTTGTTCCGTTACCAGTGAAGATGAGCGCAGGCTCGGCGTCGACGCGGTCCCGAAGCAACGCGCGACCGTCGAGGTCGGGCCACGGCGTGGTTCCGGTGAGGGCTTCGTAGAGCACGACGCCCAGCGCGAAGAAGTCCGAGGCTGCGGTCACCGGTTGCCCGCGCGCCTGCTCGGGCGAGAGGTAGTCGAGTGTGCCAACGACGAACGAGTCCGAAGGATCCGGCCGCGACTGCGCCGTGAAGGCGAGCCCGAAGTCGAGCAGCTTCACGGTGCCATCAGGGGTCACCATCACGTTCGTCGGCTTCACGTCGCGGTGGACCAGGCCGTTGCGGTGCAGGTGGTGCAGCGCGCGTACGAGTTGTCCGACCCCGTCGCGAATGCGGGTGAGGTTGGGACCCGAAGCCGAACGGACCCACTCCAGCCAGTGCACGCCGTCGACGTTCTCCATCGTGATGAAGGCGACTTCGTCGTCGACGACCAGCTCATGCAGCACCACCAGGTTGGGGTGCGTGAGGTGGTTGAGCGTTCGGAACTCGCGCTTGAGCAGATACAGGAACTCGGCGTCTTGCAGGCGGAGCGTTTTGAGGGCGATCGTCGCGCCGCGCTGGCGGTCACGCGCTTCGTAGACCACACCCGCGCTACCCTGACCGAGCTCGCGGACGATTTCGAAGCGGCCCATCAGGACCATTCCGGGGCGAACCGGGTTGACCTGGTCGCTGCTGAAGGTGCTCCGCAACATGGCGGCGGGGGGCGGTTGAGCCGCCTTCCACGATAGCTCGCACCTTCAACTCTGGGCCAGGGCCAAAATGCCGGAAACGGGACGGTAGACCCCGTTGCGACGCAGATCCTGCGTGATGGAGACTTTGGTTCGAGTCGTTGTTTCCTTCACCAAACCTTGGAAATCCGAACGGCCGTACGGGAATGACTTCGGTGGCTTCTGGGTGCAACCATCGAGGAAGTCCTGCGTCACTCTCAACGATGTCTGAACACGACGTGCTCGACCGTCTGCGGGGTGCCACGCGAAAGACGGCGCGCCGCATGGTCCTCGTGGGACCGGGGATCGCGGCGTTCGGTGGCTTCATGATCGCCCTGCACGCACTCGAGCTCGACCCCGACACGGCGGACATGAGTACCGGCGCGCTCGCAGCGCTCTACGGGTTCGCGTTGCTCTTCATCGCGACCGGGCTCGCCATGGTCTACATCGGCGCGTTCAAGATCGCGGGAAAGGGGCGGCGGGTCGTGGCCGTACTGTCCGGCAGTCCGGACGCGCTCACCAAGGTTCAACACGTCACGATCCAGGCCCAGGGCGCACCGGGCTCGCTGGGTCGTGTGCACCAACTTCAGTTCACGATCGGGTCCGAGGCGGTCTCGCTCACCGTCGACGCAAAGGACGTGGAGCCGATTCTCGCGTACGTGGCCCGACAGGCTCCGCACGCGCTTCAGGGCTGACGCTCAGGATGAGCGTCAGCCCAACCCCAACAGCCTACCAGGGCAGGGCTTCGCCGTTCTGGTGCCAGAACGTGCCGGTGGTCTCCATCGAGAGCTGGTCGACGCGGGCGAGAATGCCCTTGGCGGATTCCTCGGCTTCGATCATCCCGTTGCCACCGGTCATCTCGGTGCGGACGAAGCCGGGGTGTACGAGAAGCACGGCGACGTCGTGACTGCGAAGGTCGTGTGCGAGCGAGACGCCAGCCATGTTCACGGCGGTCTTCGACATGCGGTAGCCGTAGCTTCCGCCAGAGGTGTTGTCGGCAATCGAGCCCATGCGCGAGGTGACGATCGCCACCTTCGACCCTTTGCCGAGGTTGCCCAGCAGGCCCTTCGTGACGCGGAGCGGGCCGAGTGCGTTGACCTCGAACTGGGTACGAATGCCGTCGAGGTCCAGCTGGTCCAAGGTCTGGCGACGCAGCACGCCCGCGTTGTTGATCAGGACGTCGATGGCAGTTCCGTTCAAGCGCGTCGCGAGCTCATCGATGACGCCGTCCCTCGAGACGTCGATGCCTTCTTGGATCTCGACGCCGGTGGCTTGGAGCGCGTCGCTGGCCGTGCGACACAGCGCGATGACGCGGTGCCCCGCGGCGGCCGCCTGCTTGGTGAGCTCGAGGCCGATGCCTCGGTTGGTCCCGGTGATCGCGTAGGTTGCCATCGGCCGCAGTGTGCCGCAGACGGTGGGCGAGTGGCGCGCACCGATCAGCGGGCGTTCAAGAAGGCGCGGGCGTCCTCGTATCCGGTGTCGTGTAGCCGCTGCGTGAATCGGAAGTCGATCGGCAGCACGTCGTTGGAGCAGGGGGCGGGCAACAGCACGAGCTCGGCAGGGTCGTCATAGGCGGCGACCTCGGCGAGAAGCCGCTGCATGAGGACCAGCGAGAAGGCATGCATCAGCACGCCGAGCGCGTTGCGGGGTGGACGGCGCAGGGTGCAAGCGGTGCCGGTGGGCAGCACGTAGATCGTGGTCGCGCCCAGCCGCAGCGCCTGAGAGATCGGCGTGTTGTTCGAGACGCCTCCGTCCACCAGAAGCTCGCGGCCGCGTCGAACGGGCGGGAACACCCCAGGTATTGCTGCGCTTGCCATGATCGCCGACACCACGTCGCCATGCGAAAGCAGGACCTCACGTCCATCGAGAAGGTTGGTCGCGACGACGTGGAGCTCTGTCGAGGCATCCTCGATGGACTCGATGTTGGCGTGGGTTTGCACGAGCGTGCGGAGATTGCCCGGGTCGAGCAGCCCTCGGCGCTGGCCGGTGAGGCCCAGCAGCGAGCGCGACACGCTGATCGGAAACAGGTCTTGCCGGTCGAGCGTGCGCCACAGCGCCAGGAGGCCGTCGATGGTGGACAGTGTCCTGGGACGTCCGGCGAGGTAGGTACCATTGAGCGCGCCCGCGGACGTGCCGACGATGACGTCCGGCACGATTCCGCGCTCGTACAGCGCGCGGGCCATACCGACCTGTACGGCTCCCAAGCTGCCACCGCCCGAGAGGACGAACGCGACCTTCGCCACGGCCGCACTGTAGCAAGGCCCGGGGGCCGGCGGACGCGGTATCCTGCTCCCGATGATCAAGGGGGCGATTGCCACGGTGGTTGTAGCGGGGACTTCGGCGGTGGCGTTGGCGAGCGTGCCACCAACGCCGACCGCGTTTGCCAAGAAGAAAGCTCCGGCGGCGTCCGTGGCGAAGTCCGCGGCCACGCCCGAGGCGGGCGCCAAGCTTGCGCTGGCCGACGGGTCCGCGACGGTGACCATTCCTGCGGGGGCCGTCGGCAAGAAGCGCACCTTCAGCGCGACCGCGGTGATGCCCAACGGCAAAGTCGCGTTTGGCTCGCATGGCGTGTCGGTGATGCCCAGCGGCAAGTTCAAGAAAGCTGTCGAGGTGTGTCTACGGGTCGACGAAGGCGTGAGCGACCTCGAAGGCGCGTGCCTGGGCTTCTTCGATGAGAAGCACGGGGAGTGGCGCTGTGAAGACGAGACGCTCGAGACGCGGGAGGACACGCTCTGCGGCGACACCGATCACTTCACCACCTTTGCGATCCTGCTTCGTGGCGGTCCGGACCCGATCGTAGAAGACGACATGGACTACGTCGTCTTCTAGGCAGGCGTCCGAGTGGCCAGGGAGAGGTCAGAGGTTCTCCGGGCGCCCGCGTTCTTCCATCAGGCCTTTGCGGGTCTCTTCGGCCGCGAGCTGGAGCCTCGGATACTCGGCGGATAGCCCTCCGCGGGAGCATGCGCTGCGAAGGACATCTATTCGCAGAACTCGCACTCTTCGTCGCAGGATTCGCTGTTGGTACACGGCATCTCTTCGAGACCCGGTGTCTCGCAGACGCACGAGTCACCGACGCAGCTATGGCGAGACATGCAGGTCTCCTCCGAACTGCTACTCATCATCCCGTCTTCGCTTTCGCGCTCGCCCTCCTCGACTTCGTCCGCGGTGTCCGCTGCCGTGTCATCGCCGCGATCGTCTTCCTCGGCACACGCGGTGAACGGCATGAGGACGGCGACGCTGAGCAGCCAGGTTGAGAAGTTTTGAAGTCGCATGACCGGGTCTCTCTGACATGCAACGCACCACAATGGAAGGGGATAGGTCCAACTTCCTCAGCTCCGTTAGAGGGGGGCGAGAAGTGCGAACTTTCGCTCGCGAGAGGCTTTTTACCGGGCGGATGGGTCTGCGGGTACAACGCGCGCAGGCCAATACGACTAGTGGAGCTTTCCTGATTCACTTTGGAGTTCGCTGTGTTCCGCGACGAGCTAACTGCAGAAGCCGGCGTTTTGCTTGACCGAATGTTCGTGGAGGCTGATCGCGGGAGCGGTGGATGTGAGCTTTCGTTTCACGCCTTCGAAGGTGTGCGCCTCGGGGAATAGCGGTCCATGGTCGATTCTTGGCGGAGCTCGTACACTGCGGGCTGACCCACGGAGGCAAGCAACAGTCGCTTCACGCTCAGGCGGCTGTGAGCTGAACCGCGCGGGGGGGTGTTGCAACTGAAGTCGTGGAAGATGCGAGGCATAACTGCCGTCTATTTCTGCGTTGCCGTGTCGGTCACTGCGGCGCTGGGTCTTGGGTGCGGGCCGGCTGTGGCAGACACCCCTGAAGCGAGCGGATCTTCAGGCACAATCGAAGATGATTCTTCCGGAGAATCTTCCGGAG
>CAYSPB010000366.1:0-8183 GCA_964432695.1 uncultured Nannocystaceae bacterium
CAGGCCGCGCCGCAGCCGGGCTACCCGCCTCAGCCGGGAGCCGCGCCGCAACCGGGGTACCCGCCGCAGCCGGGTCAGCCCGGCGGCTACCCGCCGCCGGGTGGCTATCCGCATCAATAGGTCGAACCGACCAGCCTTCGGGGCGGTGCTCACGCGAGCATCGCCCCGTTTTCGTTGAGGAAGTCGCTCGTGGGTGTCGCGAGCAAAATGGTTGGCTCGCGTGACGCAGCGCGTGGACCCGGCTCGTCGTGATCTCGTACGTTGGCTCCGAGTAGCCATGCCCGACGCCCCCAGCACTTCGCCGCGGTACGACCTCTCTCGCCTCAGCCAGTTCCCCGAGCTGACGCCCGATACGATGAAGCTCGCGTACCGCGAAGCCTGCATGGCGCGGATGCACGTCGAGCGCATCGTCCAGGAGTGCCTCAAGGGCATCGTGAAGTTCGCGATCTGGGGACCGGGCGAGGAGATTCACGGCACGGCCACCGCGCTGGCGGCCCGTGAGACCCTCTCGTTCGACAAATTCGCGATCTGCGGCCACTACCGCAGCGCGTCGTTGCTGGGGCTGTGGGCCCGCATGCAGGGCTACGAGGACTTTCACCTCGACCACATGCGGCAGCAGCTGTCGCGGTCGACCGACCCCTGGAGCGGCGGCCGCCAGATGACGGCGCACTTCAACGACATGCGGTTCGGCATCCTGCCGGTTCAGTCTGCGCTCGGGATGCAGATCAGCAAGTCGGTCGGCTACGCCTACGGCAACAAGCTCAAGGGCATCAATGACGCCGTCACGATGGCGATCGTCGGTGACGGCACCTGTGCGGAGGGCGATCTGCACGAGGGGATGACCGGCGCGTCGATCCTGGGTCTGCCGTGGCTGCTGACGATCACCGACAACAACATCGCCATCTCGGTCAAGCCCGAGGACGGCCGCGGCATCACGGACTTCGAGGCGTACGCCAAGGCCTTCGGGTTCGCGTACTTCACTTGCGACGGGAACGACTTCCTCGACGTCTACGAGACGAAGAAGAAGGCGATGGTGTTTTGCCGCGACAACCAGAAGCCGGCGCTGGTTTGGGTTCGAAACCTCTCGCGCCTCAACGACCACAGCTCGGCAGCCGACGTCACGTTCAAGTTCGACCAGTACGATCCGCTGCTCGACTTCGGCGAGTCGCTGGTGCAGCAGGGCATCCTGCAGCCCGGCGACATCGTCCGTCGCAAGGACGGCCAGTCCAAGGACTACTTCCTGCGTCACGAGCTGGGTGCCGTGGGCAAAGAGGCCGATGACTACATCGTCGGCACGATGACCCAGGCCGAGTCCGAGCCCGAGCCCACGTATGAGTCGGCATTCGAGGACATCATGGACCCATATCCGGTCGCCTCGGAGCCCGCGCCCGAGGGCCGCAACACGATCATCTCGATCAACGGCGCGATGCGAGCCGCCCTTGGTGCCATTCTCAAAGAGAACCCCATGACGTGGGTCTACGGCCAAGATGTAGGGGCCAAGGGCGGTGTCATGCAGGCGACGCGCGGCCTCTTCGACCAGTTCCCCGGACAGGTCAAGGACGCGCCGATCAACGAGCCGCTCATCCTCGGCACGGCCATCGGCTTCGCCCTACACGAGGGCTCGACGGCGCTGCCGGAGATCCAGTTCTCCGACTACAGCCTCAACACGCTGCACTGGCTGGTGCACATGGGGAACCTGCTGTGGACCTCGGATTCCAGCGTGCGGGCCAACGTCATCGTACGTCTGCCCGTCGAGCCGCTGCACGGCGGCGCCGTGTACCACTCGATGTGCATGGAGGGCCTGTACGGCTCGATCCCCGGCCTGACGATCTGCGCGCCCACCACTTCGCGCGACGTCTACGGCATGCTCCGCTCCGCGGCGGAGTACACCGGTCCGGTTGTGTTCTTCGAGTCGAAGGGCCTGTACCGCATGACGCTCGGCGACGCGTTCCCCGGAGAGCCGACCGACAAGACCGAGGTCGCCAAGCTCAAGCGCGCCATCGCGTTCGAAGGCCACGCTCCGGACATTCCGGACGACTTCCGCGTGCCGCTGGGCAAGGCCGCCATTCGCAAGGAGGGCACTGACCTTACGATCGTGACGTGGGGCCGCTGCACGCTGTTCTGTCAGACCGCGATTGCGAAGCTCGAGGAGGAGGGCGTCAGCGTCGAGATGATCGACCTGCGGACCATCGTCCCACCCGACCTCGACACCGTGATGGCCTCGGTCGGCAAGACCCGCCGCCTGCTCGTCGTCCACGAGGACCGCGTGTTCGCGAGCCTCGGTCGTGAGATTCAGGGCGCGGTCATCGAGGCGATGGCCGGCCAGCCGCTCGCCACGCGTGTGCTCGGCCAAGACCCGGTCCCGGGCATTCCGCAGAATGCCCACCTCGAAGAGAAGCTCGTGGTGTCGCCGCAGAAGGTCCACGCCGCTGCGCACGAGGTGATGAAGCTTCCGCTGGGCGGTTCGGCCGCGGTCGCCCCAGCCCCCGCGGCTGCGCCCTCGGTGCTCTGGACCCCGAACCGCAACTTCGTCGCCTGAGCTGACCGGCTCCGGCCTCGCTTGCCCGAGCGCCCTCCCACCCGGGGGCTCTCGGGCGTTCTCATGTTCGCCCTTCGTGGCGCACGGAGCCGATGCGCTGTACGGTTCTGCGCGGTGGAGATTGGCGAAGACACCCTCTCGCTCCCGGGCATCACGCTCGAGGGGGTTGCCCGCGGAGGCATTCAGACCAGCTTGCGAGTGCCCGAGCTCGGCGTCCTGTTCGACGTGGGGGGCCGCATTCCGGGCCAGCTCAAGCACGGCCGGATTCTGATCTCGCACGGCCACCAAGACCATCTCGGGGGACTCCCGTACCTGCTGTCCCAGCGGCATCTCGCCCGGCTTCCGCCCGCCGACGTGCACGCACCCATCGAGGTGATCGAGCCGTTCCAACGCATCTTGAAGGCGTGGTCGGAGATCGAGGATTTCGAGATGGACGTCCATCTGCACGGACACGCGCACGGCGACGTCGTTCCAATCCGGAAGAACCTCGACGCGGTCGCGCTGCGCTCGGAGCATCGCGTTCCATCGCTGGCCTGGGTGGTGCGCCGCGTCAGCGGACGCCTCAAGCCTGAATACGCCGACCTCCCGCGGGAGACGCTCGCGCAGATGCGCCGAGACGGCGAGACGCTGACCGACCCGGTACGTACCCCGGTGTTGTGCGTTTCAGGTGACACCAAGATCGAGCTCTTCGACCGCGAACCGATGGTGCGCCGCTGCAAGGTCCTGGTCTACGAGGTGACGTCGTGGGACGACCGGCGCGACGTCGAGCACACCCGCACGTGGGGGCACACGCACGTCGACGAGCTCATCGAGCGCGCCGAGCAGTTCGAAGGGGAGGCGCTGGTGCTGGTGCACCGCAGCCCCCGGCACACTCGCACGCAGGCCGAAGAGGTCGTCGCGACGCGCTTCCCCGCATCGGTGCGAGACAAGGTCCACATCTTTGGGCGCTGAACGCACCGAGATCCTGGTGCTCGGTGCCTCTTTTGCGGGGGTCGAGGTCGTATATCAGCTGCTGCAGGCCTTCGATGGTCGGCCCCCTGCGATTACGGTCGTCGACCGGCAGACCGAACACGGCTATCTGCCCCTGGTGCAGGAGCGCATGTGTGGTGTGACCGATGCAGACGCATCGCGACTGAACACGCGGGCCTTCATCGAGTCGGTCCCCGACGCGACCTTCGTGCAGGACGAAGTCGTCTCGTTCGACCCGGAAACGAAGGCGGTCACCCTGAGCAGCGGGCGAACGATCACGGCACGATTCGTGGTCGTGGCGCTCGGTTCGGCGTTCGATGCTCCCGTTGGCGTCGACGGCAGCGAACGCATTCTGACCTACAAGCGGCAGGACGACTTCGAGGCCAGCACCGCAGCGCTCGCGGAGCGACTTGCCGCGGGGGACGGCGTGCAGCTGGTGGTCGTGGGGGGCGGCATCAGCGGGTGCGAACTCGCGGGGGAACTCGCACAGCTTCGCCGCACGCGACCACAAGGCTGGAGCGCCCCTGAGGTCCGGCTCGTGTCATCGGCGCCCGCACTCGCGGGGTCGCTGCGGGACCGGGTGGCCGCCAAGGCGAAGCGGGCGCTCGAGCGGCAGGGCGTCACGGTCGACCTCGGCACCCGGGTCGTCGCCGTCCGGGAGGGGCAGATCGATCTCGTGGCGAGCGGGGCCCGCCAAACCGTTTCGGCCAACCTGGTGTTCTGGGCGGGCGGCGTCCGCCCCGCGGCCGTACTCGCTGCGCTGGGCCTCCCGCGAACCGAAGCGGGCTGGCTTGCCGTGGGTCCGACCCTTCAGTGCTTTGCCGACCCCACGATGACCCGCCCGGACATCTTCGCCTGCGGCGATGCGGTTCGGGTGCAGAGCGGGGCGGGGGAGTGGGCCACGATGCAGCGAGCGATCGAGTGCATTTGGCAAGCCGGGGTCGTCGTCCGTAACCTCCGGACGTTGCACGAGCTTCCCGAGACCTACCCGGAGGGCGTGCCACCGCTGAAGCCGCACGTGCTTCGTCGTGAGTTCTTCTACGGGCTGAGCCTGGGTGCACGGTCGATGGTGGTGTATCGGGGCTTCGGACTCGACCTTCCGGGTATCAACCACGGGTTTCGGCGCTGGCTGATGCGGCAGTACCTCGCTCGCTACGCTCCTCTGCCGTCGGCGCGCGCCTCGATGTAGGTCATACACCGCCGAGGTGGGCCGTCAAGGCTGGCGGTGCGGATACGCTCGACGGGCGTCGAGAACGCTCCCGTTCATTCCAACTTGGGTCGGTCGGCTCTCTGTATCGCGGGGGTGGGGGACGGTACCGTCAGGCCGTGTGGTGGGCGGCGGCCACGCTGCTGTGGGTGTCCCATGGGGACCAGCAGCTCGCGAAGACGACGTGGACGACCTCGGATGGGTTGCCCCAGTCGTCCGTGACGGCCGTGGATCAGGATGCGGCCGGCACGCTCCTCCTGGGCACGTACGGTGGCCTCGTCCGCTTCGATGGACGGGCCTTTCGGCTCGCTGACGCCGACGGAGCGTGGTCTGGGCTGCGGGTCACCGCCGTTGCCAGCACGGGTACGGGCGATGCGGTCGTGGTGGGGACGCAGGATGGCCGCGTCCTGTGGACCGATGGTCGGGTGTTCGAGCCGCTGGACGTGCCAGCCGTCTTCGGCGGACAAATCGTCTGGTCGCTTGCGGCGCACGGCGAACGGATGCTCGCGGTCGGCGGGGGCGGCGTCGCGGCCTTCGACGGTCGGTCGTGGTCGCTGCTCGATGTCCCCGAGGGGCAGTACGACGCAATCCTGGACGACACCGGAGGGTGGGTCGGCGGCGAGGACGGACTCTTTCGCTACGGGCATGGTGTTGCAACCCAGGTGCCCGCGTCGACCGGAACGATCCGAGCCATGTGTCGAACCCGCGGGGTGCTGTTCGTCGGCGGGGAGGGCGGGGTGTTCAGGATCGAGGACGGACAGGCGACCCAGCTCGAAACGCGGCGGGCGAACGAGCTGCTGTGCACGCGCTCTGGCGACGTTTGGGCTGGTGACCAACAGGTCCTGCGCATCGTGGGTACGCCCACCCAGATCGACCTCGACCACGACATCGTCGCCATCTACGAAGACCGAGAGAAGAACGTTTGGGTCGGCACCGACGGCGGTGGATTGACGCGCCTGACCCCTGAGGAGTGGACGGTGCTCGACGTCCCCGGAGGCGTGCTCTCGATGGTCGAGGAGGACGAGAACACGCTGCTCGTCGCGGGATACTGCGGGGCTGGCGGGTTGTTCCGAGCGACGGCCGGCGGGTCCCTCGAGCGGGTGCTCGACACGTGCGTACGTGCGATGGCGGTCGACGAGCAGGGCGTGCTGCTCGGCGCCGACGACAGCGTCCATCGGTGGTCGGGCGGCACGTCAACGCCGGTCGTCGACGTTGGACACTGGGTGCTCGCTCTCGCCGCGCGGGCGGATGGCCTTTGGATCGGGACGGATGGCGGCGGTGCCTATCGTTGGCACGACGACACCCTGACCCCGGTCGACGTGGGTGACGAGCGGGTGCTCTCGATCGTGCCAGGCCCCGGTGACGCGCTGTGGTTCGGGACGCATGGGGGACTGACGCGGTTGGCATGACGCGCTGGACGCCGGAGGATGGCGTCCCCGCCGGCCCTGTCCGAGGCGTGCTCGTCGAGGACGGGATGGTGCTGCTCGCGACGTACGGCGGTGGCCTAGGGATCCTCCGAGACGGACGGATGCAGCGCCTCACAGCAGCCGACGGCTTGGCGGGCAACACCCTGTCCACGGTCATCGACGACGGTGCTGGCTCGTTTTGGATCAACGGAAACCGGGGCTTGAACCGGATCCGGCGGACGGAGCTGCTGCGGTGGCTCGATGGCGGGCTGGGGCGGCCGCGCATTCGTCGGTGGAACAGCCCGGAGGGCAACGGCGGCGGGCAACCGGCCGGCACCATGCTCGAAGACGGCACGCTCGCGGTGCCGACCATCGCTGGCGTCGTGTTCCTCTCGCCGGACGAGGTTCAGCAGAACCAAGTGCGACCCGACGTGGTCCTGATGTCCGGCGACGTCGACGGCGTGCCGCTGGACCCGAGCAAGCGCATCGTGGTGCCGCCGGGTCCGGGCCGCGTGCACGTGGAGTTCACCGCGGCCACGCTTCGACACCCCGAGCTTGCAACGCTGGAGTACCGCCTTCGCGACGACGACGCGACGTGGCGGCTCGTTCGCGACGGAACCTTCGTGTGGGCGGGCGTCGACCCGGGCGTACACGTGGTCGAGCTGCGCGCGACCAACGAAGACGGCGTGCCTTCGGAGATCATGCAGCTGCAGTTCGAAGTGCAGCCGCATCTGCTGCAGCGCTGGACGTTCTGGCTCGCAATCGCGGGCCTGGTCTTCGGTGCGGGCGCAGCTGCCCACCGATGGCGTACGCGGGCAATCGCAGAAAAAAACCGGGAGCTGGAGCGGGAGGTTCGCCAGCGGATCGAGGCCGAAGAGGAGCGGGAACGCATCTCTCGTCGCCTGTCGGTCGCCGAGCGGATGGAGGCTGTCGGACGCCTCGCCGGGGGGATTGCGCACGACTTCAACAACCTGCTGACCGCGGTTTCCGGGGCATCTTCGGTGTTGCGTGAGGCCGTGGACGAGGGCCAGGTGGATGCAGGAACCTCCCATTCGCTCGACAGCCTAGAGCGCTGCGTCGAGCGTGGGGCGGGGCTGACGCGACGGCTCCTGGCATTTGCCCGACAACAGCCGATGGAGCGGGTGCGCATCGATCCGGCGAAGCTGCTGCGTGCGCTCCTGCCCCTGCTTGCCAGCACCGTGCGCGACGACATCGAGCTGGAACTCGAGCTGTCCGCCGAGCGGGTCGGCGTGAACGTCGACCCCTCCGTGTTCGAGCTTTCGGTCTTGAACCTGGTCCTCAACGCCGCCGACGCCATGCCCGATGGGGGGAGAATCGAACTCCGCCTGGAGCGGGTCGAGCCTGGGTCCTTGCCGAGGCGCTTCGCGGAGACAGCCCTCGAAGGGTCTGCGGACTGGGTCGTGGTGACTGTCCGCGATGACGGCGTCGGTATGGCCCCGGAAACCCTCGCCAAAGCGCGGGAGCCGTTCTTCACCACCCGCGAGCACGGAAACGGCCTCGGTCTTCCTTCGGTCGACGGGTTCGTCGACCAGTCGGGTGGGGAGATGCACATCGAGTCGGTCGTCGGTCGAGGCACTGCCGTCGCGATGGTGCTTCCGGCTGTCGGCGTGCCGGCGGAGGCAGACGAGCACCTGCCGCCGCCGGAGCCTGACGCGGGCGGGCACGAACGCGTGCTGCTTTGCGACGACGACGACCTGGTCCGGGAAAGCCTTCACCGCGTGCTTGCGCGGGCCGGATACGAAACGGTGGCATACGGCGATCCGCAGGCCGTGCTGAGCGAGGTCGAGCCGGGAGAGTTCGACATCTTGGTGACGGACGTGCTCATGCCCGGGATCTCTGGGGGGGTGCTTGCCGAGCGCATGCGAGCACGCGACCCGAACCTGCGCGTCATCTTCATCAGCGGCTACACCGACGACGTGGCGCCCGATGAGCTTCGCGGTCGGCTGCTGTACAAGCCGTTCCGCTCGCAGGAGGTGGTGTCGCTGGTTCGCGAGGTGCTCGAGCATATTTGCAGGTACCCCTCACCTTCGAATATGCTCGA
>CAYSPB010000367.1:0-2847 GCA_964432695.1 uncultured Nannocystaceae bacterium
AGGTGCCCGCCGAGTGCGTCGCCCAGCCGCAGCGACGGCTCCAGATTGACCCGGTCGCCGACGGCCTTGGACCCCAGCGTGGTGAGATTGAGCGTTTCGAACGCGGCGTCGAACGAAGCACGGCCTGCGCCCGCTTCGACCACCGTCAGGCAGACGCCGTTGACCGCGACCGACGCGCCGAGGACCAGATCGCGCTCATCGAGCGGCAGCTCGAGCGTGAGCCGGCGTCCTTCTCGAACGTCGGTCGCAGAGACCAGCGTGCCCGTCGCTTGGACCAACCCGGTGAACACGCCGCGGTTGTAGCAGGGGAATCCACCCCTGTCCCGTCCCGCACCCGCGCCTGGCGGCCCTGCATGTTCGCGGCGTTGCGGACCTCTCAGCGTGCGGTAGCGGCCGGTCGCAGAACGGTGAGCAGGTCCTCCCCGACGCGCGTGCGCGACTCCACGTGCAGCGCCGGCGCCGACGCGACCTTCGCCCACGAGGCACCCGCCACGGCGTCCGTCCCTTCACCCAGCACCCGCGGCGCGGTGAACCAGAACCATCGGTCCCACAGCCCCGCCTGGGCGAACGCACCGACGAGCGACCCGCCCCCCTCGACCATCAGCGAACGCACATCGGCCTTGCCCAGCGCTCGCATCGCAGCGCGCACGCTCACGCGGCCATCCTTGGTCGCGCGAACCTTGATCGTGCGAACGCCCCGGTCGCGCAGGCGCGCCGCCGCATCGGGCTGCGCACGATCGGTGTGCAGCACCCATGTGCCCTCTGCTCGCACGCTTCGCACGAGGTCTGCGAGGCGCAGGCTGGAGTCGAACACCACCCGCAGCGGGTCGACGCCTCGCACCATGCGAACGTCCAGTCGCGGGTCGTCGGCGATCACCGTCCCAATGCCCACGGCGATCGCGTGGTGCTGGGCCCGCAGCGCGTGACCACGCCGCCGTGCCGCGTCCCCGGTGATCCACTTGCTGTCGCCCGTGCGCACGCTGACCCGCCCATCGAGGCTGGAGGCAGTCTTGAGAGTGACGAACGGAAGACCGTGCACGACGTGGTGCAGATAGTGCTCATGGACGTCGGTGCACGCCTCCGCACAAACGCCGACCGTCACGTCCACGCCGGCGCTCCGCAGCAGTCCCTTCGCCCGGCCTGAAGCATGCGGCGCCGCATCTTCCACGCCGTACACCACCCGTCGAATGCCCGTCTCGAGAATCGCGTCGGTGCACGGCGGCGTGCGTCCGTGGTGTGAACACGGCTCGAGCGTGACGTAGAGCGTTGCGCCCTTGGCTGCGGACCCTGCGGCAGCCAACGCCCTGCGCTCAGCGTGTGGGCCTCCGGTCGGTGCGGTGCGGCCGGTGCCGACGATCTCGTCACCGCGCACGACGACCGCCCCCACCGAGGGGTTCGGATAGGTCGCGCCGAGCCCACGACGTGCAAGCCCGACCGCGCGGCGCATCATCGCCTCGTCTCGCTCGCTACGCTCTGCGCTTTTTCTTGCCATTGCCGACCGCTTCGAACAGCGTCCGCTGTCCTTCGATGTTGACGCGCTGAGCCTTTTCCATCTCGTGCAGCAATCGCTCGAACTCCGCGATGCTCTCGAAGCTGCGATACACCGATACGAAGCGAACGTAGGCGACCTCGTCCAGCTCGCGAAGGATGTCCATCACGCGCTCGCCGACCTCGGCCGCCAGAATCTCGCGGTCGCCCCGGGTGGTGCACCACTGCTCGACCTGGAGCACGATGCTCTCGAGCTTGTCGCGCTTGATGCCGCGCTTACGGCATGCCGCTTCGAGTCCGCGCATGAGCTTCTTGCGATCGAAGGGTTGCTTGGAACCGTCGCGCTTGACGACCTGCGGAAGCTGTTCGTCGATGCGCTCGTGCGTGGTGAAGCGATGCCCGCAGGCATTGCACGTGCGGCGCCGCCGGATCGAACGTCCGTCCCGTCCCTCTCGGGAGTCGAGCACCTTCGTGCTCGGGCTACCGCAAACCGGACACTGCACGAGCGACGCCGATGGTACCGCGAATGCTCCCGCGGACCACCGGCGCTCGTGCAGTCGGACCCTTCGCGGCGCTCAGCCGTCGAGGGCGACGATCTTGTCGACGCGGCGCTGGTGCCGGCCGCCTTCGAATGCGCCGGCGGCGAACGCATCGAAGATGGAGGAGGCCAGACCGAGTCCCACGACGCGTTCTCCGACGCACAGCACGTTGGCGTCGTTGTGCGCGCGTCCCATGCCCGCGCTGAACACGTCTGAACAAACGACGGCCCGGATCCCCGCGATGCGGTTGGCGGTCATCGCCATGCCCTGCCCGGTGCCGCACACCAGGATGCCGAACGATCCCGCGTCCTCGCGCACCTTCGCGCAGACCGCGGTCGCCACATCCGGGTAGTCGGCCTTGTCGGTGGATTCGGCCGGCCCGAGCACCGCGACCACCTCGTGGCCGTGCTCGCGCGCGTGCGCGGCGAGATGCTCGCGGAGGCCCACAGCAGCGTGATCGCTTCCGAAGTACAGACGCATGTCAGGCCTTCCTCAAAATGACGCAGGCGTTGGTGCCGCCAAACCCGAAGCTGTTGGACATCGCGTACTCCACCTGCGCTTCGCGAGCGGTGTGGGGCACGTAGTCGAGGTCGCACTCGGGGTCGGGGTCGTCGAGGTTGATCGTCGGGGGCAAGATGCCGTCACGGAGTGCAAGCGCACAAATGGCGGCCTCGAGGCTGCCCGTCGCCCCGAGCAGATGCCCGTGCATCGACTTCGTCGAGCTCACCGCGAGGCCCTTGTCAGCGTGGTCGCCGTAGACCGACCGGATGGCGGCCGTCTCCAGCACGTCGGCGTCGGTCGAGGTTGCGTGGGCGTTGAT
>CAYSPB010000367.1:2857-8167 GCA_964432695.1 uncultured Nannocystaceae bacterium
CCCGATCTGCTCGGGCGCCAGGCCGGCGTCTCGAAGCGCGGCCCGCATGCAGCGAGCCCCGCCCTGCCCACCGGGCGCGGGCGCGGTGATGTGGTGGGCGTCGGAGTTCGCCGCGTAGCCGACGACTTCGGCGAGGATGTTCGCCCCCCGAGCCTGCGCGCGGTCGTACTCCTCCAGCACCATGATTGCCGCGCCCTCGCTGAGCACGAAGCCGTCGCGCGACGCAGTGAACGGCCTCGACGCCTTGGTCGGCTCGTCGTTGCGGGTCGACAGCGCGCGAGAGGCACAGAAGCCGCCCACGCCCAGTCGGGTCACGGTGGACTCGGTGCCGCCGGCAAGCATCACATCGACGTCGCCCCGCTCGATGAGCCGCGCAGCCTCGCCGATGGAGTGCGCGCCGGTCGAGCACGCCGAGACCATCGACATGTTCGGGCCTTGGAAGTTGTAGCGAATCGACAGCTGCCCCGGCGCCAGGTTGATGATGACCGCAGGCGTGAAGTACGGGCTGATGCCCAGCCGCGGACCCTTGGCCTGGACCTTTTCGAGCGTGTTCTCGATCGTGGTCAGGCCGCCCATGCCCGCGCCGATGTAGCAACCGGCGCGCTCGGGATCAGGACGCGCCTCGTCGAGGCCCGACATGGCCATCGCCATGTCTCCAGCCGCGATCGCGAACTGCAGGAACAGGTCGAGGCGGCGAACCTCTTTCTTGGACATCCACGGACTCGGATCCCAATCCCGGATCTCGCCGGCGATGGTCGTCGTGTAGTCCGAGGCGTCGAACCGCGTGATGGGGCCGATGCCGGATTCGCCCGCTCTCAGCCGCTTCCAGTTGTCGTCGAGCCCGATTCCCAGCGGAGAAACCAGGCCGATTCCAGTGATGGCGATTCTGCGTCGTGACATCGTGAATCGATTCGGTGGCGCGCGGAGGCGGCGAAACACCGCCCCGTTGAAAAAGCTGTGGGGGACGGTCGCGCGCGTCCGTCCCCCTTTCCCGATGTGGGGCCCCGTTCGCGGGGTCGTCGCGCTACTGCGCGTGGTTCTTCACGTAGGCGATCGCGTCGCCAACCGTCTTGATCTTGTCGACTTCGTCGTCGGGGATCTTCACCTCGAAGCGCTCCTCGAGCGCGAGCACCAGCTCGACGATGGCGAGCGAGTCGGCGCCCAGGTCGTCTTGGAAGGTCTTCGCCTCGGCGACGTCTTCGGGTTTGACGTCGAGCTGCTCGACGATGATCTCTTTGACTTGGCTCTCGATGTCGGACATTGACTTGTCTCCTGTCTCTTGAGGACCGGTAGGGGCCGCTAGATGTGCAGTCCCCCGTTCACGCGCAAGACGTGACCGGTGATGTAGGCGGCGGCGTCCGAGGCCAAGAAGGCGACGGCTTCCGCGATGTCGTTCGGGGCACCAATGCGCCCCAGAGGAATGTTCTTCATGAGTGCGTCGCGAGCGTTGCCGTGCAGCGCAGCGTCGGTCATGTCGGTTTCGATGAAGCCGGGAGCGACGGCGTTGACCGTGCAGCCGCGCGACGCGAACTCGCGGGCCATCGACTTGGTCATGCCGATGATGCCGGCCTTGGTGGCGGCATACATCGCCTGACCAGCGTTGCCCTGCTCGCCCACCACCGAGGTGAGATTGATGATGCGACCGGCCGTCTTGGCCCGCAGCAGCGAACGAACGGCGGCTTTGCTGCACAGCAGGGTGCCGCGCAGGTTGACCCGCTCCAGCGCATCCCACTCTTCCTCCTTGATGCGCATCACGAGGTTATCGATCGAGATGCCCGCGTTGTTGACCAGGATGTCGAGTCCGCCGAGCTTCTCGGCGACGGCCTTGAAGCCCGCCTCGACCGCATCCTTGTCCCCGACGTCGAAGCCGACCGCGGCGGCCGTACCGCCCGCAGCCTCGATCGCAGCGACCACTTCGTTCGCCGCGGCCTCTCCGCGGGCATAGTTGACCGCAACGGCAGCACCACGTGCGGCCAGAGCCATGCAGATGGCCCGACCGATGCCCCGGCTGCCGCCGGTGACCAGGGCACGACGGCCCGAAAGGTCTAGGGACGCCGGCAGAGTACGGTTTTCGGTGGCGGAGGGGTCCATCAGGCGCCCTCGTTTAGCACATCGATGTTTTCGGGGGAACCGACGCCGCGAACGCTCAGGCTGCGATCGATGCGACGCACCAGCCCGGCAAGCACCTTCCCATGGCCCACCTCGAGCGCACTGTCGATGCCCAGCTGCGCAGCCTTCTGCACGGACGCTTCCCACCGGACGCGGTGCGTGACTTGACGAACGAGAAGGTCGGCAACCCGCGTGGGATCTTCGTTGGGCTCGGCTTCGACATTGGTGATGACCGGTACGTCGAATGCCCTGACCTCGATCGACGCCAGCGCTTCAGCGAGGCGGTCGGCGGCCGGCTGCATGAGTGCGCAATGGAACGGGGCGCTCACCTTCAGCGGAATCGCCCGAGCCTTCTTCTCCTTTGCAAGCCCGACCAGGCGCTTGACCGCCTCGGCATGCCCAGCCACGACGATTTGGCCGCCGCCGTTCTCGTTGGCCGGCGAGACGACTTCGTCCCCGGACGCTTCGGCGCACAGCGCCTCCAGGTCGGCGGGGTCCATACCGATCACGGCGGCCATGCTGCCGATCCCGGCGGGGACCGCCTCCTGCATCGCCTGACCGCGCAACCGCACGAGCTTGACCGCGTCCGCGAACTTCAGCGCACCGGCGGCGACCAGCGCCGAGAACTCCCCGAGGCTGTGCCCCATGACGAGCGCCGGCTTCAGGTCCGTGCGCTCCCGCAGGGCTGCGAGGGCCGCGATCGACGTCGTGAGGATCGCCGGCTGCGTGTTGGCGGTGAGCGTCAGCTCTTCAGCCGGACCCTCGAAACACATCGTCGAGATCGCGAACCCGAGTGCGTCGTCGGCTTCGTCGAACACGGCCTTCGCCGCCACGCTCTGCTCGTAGAGCGCCTTGCCCATGCCAACCTGTTGAGACCCCTGCCCCGGAAACAAAAATGCGGTTTTCGTCATGACGATGCTTCTGCGGCTTTGGCCGCCTCGAAGAGTGGTTTGTGCTCGTCGACCGCGGCCTGCAGCTGCGGTGCGAGCTCGGAGACTGAGCGCGCGGCCATCTCGAGGCTGCGCGCGATCGCCTGGGGGCTCGCCGCGCCGTGACATATGAACGCCATGCCACGCACCCCCAACAGAGGCGCCGCGCCGTACGAGTCGGGATCCAGCGCTGCCTTGAGCTTGAGCAGCGCGGGCTTCATGAGCAGCGCACCGACCTTGGCGCGCGGACCCGAGGCGACCGCGTCCTTGAGCCAACCGCCGAGGGTTCGCCCGGTCGCCTCCATCACCTTGAGCGCGATGTTGCCCGAGAACCCATCCGTCACGACGACGTCGACGCTGCTGTTGAACAGGTCCTTGCCTTCGGCGTAGCCACAGTACTCGTACGCATCGCTCGGGTGTGCTTCGAGCAGACCATGCACGGTACGGGTGAGCTCAGTGCCTTTGCCTTGCTCGCTGCCGTTGCTCAGCAAGCCCACGCGCGGCTTCGCGATCTCGTGCTTGAACTTCGAGTACACGGCACCCAGCGCAGCAAACTGCACGAGGTTGATCGGCTTGCACTCGACGTTCGCCCCGACGTCGAGAAACGTGGTGAGGCCACCGTCTCGTCGCGGCGTGCTCGTGACGAGCGCGGGGCGGTCGACGCCCTTGATGCGGCGGTACTTGAAGAGCCCGCAGGCCAACATCGCGCCGGAGTTGCCCGCGGACATCACGGCATCGGCCTCCCCCTTCTTGACGAGGTCGAAGCACACCGGCATCGACGCGTCGGGCTTCGACCGGACCGCCTTGCCCGGGCTGTCCTCCATCGTGATCACGTCGGATGCGTGATGCAACGACAGGGGCAGTGAGGCCCAGCCGGGGTCTTCGGCGCCGAGCGCCGCTTCAAGTTTTGATTGGTCGCCGACGAGGACGACGTGCACCGAGCCTGCTCGCGCAGCTGTCAGCGCGCCCCGGATCTCGGGTCCGGGACAATCATCTCCACCAAACGCGTCGAGAGCGATCCGAACGTGTGCCATGCGGCCACCGTGGAACGCATCAATACCAGAGTCGCGGGGGATGGGTGGGGGAAGAGCGACGCCACGCGCAGCGAGGGAGGGCCCCGGGATGCCGCCTCATGCATCCGGCCGCTCGGGTTGAACCGGACGGGTGGGATGTCGAAGGCGGCACGCTGCGCCGCGCGTGGGCGCGAGAAGAGAGGAGGTTAGTCCTGAGCCACAGCGACCACTTCGCGGCCGCGGTAGTGACCACAGGCCGGGCACACGCGATGGCTGAGCATGAGCTCGCCGCAGTTCGTGCACGGCTTGAGATTCGGCGCGGTGATCTTGTCGTGGTTGGCGCGACGCTTGTCGCGACGCGAGGAGGACATTCGTTTCTTGGGTACAGCCATGGGGCCCTCGAAGAGAGGCGGGAGTGTAGTGGTGGCCCGCACCCAGCGGCAAGGGCCAACCGACGCTTTTCAGTCGGGGAGCTGGAGCTTTCTCAAGGCGTCGGCCAATGCCGACGTTTTGGGCGGTTCAGCCCCCTCATCGGCCGTTTCGTCACCTTCGGCCGCCGGTTCGCCGACCGCGCCGAAGAATTCTTGGCCGCACTTGACGCAAAACGCGCGAGATCCCGCCATCCGTGGCGGGTTGTGATTGAAGTTGTTGCCGCAGCCCGAACACAGGCCCTGACATGCCTCTCCGAGCTCGCACAACGCGCGCATCGGGTAGGCGATCTTTACGTACTCGGCCACCACCTGAGCGAGATCGACCGTCGAACCATCGTAGGACCACGTGTCGAGCGCATCATCGTCGAGGCCCAGACCGTCTTCTTCCTCTTCCTCACGACGGGCCTGGGCAGCGGTTCCAAGGACGAACAGGGCCGAAATCCGGGTCCCCCCGTCGACGAAGGCGTCTTCGAGGCACCGCCCGCAGGGCACGACGAAGTCGACCGCCAGGGTCCCAGAGACGATGACGGGACCATCGCTGGGCAGGCTCAGGTCGAAAGCGACCGAGCCCGGCTTGCGAACCTCGGCGTCGGTATCGGCCAAAGCCGCCGCGACCCACGGGATGGGGAGATCGACCTCGACCCGGCCATGGGTTTCGCCACGCCGCCGCATCGCGGAGACGTCGACCCGCAGGGACGCCAGGGGATCGGCTGCGTGAGGTTCGGACATGAGGCGCGGTGTAGTGCCTCCGCCGGCCCCTGTCAAAAGGACGGGGCCGCCCACACCGACCCGACGCGGCGCTGTGATCCACCCGTCATGTGGCCCCCA
>CAYSPB010000368.1:0-8148 GCA_964432695.1 uncultured Nannocystaceae bacterium
CTTCTGAGCCGGGCGTCCATGCTGGCATGCTCGGCGCGTTGGCCGGGGAGCCCGCTTGCCTCCGCGTCCAGGATGCTCACGTCCGTGCCGACGAACGATCGTACCCGCACCTACCTGGACGCCTACGGTTTCATCCGGTTTTTGGCGTGGCGGATCGGTCTGTGCGCACGGTGATGACGGCCATGCAGGTCACACGCGAATCGACGCACGTCACCCAGGCGTTTGCCCCAGCGCTCGACACGGCGCCCGAAGTCGCCGCCGTCGAGATTGCGCGGGCGCTGTTTCACAGCAAGCAGTATCGAATCTCGGACGTGCTCGGCGAAGGGGGCATGGGCAAGGTCTACCGGGCGTACGACCCGATGCTCGAGCGGGACGTCGCGATCAAGGTGCTCAAGCCCGGGCTTCCTGCGGCGGTGCGCCAGCGGTTCCTCGCCGAGGCCCGACACGGCGCTCGCATGTCGCATCCGCACCTGCTGCGGGTGTTCGACCTCGGCATTCAGCCCGACACCGGCCTCGACTGGTTCGCAATGGAGTTCCTCGAGGGTCGCGACCTCGACACGCTGCTTCGGCGGGCCCGTCGGCGGAAACTCCGGCTGCCTCCACGTCTGGTCGGCATCTTGTTCGCGCACGTCCTCGACGCGCTGGACCACGCCCACGATGCGGACCTCGTCCACCGCGACATCAAGCCGGCCAACATCTTCGTGGCCCGTCGTCCCGGACGCGCCGAGGTCTCTGCAAAGCTACTCGACTTCGGGGTGGCGCTCGATCGGCGTCGCGATGGTGAGGCGATCGACATCTGCGGGGACCCGCGCTACGTCGCGCCCGAGCAGATCTTGGGTGAGTCGACGCTGGACCATCGCGCAGACCTCTATGCCGCGGGTGTGAGCCTGTTCGAAGCACTCGCGGGCTGGCACCCGTTGGAGCGCGTCATTCCCGATGGCACGACGGCGCTCATTCAGGCGCAGTGCGATCAGGAGTTTCCCAGCCTCGAGGAGGCGCTGCCCGAGTCGTACTCGGCGACGCTGCGGCATCGGCTCGATGCGGTAATTCGAACCGCGTGTGCGAAAGATCCTTCGGCGCGTTATGCCTCGGCCGCGGCCATGCGCACGGCACTCGACCGCGCGCTCGAGATCGACGCGCACGCCTGAATCAGCTCCCCCTTGACCGCCGCGCTCGACGAGTGCGTCCAGTTCGGCGCGCGTGAGGGACCCAGGGGTCGTCCGCTTTTGTTGCGCCCCATCGTCCCGGGCGTCTGCGCGCGCCCGACCAACCGTGCCGCAAGGCGCTCGAGCGCGAGGCGTTCGTGCCGGCCCGCGTTCGTGAGGGGTGTTCCTCGGGCTCCAGCTCGCGCCTCGCCGCATCCACCCGAGGTCATCGGGACGGGGCCGGACGAACGCAGCGTGAAGCGTGCTCGACGGGAGGCGCGATACAGGCGGCACGCGATCGCGGTACCGTCAGGGGATGCGGATTGTGGTGGCGATGGTGCTGGTGGGCGCGTTCGAGTGCGGTGCGGCGCCTGCACGACCTGGGGTTGCGACACCGAGCGATACAGCCCCGACGACCCCAACCGACCCCGTGGCGCGCGTTCTCTCTTCTCAGCCCGCATCGGTCTGCGAAGGCTGGACGCCCACACCCGAGCCCGACGTGATGGAGGCACGGCAAGTCGTCGCGCGTGGTGGCCACGCTTGCGCGCGCATCTCCAGCGGCCGCGTTCGCTGCTGGGGTGGAAACGAAAATGCCGAGCTCGGCGCCTGTGAGGACGTTGCGAAGACTGCCGTACCAGCGCTGTTTGCAGGGGTGGACGCGGCCCGGGATGTGTCGACCGGTCGCTACGCGACCTGTGTCGTCGACGAGGGGGGCACGCTGTGGTGCTCCGCGCAGGTTCGGAGCTGGCTCGGCGCGGATGGACCTGGGCGAATCGATGGTGTCGACCGAGCGTTGATGGTTGCGGTCGGGGATGCGCATGTGTGCGCCGTAGGCGAGGGGGATCGGGTGCTGTGTTTCGGTCGGTGGGACGCAGCCGAAGCCCTTGGTCCGCGCGCAGAGGTGCGCGACGATGGGAGCGACACCGGCCGTGGCGCGGGGTTCGTCGACTTGGCGCAGCCCAGGCAGATCGTCGCTGGGGCGAATCACAGTTGTGTCCTGGAGGGGCAGGGACGGGTGATGTGCTGGGGGCAGAACACCTTTGGCCAGCTCGGCGACCCGACCGTCGGTGAGGAACTCGGCGCCAACAGGGGCGTGCCGCGCCGCGTGGTCGGTCTGCCGTACATCGAGTCGATTCGCGCCGACCAAGACACCACGTGCGCGGTGAGTGACGTTGGTGAGCTGTTCTGTTGGGGCCAGGGGTTCGGCCCCAAGGCGTTGGGCGTGAGCATGCCCCCGGCGTCGAGTGTGGCTATGGGCCCAGGGTTTGTCTGCGTGAGCACCACGAACGGCGGTGTCTCATGCGGCGGTGAGGCGCTTGGCTTCGCCAAAGCCGGACAAGCCGGAGCGCTTGCCGGGTATGAGAGCATTGACCAGGTTGCCGTCGGTGAAGGCTTCGTCTGCGGCCATCGCCGCGACGGTATGGTGCTTTGCCAAGGCGACAACGCGGTCGGACAGCTCGGCGGCCAGCACGTCGGGGAGTCCTCGGTGCTCTCGCCGAGCAAGGTCTTGCTCGGTGGTGTTGCGTTGTAAGGACGACACGAGGCGGCCCCGCGTCTGCAAGGTGCTTCAGCCCGGCTGATGATGAAGGCGCCTGCGGCCTACGAACTCCGACGGGCACGCGGTCTCGAGCGTGGCGATCGCGTCGGCGCAGCTTGGCGGCTCCTCCTTGGAGAGGAGCTCCTTGCAGTCGAGTGTGGCCAAACAGTCGTACAGGGTCGTGTACGCGTCGCGGCAGTCCTGTCCGTACATGCCGGCGTACTCGAGGCTTTCTTCGCAATAGGCCTGCATCATCTCGGCGGTGTATTCGGGAATGCACGCGGCGTAGGTTTCGCCGAATGCAGGGCAGGGGCTCTGCTCGCCCTCGGTTTCGCCGGTGCTGCTCGTCGTTCCGTCGATCCCGGTCGTGGTCTCGCCACGCTCCCCCTCGGTGTCCCCTGTCGAGCTCGAGTCGAGACCGGTCTCGTCGGCACCGCTGGTCGTCATCGCGCCACCCGTGCTGCTCTCGCCGGTCGTGCCGGAGGTGCTGCTGGCCGCGGAGTCGGATTCGGAAGCCGCATCCGTCGGTGAGGCGGTTGCCGAAGACGTGGACGGTGTGCCGGAGGTCGACGTCGACGTTCCATCCGTATCGGCGCGACCGCCTGTTCCGTCATCGCTCCCGTCGTCGCAGCCGGGCATGGCGATCGCTGCGGAGCTGAGCAAAAAGAGAAGGCCGGGGAGTCGTCGTGTATCCATGGCGAACCTCGCACTACGAGGTCTGCAGAACTCCAGGAGCGTCGGCAATGATGCTCGCCACACTCCGAGCAGTCTGTGGTGCCCGTGTGATGAGTCCGCAATCCGCCGGACTCAGCACATTAGGAACACGCGTTATCACGGGCGGCCTCTTTTCCGTATCTGCGACGGTGCCTTCGCAGAACGCGAGCTCGCCCTCGTAGGTGGATTCGGGAATGCAGTCTGAGTAGAGCTGCGCGACGGCCGGGCACGGGTCGGCCGGATTGATGCCTCCGCCGCTCGTTTCGGCGACCCGACCTGCAGCGGTGGTGCGACGACCGCCTCGAGGGGTTCCCGCGGTCCGCTCAGCGCATGGAGACGGAGCCGTTGGTGGGGATGCCGATGCCCAGCGTGGTCAGCGTTGCGGGCCCGACTTCCTCGGCGAGCTTGCGCCGGGCGGCTTCCCCGGCCCGGCGGTCCCCGACGCCCGAGGCCGTCACGTCCTTCTTCGTTCGGCCGAGTTCGCCCGCGCCCCAAACCTCGTGCACCACGACCTCGCCGCTGGCTTCGAACCACACGCGGCTGCCCCCGGCCCGGCTTGCGAATCTTGCGTTTGCGGAGGCGAACACGACTACGTCGAGCCGGCCCGCGAAGCGATCGCCCAGCGCGACCAGCAGGCGAGCTCGGTCAGCAGGGCCCGCAGCACGCAATGCGTCGGCGTCCTTCTTCGGCAGACGCACCGGTGGGCCGAGCGTGGGCTCCAGCGCTCCGCGCAGGGATTGGGCGAATACACCGCGTGCGTTGGTGTCTCCCTCGAGGACCAGCGTCCAGCGCTTGGGGTCCACAGGGCGGGCCTTGGCGGTGGTGGAGACCGGGGGCCAAGCTTCCGCGAGCGGGCCCAGCAGCGCACCGGGATCGACGCTCGTGACGATCGCGCCGGGCCATGCCGTGCCCACGTTGACGGGCAGATCGATTTCGCCTGCGTCGTCACTGACCATCGTCTTCGTGGTTCCGTCGGGCATCGCGACCTGCAGGGGGACGCCGCCTGTGGGCGCACCATTCCACAACACCAGCATGCGAGCTTGTCGAAGCGTGCGACCGTCGGTGTCGACAGGCACGCCGCCATCGATGACCGGCGCGAGCGAGACGCCCGTGCCGATCGTGGAGAGCTGAGCGTCGATCTCCGTCGTCTGCGGCGCTTCGCAGCGCACGCCGAACAGCAGTTCGCGGCGCTGACAAGCAACGAGGGCAGCGTGCGAAGCGACCGCTTGGTACAACGCGTCCTTCCAAGCGTCGGGCCCGGTGATGGCCGGCTTGGCGTATTCGAACTCTCCCAACGCCGTGGCGGCACGTCCTTCGGTCAGGCCGATGGCCACCCGTGTCGTGCCCTCGTGCGTGACGACGTCGTAGAGGTCTTCACTGCGGTCGTGCACGACCACAGGCACCACCGCCGGCCACCTCGAGTCTCCGAGCAGCGCCTCGGTGAGCTGGGCGAGCGCGCGTCCGTAGGCCTGTGCCTCGTCGGCACCTTCGCCCCGACCCACCACGAATCCTTCGACTGTGGCTTCGGGCGGAGCCTGTGGCGCCGCGGCGACGGTTTCCGGTGGCGCAGCGGTGACGGCCGGCTGTGCCTTGGGCGTGCAGCCGAGCAGCGCCAGTCCGAGCGCGGGGATCAACCAGGAAGCTGCTTCTCGAAGGCGTCCCATGCGATGTCGTCCGTTGCCAGCGCCGATCTCAGCGCCTCGATGCCCTTGCTTCTCGCGGCGTCGATGTCGCGGTCGCCCGCACCCCAATCGACTTTGGGGTCGCCCAACTTGGCGTCCTCGGCCGCGTCGAGTACGACCAGCTCCATCGCGATCTGATACGCATCCTGGAACCGGTTACCCTGGAGCTTCATCGGTGCAGTTCGAGCGAGCAGCGGTGCGAGGTCGGTGGCGTACTGTTGTCCGATGCCTTCGCTACGCGCCAGCTGCCCGTAAACCCGGATGAGCGTGCCGAGCTGGAAGAGGTAGTTGCTCGCCTGCTCTTTGAGTTCGGGGTCGAGCTCGTTCCCCGGCTCGCCAAACCGAAGTAGGGCCGGCACCCGGTCGGCCGCGTCGGCCATGATCTGCCGCATCATCGGCTGAGCGATCTGCAGGAGCTCTTCGTGGTCGTCGTCGGCCCGCAGTTCGACTCCGCGTGCGACCGCGCGGATGAGGAACCCGCGGAAGGCGGCGTCTTCGAGTCGACGCTTCGCGGCACGGGTATCCGAAGCTGAGTAGATGCCGGCGATCTCGCGGTCGAAAGCTTCTTCGACGACGTCGCTGAGAAAGGTGAGATTGGCGCGGCTGAGGAGCGCGCCAGTCATCAGGCGGGCGTTTCGATCGCCTTCGGTCATCGACCGCGAAACGACGTCGTGCACCTGAATCTCGAAGAACTCGTTCTGGTTGCGAATGATCTCGTTCTGCTGGATGACCACCCAAAGCTGGAGGAACGGGATCGTCGCGGCGACGACGGAGAAGGCCCAGAACGAGGTCCGGCGGCGCACCGTGAACCGCACGCACGACTCCATGAACACCCGCGCGCCATCGACGATGTCGTCGCGTGTGGGCCACTGCTCGCGCGGGCCCGAGAAGCGCCCGACCGTCTCGACGAAGGCGCCGAACGAGCGGACGACTTTGCTGCGATCGAGTAGCGGGATCAGCATGCGGGCGCCGCCCTTGACCGCCTTGGCCCGGGCCTGGCTCGCGGCCGCGCGCTGCTCCGTGACGGCGGCAATCTGAGCGCGCAGCTGCTCGTTTTCGGCGGCCAAACCGGCGAGCTGCTGCTCCAGCGCAGAAATCCGCGGATCGCTCACAGTTCGCATGTATCACGCCACCCCTCGGCGCGCGACCGACTTGGCATGATGGGGCGTGCGACGAGGTGGACGACTCTGCGTGGTGTTGTGTTCGTTCGCGTGGGGGTGTCGGGCGGAAGCACCCGCGCCGACCGAGACTCCGGCCACGCCCGGCGCGACCGAGGACGCACGCCCATCGGGTGCGGCCGAAGGGGACGCGCCCGCACCTGATGGGCCCGCTCCGCTGGTCATGGAGTCCTCCGATGCATGTGCCTCGGGTTCGCTCGTCGTCGAAGACGCGGCGGTGTGCCTGCGCATTCCCAGCGGCTATGCCGTCGCCCGTTCAGCGGATGGACTCCGGGTGTACGAGCACCCCGATGAAGCCCCGATTACGCTGCGATGGACGCACGGCAGTCCCGAACTCCGAGGCGAGCAGGAGGCGGCCGTGAAGCGTCTGGCGGGTCTCGATGCATCCGCACGGTCTGGGGCCACGCGGGATGGCGCCGGCGTGTTCGTGTTCGCTTCGGAGACACAGCCGAACGCGCGGGTGGTGTCGCACGCGGCAAGCGTGACCACCACACCCAGCGGCATGGTGGTGTGGTGCTCTGGCTCGACCGACGACTCCGAGCTTGGGCGCCGAGGGGTTTTCGAAGCCTGTCAGAGCCTCATGGCCAAGCCAGACTGAGCTCCCGCCACGAGCCCGAGACACGCAAGGTGCAGGGCCTTAGGCGCTTTGAGGGGTGGACGCACCGCATTGGTGGAGGTCCCACGAGAGCCGCCCGGCGTCCGCCCCGAGAACGAGCAAGCGCTTGCCCGTCACGTCGACCGCCGTCCGTCGGCGTCCAGGCTTCAACCCCTCGTTTGGGCTCCCTGCAGCTGCTGCGTGACTGGGCGTGGCGAGGCCGACACGACCTCGAGAGACGTTGGCCGAGGCTCGCGCGAGCGAGACCGACAGGACGAGTCCGACGATTTCCTCGATTCCCGTCAGCATCGGCAGTGCCGGTCCGCCGTGACGTAGTCGGACGCCGCCGCCAGGTCCAGGGTCGGCGGTCCAGCGTCACCCCGCGCTCTCGAAGCTGCGTCGGCGACCGAGACGTCGCCGGACGTTCGGCCGTTCATGGAGGTGATCGACGGAACCTCGGTATCGATGCGGCACGTCGACATTGCCAACACGATTGGATGACCTCAGCCGGAAGGCGTCCGCCTCGCTCGCGGACGCCTTCCGCTCGCGTGCATGCGTCGAGAGAATCCTCGGGGCCTGTCGTCAACCTCGGCTAGAGAGGGAGCCCGTCGCGTGCTAACAATGCACCCGATGTTTATACGAGCTGTCGAAGTCTTCGAAGCCATGGCTAAAGCCGAATATGCGCTCGCTCTGGTGTATGCCGATTCAGGAACGTCCGATGAAGACTATGCGGCGGCGAGGCAGACGCTGACGGAGCATTTTCACCATAGTATGGAGGCGTTCCTTCAGCCCTGGTCGGTTCGTGGCGGCTATATGCCAGTCGGATCTCGCCGGACTCGCGACCTGTTCTTGGTGCAGCATTTCCCGGAGGCCAAGGTTGGCAAGGAACTCGCGTCGGCCCTCGATGGACCCGAGCTGTTTCTCGGTACGATGAGCAACAACCAGACCAGTGGCCGGCCTGAGCTGAGCTTCAATGACCGGTTTGCGGTCGGCCTGGTGAAAGGCTCCCCGGTCATCGTGTACCAGGAGCTGTTCATGCTCGGCTCGTGGGAGCCATCGCATGGCTATGAGCCGCTCATGGTGCTGGATTGGGGCCCGCAGGGCGAAACGCAGTCGTTCTTGGAGCCTGAGGAAGACATCAGCCTCACCGCGCATCGAGCTGCCACGGCGTCCGCCACGTGATGCGAGCTTGCGCCGCGCAGTGCGGCTGAACCAACGAAAAGCGCCCGCGGAGGTCGCGGGCGCTCGCTAACAGGAGGGCGGCGTGGGCCGGCCTTACTCCTTCTTCTCTTCTTCT
>CAYSPB010000369.1:0-3624 GCA_964432695.1 uncultured Nannocystaceae bacterium
TGCACGACCTGGGGTGCTTGATCGCAGGATTGGGCAAGCCCGCGCACCAGCTTCGCGGGCTCGGAGACCCCGAGGTGTGCGAGGCGTGGCGGCGGCTGCTGGTCGAGCTCGGTGAGTCCGACCTCGTGCGTACGCAGGCGGGCTGGAAGCATCGCGACGCGATGGTCGGCGTCGTGCTCGCGCGGGTTTGTTCCTCGAGCGTCCCGCGGCGGCCGGGAGCCGTTCGCGGGCTGCGACGGAGCGTGCTGGCCGTCGGCGTGGTGCAGTACACACGCGTCGAACCCTCGTCGGCGTGGGGACGATACGATCAGAACCAGGCGCAAGCGTGGCTGGCCACGATCACCACGCACCGCCTGCTGCCGATCCTCGAGATCGAGCAGATCGACCTCGACGCGCTGCGCCTGCTCGGGCTCTTCCGCGGCGGCGACGCGCTGCCCGGGGTCGACCTTGCCGACCTCTACAACGTGATCATCTCGCCCTCGCTTGCAGACGTGGTCGATTTCTCGATGGAGCTGCTGCCGAGCATTCTCGAGGTTCGCCGCGACGCGGGCCAGCAGAGCTTTTCCATCGACGGCTACGCGTCCATCGAGCGACGCGGCAACCTCGACGATCTGGTGCTGACGCAGTTGGCCTACGACGAGGACGTGTTCGAGCAGAAGCTCGTCGATAGCGAGCTGTTCTACTTCACCCACGAGAAGCAGATGGAGAACGAGCGACGCAGCCACATGGTGCTGGTCGATGGTTCTGCGTCGATGCGTGGCGTGCGGGAGGTGTTCGCGCGCGGCCTGGCCCTGGCGCTTTGCAAGCGGTTGGCGCTGCTGGGCGAGGACGTCACCCTGCGCTTCTTCGATTCGCGGCTCTACGAAGGCGTGAAGGTCAGCGGTACCGGCAGCGCCGAGGTCCCGTATGCGCTTCAGTTCCGGGCCGAGCGAGGGCGCAACTACGCCCGCGTGATGCGGCAGCTCAATGCTGAGCTCGCCGTCCCGCGTCGCAAGGACGGCCAAGCCCTCGTCTACCTGCTCACGCACGGCGAGTGCCAGCTGCCACCCGACGAACTTGCCCTGCTGAGCATGCGCGCGCCGATCTACGGCGTCTTCATTCTGCCCAGCGGTCCGCTCGAGCTGCCCTATCTCGACAGCCTGCACCGCGTTCACGTCATCGACGCCGAAGCTATCTCGCACGGTCGCCGGGCTCACAAGGCGCGCCAGATCATCGCCGAAGTGCAGAGCGACCTCGACGGCGGACGCATGCGCGGCGGCCCGCGCTCTCGCAACCGGAGGGGCTCATGATCGATACCGCGGTGCTGTGGGTTCGGGCCGAGGCGAACATACGTCAGGGGCGGCATGCCGATGCGTTGGTGCACCTGCGTCACCTCGTCGAAGTCGTCGACCGGATCGACTTCGAATACGAGGAGTGGCTGCGGGCGATGGCCGAGAGCCTGCGTGCCTTGGCGCATTGGCGCGAAGCAGCTGCGTGTACCGCCTACCTCGGGGCCACCGAGGCGCCCTCGCCCGACGCTCTGTCGGCCGCGGTTGCCAAGGTCGAAGCGGGAGACGCCGCGGCGCTGCGCGGCATGCGGTTGCAGGGGATCTATCTCGCGCGGGCCGGACACCACGCCGCCGCGGCGCAGTGGTTCGGTGCTGCCCGCATGCCGGTGCATCAAGCCATTTCGCTCGAGCGCGCGGGGGACGATGCCGCGGCCTCCGAGCTGTGGCTCGAGGTCATGGCGGCCGACGAGCTTCGCGACCGCCGCTACGAACTCGCGCTCGCCAAGATCAACTACGGCCTGTGCCTTCTGCGGCTCGAACACGACCGCGCTCGCGCGGCACTGGCCGAGGCGACGACCGCGGTCGAAGAGGTCGCCGACTGGTTCGAAACCGAAGGCCTGCGCGAGCGCGCGTTCGACTGCTACCAGCTGCTCGCGCGCATCGGTTCGGAGGCGGGTGCCTTCGAGAACGTCGCCGAGGGCTACCTCAACAGCGTTCGAATCCTGCGCAACGACGGCCTCAAGCTCGACGCGCTCCGGCTGTACGAGGCCCTGGTCACGCTGGCTCGTCGGGCGCACGAGCATCACGCGGCAGCCGGCATTCTTCGCGAGGCTGCCGACTACTGCACCAAGGCCGCGCTGCCCTACGCCGACGACCTTCGGTTGCGCAGCGCGGAAGCTTGGGTCAAGACCGCCAGCGAAGCGTCGGCGGCCGGGCACCCGCTGCAAATGGTGGAGAATGCCTACCTCGCCGCGGCCGAGGGCTTTGCGTCGGTGCGCGCCTATCGGCAGGTCGTGGAGGTCTACGGTCGGCTTGCGTCCATGGAGCTGCCCACCAAGACACGCGAGCGGTACCACCGACTCGTCGAGCGGCTCGGCGGCGAGCAGCAAGACGCGCCACGCCCGGTACCGGTGCCCGAGTTCCTCAAGCAGCTGCCCGAGTACGAAGAGGTCTGGTACGTGGACCTGGCCGAGTGGGAACTCGACGGCGACCCCGGCCTGATCGCCGCGGGCGTGATGGCCGACCGCCGCTTTCCCGACTTCGTGCGTCGCCACGCGCTGCTGCTGGTGCTCGACCTCGAGCGGCGAGCCGCGGGCGCGCCGGCGGTCGACGTGATTCGCCGCCTCGAGTCGATTCGGGCGTATCCGGTCATCGCGGCACTCGAGCGGCTGTTTCGCAGCCCGGACTCGAACATTCGCGAGGCCGTCGCGGCTGCGATGGGCAGCCTGCGATTCAAGCGATCCTTCACGCTGGTTGGGGACGGCCTTCGAGACGACGACGCGACGGTTCGCGAGGCGGCGGCAGCATCGACCACTCGGTTGGTGTTCCCACACGCCTTCGAGCCCCTGCGCCGCATCTTCAACCTGCGGGACCTGCCCGACGCCGAAAAAGCCCGGACGGCAGCGGTGCGAGCCATCGGCAAGATCAACACCGCGCCCGCGCTCGAGTTCCTGTGCGACCGGCTCCGCGAGGGGGACAAGGTCTTCGCCGAGCTGGCGCTGCATGCCCTGCGTGAGCTGACGAATTCCGAGCTGCTGCCGTACCTGCGCCACCAGGTCGAACTCGTGCCCGCGACGTACCGCGCCGTTCTCGAAGACACGGCGAGACGTCTCGAGCGGCGGATGCGGTGACCCTCAGGCGGGCTCGGGCTGGCGGGGCTCCACGCGTCGGAAGCCAGCGAAGAGCACTGCAGCCACGCCGAGCACAAGTAGTACGTCGGCGACGTTGAACGTCGGCCAGTGAAGGCCCCCGGGCAGCGTGACGGCGATGAAGTCGACCACCCCAGTGCCGCCACCGGGTGCCTCGCGGAACGCACGGTCGTAGCCGTTGCCCACCGCGCCCGCGACGATCGCCGCGAGGCCGAGCGTCGTGAGCGGGTCGGGTCGGCGGCGCCACACGTAGACGGCGACCGCGGCTGCGATTGCGAACGCGAGCAGGGCCATCACCGGCATCGCCCCCTCGAGGGCAGGAACGACGCTGAACGCGGTACCGCGGTTGTAGGCCAGGGTGAGGCTCAGCCAGGGCGAGGCGATCGACTGCGCGCCGTCGGCCAGTGCGGACTCGGCCCAACCCTTGGTGCCGAGGTCGCAGCCCGCACCGCGGACGGTCGCGAACGCAAAGAGCAGGGCGGCGCGCA
>CAYSPB010000369.1:3645-8109 GCA_964432695.1 uncultured Nannocystaceae bacterium
TCCGGTCGTATTCCGCTCAGCGACCGCTGAACTCGGGCGTTTGTTTGGTGAGCGCAGCCGTGACCGCCATGCCCAGGTCCTGGGTGACCAGGTGCGCGGCGTTGTAGGTTGCGACGTACTCCAGGTTGCGATCGATCGCGTGCCGCTGGGCTTCGTTGAGCACGTGCTTGCTCCCGCGTACGGCCAAGGGGGCGTTGGCAGCGATCTCCTGCGCGAGTTCACGAGCGGCCGCCAGGACGGCGTCGGGGTCGGGCAGCACCCGGTTCACGAGCCCGATCCGCTCGGCGTAGGCGGCATCGAAGTCACGACCGGTGTAGACCAGCTCCCGCGCGATGCCGGGGCCCACGATGCGGGGCAGACGCTGCAGCGTGCCGACGTCGGCAACCATCGCCAGCCGCGTTTCCCGGACGCCGAACGTTGCGTCCGCGCTGGCGAGCCGGATGTCGCAGGCGGTGATCAGGTCCACACCCGCGCCGAGGCAGTACCCGTGGACCGCAGCGATCACCGGAACGGGGCAGCGTTCGAACGCTGTGATCGCCGTCTGCATGCCGCGAATCGTCTTGTGTAGCTTCGCCTGGCGGCTTCCGTCGGGTGGGCCGCCGGCAGGATCGATGGGCAGTGACTGCATCACGTCTGGGATGTCCAGGCCGGCCGTGAAGGCCCGACCCGCGCCGCTGACCACGATTGCCCGGACCGACGTGTCCTCGCCGAGTTCTTCGAGCGCGGGTGCAGCCTCGGACCAGAAGGCCCGCCCGAAGGCGTTGAGCTTGTCGGGCTTGTCGAGCAGTACGTGCGCGACCGAACCCTCACGGGTGATGTTCAAAAACGGCACGTCCGCATGGTAGCGGGCGTGCCGTCCGGTGGCCGGGAGAGGCGTGCAGGGACGGGCGGCGTCAGCCCATCCACCACTGCAGGCCGGTGACCAGCATGTGGGTGAACGGCAGCTCACCGCGCAGACTGCCGACCAGGCCTTGGTAGCCCATCACGATGCCGACGCCGTGGTTGTAGTTGCGCGAGCGCGGACTGAGCAAGCCCAGCTGCAGCATCACGCGGGGTCCGTGCGGCAGCAGGTTCTCGCTCTGCTCAATCGTGAAGTTTCCGTCGTCTTGCGGCGCGACGATCGTCGCCGTGCTGCTGCGCTGGTTGACCACGCTGTACATGAAGTCGTAGCCGACGCGCAGGTCGATCATGCCGCGCTGCTGCAGCGCGGCGCGGCCCAAGGTGAGGGTGGGGCCGAGTCCAAACATGCCGTTCATCTCGGCGACCCGGTCGGAGAGGAGGATGCTGCCGCCCCAAGCGGACGCGGTCAGCGCATAGCCGAACCGGTTCCAGGCTTGGCCGATGTCCGCCTGAAGACCACCCATGCGACCACCGATGTCCCCGTCCCCGCCGGCGTTGGCGAAGAGTCCTCGGGCCGCGAGGTGCAGGCGGCCGGGGTTGTCGGCGGGGCGATAGCGCTCTTCGTAGGCTGCGTTGAGGGCTCGTTCGTAGGCGCCGTTGTCCTGGGTGACGGTGCGTGTGGCGGCGGGTGTTGGCGTCTTTTCAGGCTCGCTGGTGTCTCCGGCGAGGAGATCTGGGTCGATCGTCGCGGAATTCTCCGCAGCCGGATCTTGGCCAGCATTGGGAGGCTCACGTACGGGCGCGGTTTCGGCAGCCGGAGATGCCCCCGCAGCCTCCGCCGAGGGTGGGGGCTCGGGTACCGCAGGGTCCGCCGGAGGCGTTGCGACGCTCTCGCTGGCCGGCCCTTCGGCCGCGGGCGCCTCCGCAGGGGAAGCGGCCTCTGGGGCGGCGACTTCAGCGGGTGCCGGAGCCTCGGCAGGTGCCTCCGGAGGTGCCTGTGGGGCGGTTTCTGGGGCGGGTGCGGCCACCGGTGCCGCTGCATCGGTCGCTGGCGCGGCGACTGCCGAGCCTGTGACGCAGAAAACCAGACTCGCGCTCGTCAACGCGAGGAGTCGTGGCCGGCTCGCCGTACGCATGGGCCATAGGCTAGCGCCAACCGGTTCGAAGGGCGAGGGGGCATGACACCACTGGTCTCGTTTGGACATCGATTCTCCTGAAGATGAAGCTGCCTCTAGGGGCGGGGTTGACGATTTCTGAGCGTTTTCTATGTTCACGCGCGCACCGCCGCTTGGCGCTCTTGCCAGGCGCGAACGCCCCAACGTTTTTCAACGCTACGGAGAACACCATGTACGTTGTACGCAATCCCAGCCGGGCCTTCGGTCTGCTTGCTGCGGGCTTCATGCTCCTCACGTCGACCGCTTGCGGACCGATCGTGTTTAGTGACGACGCCTCCCTCGCCATCGTCGGCACTGCGCCGCCCCCCGAGCCCGAGCCCGTTGCCGAGCCTGCGCCCGAGCCCCAGAAGCGCGTCGAAGTCCGCGACAACAAGATCGTGATCAACGAGAAGATCCAGTTCGCGGTCAACTCGGACAAGATCCAAGAGGTCTCGTTCGACCTCCTCAACGAGGTCGCCAAGGTCATCAAGGACAACCCCCAGATCAAAAAGATCGAGATCCAGGGGCACGCCTCGGCCGAAGGTGGCGACCAACACAACATGCGCCTGTCGGATCGACGCGCCAAAGCGGTGAAGAAGTATCTCACCAGCAAAGGTGGCGTGGAGAAGGGGGAGCTCAGCGCGAAGGGCTACGGAGAGACCCAGCCGATCGCGAGCAACGACACCGAAGACGGCCGCGAGAAAAACCGCCGCGTCGAGTTCGTGATCACCGAGCAAGAGATCACGCAGACCAAGGTCGAGGTGGACGACTCGGGCAACGAGAAGGTCCTCGAAGAGAAGAAGATCAGCGGTTAATCCGCAGGAGACACGACAATGCGCAAGATCATCGCAACTGCGACCCTCCTCGCTTCGTTCTCGGCTGGCTGCTCGTTCATCGCCCGTGGCGAAGATCAGTACCGCACCGACACCCGCGCGCTCCTGGAGACGCGCAACGCCGACATCCGCGCCTGATACGACAAGGCGCTCGACGGCAACGCGGGACTCTCGGGCGACGTCGTGGTGAACTTCACCGTCGAGAAGAAGACCGGCACCATCGCCAACGTGACTGCGGCCGAGGGCTCCACCGCCCCCGATTCGCTTCAGACCTGCGTCGTCACGGCGCTCGAAGGCCTGCAGCTGACGCCCGAAGACCGCCGCGACGGTCAGGCCACGTTCACGTACACGTTCTCCGGCCCCGCCGCGGGCTGATCGTTCGCGTACGAACGACCCGGGTGTCTCCCTGTGCGGGAGGCCCCGGGTTTTTTCGTGCCCGACGACGACCTGCACCGGTGTCGTTGTACGCAGGCGTGGGGCGAAGGTTCCGGACGAACCACGAAAAAGGCCGCCTCCGGGGGGCGGCCCTTGAAGCGAACCGGCTGGATTCAGCTGCGCTCGCTGGCGAGGTAGTCGATCAAGTCGATCTTGGTCAGGACGCCCATGAGGCGGTCGCCCTCGGTGACGAGCACAGCCTTGGTGTCCGAAAAGATGTTCTTGAGCAGCTGGATCCGCGTGTGCGGGGAGACGGTCGCGTAGCTTCCGTCGGCCAGCTCCTTGAGCGTCGTATCCAGCGCGCCCTCGTTCTCGACGAGCACGTTGAGCAGGTCGAGCTCGGCCACCATGCCGCAGTGGCGACCCTTCTCATCGAGGATGGGCAGCTGGCTGATGCCGTGCCGCTTCATCGTACCGATGGCGTCGCGCACCGTGGCCGAGCTGGGCGCCGTGATGACGTCTCCACCGCGAGCCTTGAGCAGGTGCGCGACGGTGCCTTCGGTGTCGTCGTCATCGAGGAAGCCGTTCGAGCGCATCCACTCGTCGTTGAAGATCTTCGAGAGGTACTTCTGCGCGCTGTCGGGCAGCAACACGAGGATCTTCTTCGGCTCCTTGAGGGAGCGCGCGTACTTGATGGCACCCATCACCGCCGCGCCGCACGATCCGCCGCAGAAGATGCCTTCACGACGAACGAGCTCGCGGTTCATCATGAAGCACTCCTTGTCGTCGACCTGCACTACGTCGTCGAGGATGTCGAGGTTCATGGTCGAGGGCAGGAAGTCCTCACCGATGCCCTCGACGTAGTACGAGAAGGCCTTGGTGAGGCGGCCGGTCTTCACGTACTCGTAGTAGAGCGAGCCGATCGGGTCGACGCCGACGAGCTTGACGTCGGGGTTCTGCTCTTTGAAGTAGCGGCCGGCACCGCTGAGGGTGCCGCCGGTACCCATGCCCGCGACGAAGACGTCGAAGTCGCCCTGGGTCTGCTCCCAGATCTCCGGGCCGGTGCTCAGGAAGTGCGACTCGGGGTTGGCGGGGTTGTGGTATTGGTTCGCGTAGAATGCCCCAGGGGTCTCCTCGACGATGCGACGCGCAGTCGAGTAGTAGCTCCGGGGGTCACTGGGCTCGACGGCCGTGGGGCAGATGACGACCTTGGCGCCGTAGGCCCGCAGCGCGTCGACCTTCTCGTTCGACATCTTGTCGGG
>CAYSPB010000370.1:0-8091 GCA_964432695.1 uncultured Nannocystaceae bacterium
GCCCTCGTCGCAGCCCTCGGCGGGCGCCGTGTAGACCCCTGCCCCCTCGTGCCGCAGCGTGGCGCTGAAGCCGAGTTCCGTCGGCGCTTCGGGTGCTCCGGCGGCGCCGAAGAACTCTTCGGAGACGTCGTCGAACCGGAAGTCGCAGTGCACGTGGGTGTTGTACTCGACGAGCATGCCGCCGCGGTTCTGACAGGCGGACTCGAGCGTGCTCAGTCCAACGTTGATCGGGTCGAGGTCGAACCCGTCGCCGTACATGTGGCGCGAGTGCGTCGCACCGCCCACGCTCGCGTTGTACTCGGGCGGCCGATAGGCGGAGTTGACCGTCAGCGCGCCGATGTCGTCGCGGAGCAGCTGAAGCGACTCGATCGCGTGCGGCTGCACGAGGCCGTAGCGTCCCTTGAACGCCTCGGCGACCTCCTCGAGGCGGAAGTTCGGCGCGATCATCGTATCTGGATCGATCGCCTCGAGGTCGATGTAGGCGATCGGTTGGCGGTAGTTCGGATCCCCGTTGAGCGCGGGTGGGTAGTCGTAGCCCTCGGGCTGGACGTACAGCAGTTCGAAGCACGTGTTGTAGCTACCGTCCGCGCCTGGGTAGCAAACCTCGGTCGGCGCGACGTCGTCTCCACCACCGGTCGTGCCGCCATCGTCGGTGGGGTCGCCCATCGAGTCGCCTCCGGTCGGATCTGCACCGTCGCACACGCAAGGCCCCCAGCCGTCGCCTGCGTCGTTGCAGACCTCGACGCCTAGATGGATGCCGTCGTCACACAAGCACTGGCGCTCCATGCCGGGGTTGCAGGCCCCGGGCGTGCCGCCGCTGGGATCGTCGCCCCCGGTTTCGTCGCCCTCAGGACCGCCCGAGTCGACGTCGGTGTCTTTGTCGTCGACGTCGAGGCCGCCGGTCTCTGGTCCCGCGGTCAGCGCAGGATCCCATCCCGTCGGCGTGCGTCCCTCGTCTGCTGCGCAGCCACCGAAGACCAGTGCCATCGCCAATGCACCCCGCTTCCCGGTTCCATCCGTCTTCCCCACCGCACGCACAAGTGCGTACAGCGGGCAGAAGGGTTCCCAAGTCCCCAAATCCGCCATTAACCTCGGTATTTTCGCGCGGCAATGGGCCTGGCGTACAGTCCGAGCCGATGACGGACGCCGGACCCGGGACCGTGCTGCTCGCCGGAGGTGGCACTGGAGGTCACATCTATCCCAACGTCGCCGTGGTCGAACGACTCGCGGCGCGGGGACTCGACGCGGTCCGCTTCGTGGTCTCGGACCGCCCCGGTGACGCGAAGATCCTCGACGCGCAGGGCTACCCGTTCACCGCTCTGCCTGCGCGCCCCCTACCCTCCCCGCGCAAACCATGGAGAGCGCTCGACTTCCTCGCGGGTTGGCGTCGCTCGATCAAGGCGATGATGCGCCTGTTCGAGGCCCACGACGTGCGGTGCGTCGTCGCGACCGGCGGCTTCGTCTCCGGACCCGCGGTCGTCGCGGCATCACGACGCAAGATCCCGCGCGTGCTGGTGAACCTCGATGCAGTGCCGGGGCAGGCGAACCGGCGCCTCGGCGGCATCTCGACCAAGGTCTTCTCGACCTACCCCTCGGACCTGCTCCCCGGAGCCGAGCGCATCGGGCTTCCACTGCGCGCCGTTTCGGTCACCGACCTCAGTCCCACAGACGCCCGGACCGCGCTCCAGCTCGACCCTGGACGCAAAACGCTCTTCGTGACCGGAGCGACACACGGTGCAGAATCGGTGATCAAGGCGATGATGGAGCTGGTCGGAAACGAAGCGCGGGCCGCCAAGTTCGACGGCTGGCAGGTGTTCCACCAGTGCGGCACGTTCGATGTGGCGACGCTTCGAGCGGCGTACGACGAGGCTGGCGTAGCCGCCCGCGTCGTCGACTACTGCAGCGCCATGGGAACGGCCTACCGCGCTGCAGACCTCGTCATCAGCCGTGCGGGCGCAGGCAGCGTAGCCGAAGCCTGGGCCAACCACGCACCGACCATCTTCTTGCCGAACCCCTATCACAAGGACCAACACCAGCGGCACAACGCCGAACCGATGGCTCAGGCCGGTGGCGCGACGCTGGTCACGGATCACGTCGACCCGGAGGCCACCGTGCGCGACCTCGAAGGGCCGCTGCTTCGGTTGATGGACGACGATGACGCCCGCGCCACCATGCGCGAGGCGAACGTGCAGAGCTGTCCGCCGGACGGGGCCGAGCGCGTGGCCACGTGGGTGGCCGAGCACGCCTGAGTTCGGCCGTTCGCAAGCCTCAGGTGGGCAACACCGACTGCTCGCACAGCAGCACGTCGTCAAGGCCCCACTCCACGCCGAACGCATCGCCGCAGACGTTGTCGAACTCGAACGCGATGCGAATCGGGCCCGACCACGGGGTGAGATCCAGTTCGACCATCGTCTCCACGTTCTGAAGCAGGCCGTCGGTGTCGTCGTACTCGGTGACCGTCTCCCAGGTCACGCCGTCGTCTGTGCTCACGAGCACGCGGAGCGTGTCGTTCGTCGACAGCTGCGCGGCCTGAGAGAAGCGTAGCGACACGACGCCTCCGGCAACGACCGTGTTCGCCATCTCGACGCGCTGCGTCGTCGGACAGCCTGCACCCGTGCCGAGCGTGTCCCAGATGCCTGCCATCACGCCGTCACCGGCCTGCGCAAAGTCGGCGCCGTCGGTGTAGCTCCAGTGCGTGCCGAGCACCCAGGCGCCGTCATCGGACTCGAAGTCCTCCTCGAACAGGGTGGTGAAGGCATCCCCGCAGGCGCCCGCGGGCGGCGGATCGGAGCAGAGCACCACGTCGTCCACGCCCCACTCCACGCCGAGCGCATCGCCACAGATGTTCTCGAACTCGAACGCCACCCGAACCGGGCCGGCTGCCGCTACGGTTGCGATGTCGATCAGCTCGTCGGATTCGGCGAGGAGGGTGAGGCCGGCCGTGTCGTCGTATTCCCCGACAACCTGCCAGGTCGCACCATCGTCGGAGGACGCCAGCACGCGCAGCGTGTCGTTGGTGGAGAGCTGAGCCGCCTGCGAGAACCCGAGGGTGGCGTTGCCAAACAGTGCCACGGGGTCGGCCAGCTCGACCCGCTGCGTCGTCGGGCAGCCGCCATCGAAGCCGAGCGTGTCCCAGATACCAGCCATCACGCCGTCGCCGGGTTGCGCAAAATCCAGACCATCGGCGTATGCCCAGTGCGTCCCGAGGATCCAGTCGCCATCGTCGACTTCGAAGTCTTCGACGTACGCAGCGAACTGGCCGTCGGCGCACGACTCGGGCGGTGCGGGCTCGCAGACCACGACGTCGTCGAGCACCCACGTCACGCCGAGCGGATCCCCGCAGACGTTGTCGTACTCGAACCCGAAGCGAACGTCCCCGCCCGCAAACGCCGAAACATCGACCTCGACGACCGTCTCCACCGCGCCCGGACCGGTCATGTCATCGTAGGCCTCCACTTCCTGCCATGTGAGCCCGTCGTCGGTGCTCGCGATCACCCGCAGCGTGTCGAGGTTGGCGAGTTCCCCGGCATGGGCGAAGCGAAGCGTTGCAACGTCGCCGAGGCTGACTGCATCGGTCATCACCACGCGCTGCGTCGTAGGGCAGCCACCGCCACCCACGTTCCATGCGCTCGCCATGACGCCATCCCCGGCGAGCTGCCCCCAGTCTGCGCCGTCGGCGTACGCCCACTTCGGGTCGAGTACCCACTGACCGAGGTCGGCCGTGAAGTCGTCGCTGAACGCCGCGAGCTCACCGGCGGGACACTCGCCGCTGCTGCCGTTGCCCTCGCCGCCCGTCGACTCGCCACCGTCGGTCTCCGCTTCGGTGTCCGACCCGGTCCCGGCCTCGGACCCACTGCCGGACGCCATCGATGTCGACCCCGAAGAACCGCCGCCGGCGCTGAGCTCGCCACTGCTCGAGCCCGTCTCATCCGAGCCCTGGGTGCGGCCCATCGATGCACCACCGGATCCGCTGGTCGTGGCGTCCGTCGTGGTTGCCGACCCGCTGCCGTCGTGTTCCCCGGTGTCCCCCGACATCGAGGCGGAGACGCCCGTCGTCACGCCCGCGGACTCCGTCGCGCCGCCCGTGGTCGACCCGGAGTTGCCACTGGAGTCGGTGACGACGCTCGTGTCGTCACCGCATCCGGCGAGCACCGCTGCAGCCACGACCCACCGCGAACACGCGCCCCATCCACCAACGTTCATCCCAGCTTGCATGCTCGTGTTATCCAGTCGGACATCCCCCGACACCAGGACTCAGGTCACGACTCGCGGTCCGGTCCCCGGCCGCTCGCGCGCACTCGTGGGCTTCGCAAGTCCGGGCTGTTCGACTTGTAAGGCTCCGAGGTGCGCGCCGTTGTTGGGGCAAGGATGAACGTACGCGAGCCCTTCAGCGTGGACCGGCCGCGGCCACACGCCGTGGAAACAAACGCGACGGAGCGCGGGTCGAAGAATCAGAGCGCGCCGAGACAGGGCGCGCCGAAGACTTCGACCGCGTCGTCGCGGCAACCATGCGCAGGGGTTCTGCAGCGTGGCGCCGAGACTCCCGCGGCGGAGACCGGAGCGGTACATCCTCATGAAGACCACACGCGCTGCACTCCTTCTCACGTTGGCCATTCTCTCGAGCGCCTGCGACCTGTTCGTCGGCCCCAAGGACTACATGGCCACCGACCAACTCTGCGGCGGAAAGCCGACCGAAGACTGCCCGCAATGGTGACCCGTGACACGGCGCGGCCGCAGTCCCTCGGCCTGCCCGAAACCCACGAAACCTGGTTGCTGCTGGCGCGTTTCAACAAAGCCTCGCTCACCCGTCGCTTTCCAGGATGGTGCGAGCGAGTCGAGAAGAGCCGCGAGGCTTCGGGCTAGCCGTTTTTCGTGCAACCCGTCACGACGCCCCCCGTTCGCGGCGGCGGGACTGCGAAAAATCGTAACGCCCCGAGACCGAGCCGCTGCGGCTCAATCCCATGCGCCGCCCCGGCAGCGCGCGAGCCCGGGTTGTTCAAAGTGCGCGGTCAACCAGCGCCCGAACTTCTTCACCGGCCTTGGCCAGCATTCGAGGCTCGTCGACCGTGAGCAGTGACCCATCGCGGAGCACTGGCCTGCCGGCGACCGCGACGTGCCTGACCGTCTCTCGGCCCGCGCCGTACACGATCCGATCGTACACGCTGCTGCACGGTCCGAACGATGCCGGGGTTTCGAGATCGAGCACGACGACATCCCCCTGCTTGCCGACGTCGAGACTGCCGAGGCTCTCGGCCTTTCCAATCGCGGCCGCACCATCGCAGGTCGCCAGCGCCAGCGCCTGCATCGAACTGAACGCACCCGGCTGTTGACGCACGCCCTGAAGCAGCGCCGCGAGCCGCACCTCCTCGAGAATGTCCATGTCGTTGTTGCACGGCGCACCGTCCGTGCCGATGCCCACCGCGATGCCCGGCGCATCGCCGAGAAAACCGAGGTGGGCGATGCCGGAGCCGAGCTTGAGGTTGGCCGACGGGCAGTGGCACACCGCAAGCGCACGGCCGCGGAGGATCTCGAGGTGCGTGTGGTCGAGCTGTACACCGTGGGCGATCCGCAGGTCGGTGTCGAGGACGCCCAATCGGTCGAGGTAGGCCATCTGGCTCTCGCCGAGCACCTCGCGAACCTCGTCTTCCTCGCGCGCATGCTCGAGCAAGTGCGTATGCACCGGAAGGTCCAGCTCGTTGGCCAAGGCGACCGTCCGCTCCCACAGCGCCGTGCTGCAGGACAGAATGAAGCGCGGGCACAGCGACGACTCGATCCGGCCCTCGAATCCATGCCAGCGCGCGTGCTGATCCCGAAAGGCCGCCTCAGCGACGTCGGGTGGCTCGATGAGCGCACGGGGCACCCCAAGGCCGGTGTCCATCAGGCACTTGCCCGCGATCGCGCGCAGGCCACTGTCCCGAATGCCCTCGAAGAGCGCATCCATGTGGGTGACCAGCCCAATCTCCTGGATGGTGGTGGTGCCCGAGCGAATGCAGTCCGCCGCCCCCAGCATGGCCGACCAGTACGCGCTGTCGTGCGTGTGCCCGGCCTCGAGCGGCCAGATGCGGTCGCGCAGCCAGTCCATCAGCTCGCGCTCCTCGCTGAGACCGCGAAGCAGCGCCTGGCCCAGGTGCACGTGCCCCTGGATGAACCCTGGAACCACGAAGTGTCCGGTCGCGTCGACCACCTCGATGCCGTCGGGCGCGGGTACGTCGGTACCGATCGCCGTGATCACGCCGTCTTGGATCAGCAGGTCACCGAGCACGACCTGGCGCTCGGCGTCCATCGTGACCAGCGTGCCGCCCGTGATTCGCAGCGACGCGCCGCTCATTTGTTCTCGTACACCTCGGGCTTGAGCACGCCGATGAACGGCAGGTTCCGGTAGTGCCCGGCATAGTCGAGGCCGTAACCGACCACGAAGCGGTTGGGGCAAACGAACCCGCGGTACTTCACGTCGACGTTCTCCGAGCGAGCCTCTTGCTTGTCGAGCAGCGCGCAGATCGAGATCGATGCGGGCTGTCGCGTCTCGAGGTTCTCGATCAGGTACTTGAGCGTGAGCCCCGTATCGATGATGTCCTCGACGATGAGCACGTGGCGCCCTTCGATCGAGCTGTTGAGGTCCTTGAGAATCCGAACCACGCCCGAGGACTTCGTGCCGCCGCCGTACGAGCTGCATGCCATGAAGTCGACTTCGAGCCGCATGTCGAGCGCACGCGTCAGGTCCGCGATGAACGGATAACAGCCGCTGAGGATGCCGATGATGAGCGGGTTCTTGCCACCGAGGTCGTCGGTGATGCGCGCAGCAAGCTCCGCGATCTTCGCGTCGAGTTGCTCCCTGCTGAACAGCGTCTCCTCAATGTCATCAACCAAGCTCGCCGTAGGCATGCCGCGAGAGGTTCGCGCCCGAAGACCCAATCGGTCAAGGTCCACGAACGCTCGACACGCCCTCGCAGCTCGCATCTGGGACTGCGGCACGATTGTTGGCCTCGTCCCATTCGCGCAGCACCCCACCGATCACGATGTCGACCCCCAGGTTGGCGATGGGAGGTGCCACCGCAAACGCAACGTGGCCGGCGTCCGCGTCCGTCTGCTTCGGGACGGTGCGGGCCTCTACCCGAAGTAGTCCGGCTCCTTCCCCGGCTTCCACTTGATGTTGCAGCCCAGGCTCGGCTTCTGGTCTTCGGAGACGGCGTTCCCGGCCAGGACGGACTCGAGCGCCCCGAGCAGGTCGTTGCCGTTCACCGGGAGGTCGTTGCCAGGACGACTGTCATCGTATTGGCCGCGATAGACGAGCGTTTTCTTGGCGTCGAAAACGTAGAAGTCGGGCGTACAGGCGGCTTCGAACGACTTGGCAACGGATTGGTCCGCATCGACGAGGTACGGGAAGGAGTACCCGTAGGTTTGCGCCTCGGTCCGCATGCGGTCGGGCGTGTCGTCGGGGTACTGGTCGAAGTCGTTGCTGTTGATCGCAACCATCGCGATACCCCGTTCGGCACACGAGCGACCCAGCTCCGCGAGTGCACCGCGAAGGTGGCGCACGAACGGGCAGTGGTTGCAGATGAACACGACGACGTACGCGGGGGCGTCAGCGAAATCATCGAGCGAGACGGTCTTGCCGTTGGCATCGGGCAGCGAGAACGACGGCGCAGAAGCGCCGAGCGCGAGCATGCGAGAACGCGTCATGACCATGGCCGCGCAGTATAGACCTCTGCGCGCGCCGCCGCGCCGGGTTGACGAGATGGCTTCTCAGGCCAAGATGTGCTTCTTCACGGTACGGCGGTCGAGTTCGGCCCGGCGGGCGACCTCTTCGTAGGTGCCATGGCGCGCGTAGAGCACCCGGCAGTACAGCGACACCAGCTCCTTGGCCGTGAGAGAGCCGGCATCGACGCCTCCGACCAACACGCGCCGGTCGTCGGTCGCCGGTGCCGCGGCATCCCCGAGGAACGGATGGCCCATCAGGATTCGGCGGGTGGCCTGCTCGAGCTCTCGAACGTTGCCGGGCCAAGCGTACTCCGTCGGCACGTGCCGCCGGATCGAGGCGGCAACGTCTCCGACGAGGGTGGGCTCCTCGCGCCCGACGATGCGCTCGACCAG
>CAYSPB010000371.1:0-8083 GCA_964432695.1 uncultured Nannocystaceae bacterium
AGCCAAGCGCGCACGCTCGTGGGTTTTGGCGCGTTCGTTGCCCTGCCCGCGGTCGTGGGGTTCGACGCCTCGGTCGAGCGCCGCTTCTTCGAAGACCCCACGACGCTCGGTCGCCCGGCGCCGCGGGGCAAAGTTCCCGAGCTGGACGCGCGTGGACTATTCTCCGGCTAAGCATGAGTTCCGACGTCAGCCTGCTCGTCTTCTACTTGGCGCTCGCGCTGGGGGTTTCGTTCGCATGTTCGATCTTCGAAGCGGTGCTGCTCTCGATCTCTCCCGGCTACGTCGCGGCGCTGGAGAAGGAAGGCAGCACGGCCGCGCAGCGGATCCTGCAACTCAAGTCCGACGTCGATCGACCCCTGGCGGCGATCCTGAGCCTCAACACGGTTGCCCACACGGTGGGCGCGGCCGGGGTGGGCGCCCAGTCGGCCAAGGTCTTCGCCAACGTTCCGATGGGGGCCATCTCCGGAGTGCTCACGGTGTTGATCCTGTTCGTCTCGGAGATTGTGCCCAAGTCGTTGGGGGCCACGTATTGGAAGAAGCTGGCGCCCGCAGTGGCGGCTGCGCTCGTACCGGTCACCTTCGTCATGACGTACACGGGCTTCGTTCCGGTGTCGGCGTGGATCACCGGCAAGCTCGGTGGCGGAAAACACGGCGCCGAGCCCAGCCGCGAGGAGATCAGCGCCATCGCCGAGCGCGGCGCCAAGAAGGGCCTGTTCGGCGGCAGCGAGGGGCGCGTGCTCAACAACCTGTTTCGGCTGGGCGACGTCCGCGCGACCGACGTGATGACGCCTCGCACCGTGGTGTTCGCGCTGGGCGAAACCGAGACCGTCGGCGGACTGGTCGAGCGCGGTGAGTCCTTCCGCTTCTCTCGCATCCCGATTCATCAGGGCACGCTCGACCAAGTCACCGGCTACGTTCTACGCAGTGACATCCTGCTTGCTGCGGCTCGCGACGAGCTCGACACGAAGCTCTCCGAGCTGCGGCGCGAGCTCAAGACCGTGGCCGACGAGCAGCCGCTCTCGGAGCTGCTGGAGCGCTTGCTCGATCAGCAGACCCACATGGCGCTGGTCATCGACGACCACGGCACCGCCACCGGCCTCGTCACCCTCGAAGACGTCGTGGAGACCCTCTTCGGCACCGAGATCGTCGACGAGGCCGACAACGTCGCCGACCTTCGCGAGCTCGCGCGCAAGAAGTGGCAGGAGCGCGCGAAGCGGCTCGGCATGCTCGACGACGAAGCGAGCCCGCCAAGCTGACCTGCGCGCTCAGCCGCACGTGCACGATGCGGGAGCCTGCGTCACCTGGTCGACCAGGTTCGTAGGCAGGCACGCCGAGCCTTCGAAGGGCAGCTGCGCGGCCACGGCCTCGCTGCATCCTCCGCAGCACGTAAACGGCGACTCGCAGTCACCCGAACCGCAGCCCTGGCGGGTACAGAATCCTCCGACACCGCCGGGGTTGAGACAGGTCTCGACGCCGTCGCCGGGGCAGTCTGCATCGACGATGCAGGGTGTTCCGGTTCCGTCCGGGGTCACGGGAAGCGTCGTCCCGCCGTCGTCGTCACCGCCCTCCACGGCGCCTGGGATCCGGGAAATGGTGGGTAGGGTCGCCAGGCCGTAGGCGTCTTCGACCGCAGCGTCGAAGTGGTGCGCAGCCGCGACGACGTTTGGGTCGTCGTGCAGCGCCTGCCAGGCGGCGCCGCTGGGGACGAAGTCGATCCAGACCTGGTCCCACGGTCGGCCGTCGCCGATGAAGACCCCCTCGACGTCGAGCCGTGCGCGCGGCAGCACCCCGACGCTGGGGCCGACCTCGGCGACCGCCTCGGCGTACGCCGCGAGCGCGTCCTGGCCGCTCTGCGCGGGTTCGTTGGCGTCGGCGGGGTACGACGCTTGGTCGCGCAGTCGCACGACCTGCACCTGCTCGAAGGAGGGAGCGTCGGCCGTCGCAGGAAACGGATCGCTGAGGCCATCGACGGTCTCGAGTATGCGGCGATGCGTGACCATCACGATCGATGCTTCCACCCCAGCATCCTTGTGCACGGCACGCTCCTGGAACTGTGGATCTGCACCCATCGCAAACAAGGCGAGCGGGCAGGGGTACTCGACGATGGCGACGTCGTCCCATGCGTCGGATTCGCCGAGATTCGCCGATGCGACCGACCCAGAGAACACCACCGCCGCCCCAATCGCGTCGAGAAACTCGACGGGGGAGTACAGCGCGTTTGCTTCTTGGCCCGTGAGGTCGGTGTCACGCCCATCGGCGTATTCGGCCTGTGCGCGGTACCGGATCAGGTTGACCATGTAGAACGGACCCTTGAGCGGCTCTGCCGCCATGCGGTCCAGCTGTTCGAGGTTGCGCTCGCCATAAGGCGGGTCACCGTCGGCGGCCACGCTCATCAGCAGGGCGTCGATGACCGCCTCGCTCGGCGGGGCGTCACAAAGATCGTCTCGGAGCTCGACCACCGGCGCAGGGGCCTCGCCATCGCCCGTGCTGCCCGTGGTCGCCACGCCGGTGGACGCGGGGTCGGTGTCGGCGCTCGCCGCCGCGTGGTCGTTCGTCTCGTCGTCCGTGCAGCCGGGAATGAGTGGGGCCGCAGTGGCCAAGAGTGCGGAGATCCAGTTCGATGGAGCCTTCCAAGACATGGCTCCACCGTAGGCGGCGGATGTTGAGGTCTCGTGGAGCCGGCGCTGCCTCGCGGGGACCTGTGACCTGCGTTGCGCGACGAAGGTCTCAAGACTCTCTCAACACTCTTGGAGGATGATGACGACCATGGGCGCTCCGCACATCCTCATCGTCGAAGACGACGTCGGCGTCGTATCGGGGCTCGTCCGGGGGCTCGAACGCGCTGGCCTCTCGACCTCCGTCGCGATGACGGGTACCGATGGTCTCGAGCAGATCGAGCGTGGTGGGTTCGACCTGGTGCTGCTCGACCTGATGTTGCCGGAGCGGTCGGGCTTCGAGGTTCTCGACGCCGTGCGGTCTCGGGTCTCGGTGCCGATCATCGTGCTCTCAGCCCGGACCGAGCTGACGGCGCGGCTGCAGAGCTTCGAGTCGGGGGCGGTCGACTTCGTCCCCAAGCCGTTCTTCGTCGAAGAGCTGGTTGCCCGGATTCGGGCCCGGCTCTCCCTCGCCGAGGACGCGCTGAGGCGCCAGCTTGCCCTGGCCGATGTGGTGGTCGACCTCGACGCTCGCGTGGCCCGACGCAACGGCGCCGACGTGGGCCTGACCAGCTACGAGTTCAACGTTCTCGCCTACCTGCGGCAACGACCGGGCCGGGCGCAGAGTCGGGGGCAGATCGCCGAGGGGGCGCTGTCCGGGTCCGACGACGTGGACGACCGCACCGTCGACAGTCACGTCTCCCGCATCCGAAAGAAGGTTGGGCCCGACGCGGCCGCCTGCGTTCGGACGGTGTGGGGCATTGGCTACCGCTGCGACGTGGAGGTGTCATGAGCCTGAATCTTCCGCGTCGGTTGTTCGCCGTGCCCGTCGTGGGCGCAGTGGCGGCGTTCATGCTCATCGTCGTCAGCCTCGCGATCACCCGCTCGGCGGTGCGAGCTGCGGGTGTTTCGCGACAGCTCAGCGCCATCGATCACGAGGCCTGCAACGCGCAGCCGCAGACGTGGGGCCTTCGGTCCGGCGGGATGTCGCTGTTTGCGTAGGACCGAGCGGGCCACGCCGCAAACCCGCAGGCGCCTCCGCTCGAAGCCGGCATGCTTCGGCGCGTCCTCGAGGACGGTGAGACGGCCGAGTCGATGTCCTCGGATGTGGCGGTGTTCGTCGTGCCGTATGCCCCCGACGGCCCCTGCGCGATCATGCGAGTCAGCTCGCCGAACATCGAGACCGTCATCGGCCCCCGCTTGACTGCGATCCTCGCAACCGCGCTGGCGGGCGGGATGCTGCTCGCGGCTGCGGGCACGCTCTGGTTCATCGTGCTGCCGATGCGGCGCCGGATCGCCGAGCTGGCCGAGGCAGCGCAATACATGGGGGGCGACACGTTCACGCCACCCCCGGTGCAGGGCGACGCGCTGGGTCACATCGCCGAGGTCCTCGCGTGGAGCCACACCCGCATCGTCGAGACGCAGGGGGCGTTGCAGCTGCGCAACGCGTCGCTGGAGAACCATCTCGCCGGCATTGTCCACGACCTGCGGACCCCGCTGTCGAGCATGCACCTCGCCCTCGAGGCGTTGGCTGCGGAGCCGTATGCGCCCGTACAGCAGGAGGCTCGGCGGGAGCTCGCCGACGCCGTCTATCTCTCGTCGATGGTGGAGAACCTGCATCAGGCCGCACGACTTCGCCACGAGGTCGATGTGGCTGCAGGCCGGGTCGAGCTCGGCGATCTCGTTCGACGTCTCGAACAGCGCTTTGCGATCGTGGGCCGCCATGCCGGCATCGAGGTGGCGGCCGTCGTTCCCGACGCGCCCGTGTGGGCACGCTGTCGACCTGCATTTGCCGAGCGGGCGATCGCCAACCTCGTCCAGAACGCGGTCGAGCACAATCCAGGACCCGGCCACGCTGCGCTCGCGCTCAAGGTGACGGACCGGGGCTGGCGCCTGACCGTAACCGACGACGGGCCGGGGCTTCCGGACGGTCTTCCGGCCAGCCTCGACGACACGCTCTTCGACGTCGAAGGGGCCCGTCCGCGAGGCCCCGGGCTGGGCATGGTCATCACCGCCGAGGTCGCGCGCCGGGCGGACTGGTCCGTCGCGTACGAGCCGATCGACCCGACAGGGCTGCGGGTGTGCGTGCAGGGCCGGCGCGTCGACGCCCTCGCCTGAGTGGCGGGTCTCCACGGGTGCTCAACAACCCGGCGCTATGCCGTGAGCATCGACGGAGTCCCTCGCATGAAACGAATCCTCCTCATCAACGCACTCTTGGTTTTCTCCGGCTGCTCGAGCGACGACAGCGACGCGGCGAGTGACGACTCCACCACGACCACCGGCTCGACGGGTGCCGTCGGCGATGCTGGAAGCACGACGACGACCGAGGCAACCGAAGATACGGGGGCTGCGGAATCCTCGGGCGATGGCGGATCCACCGGCCCGGGCGTCGTCGATACGGACGCCGACGCAGACTCCCTTCGAGGCGTACGAACCTGCGAACTCAACGAGCTGTACATCGCCGCCGACGCCCTGTGGATGCGGGTGTGGAACGAGGTTGGGCTGCACGACTGCCCCGATGATTGGCTCGCGGCCATCGACGCGGACGCCTACGGCGTCGGCGGACCGCGGTGGCGTTCCGTCGACACGGCCGTTCCCATCGACGGCATGCCCGAGCTCGGGACGCCCGAGGAGGTTCCCCCCGGGCTGGGCGTTTCCATGGTGGAAGCCGCCGCCGTCGAGCTGTTCCCGCTCTCAGCTCTAGAGATGCAGCTTGGGCTCACAATCGAGACGTTCGAGGACATTCCCGCGCAAGCCCGACGCATGCTGCTCGACGCCACGCTCTTCAGCCCCGACTACGTCGTCACGGAGGTCGAGCGGGTCTTCACGACCGAGTTCACCCATCGTGCGGGGCAACGCGTCTTCATCCTCGACGACGGTCAGTGTCGCTACGCGATGAAGTACTACACCAGCGTCGTCGACCCCGATCTCGTCGATGAAGACGCCGTCGCCACCTTGGGCGACCGGTTCACGCAGCTGCCCGAGAGCTTCACGTTCTCGGTCGAGACCTTCGACGAAGACCTCGTGATCGTCGAAGACGCAGGCCTTCAGTATGTGCTCACCGACGAGTTCGGCAACTCGTACGACCGCTTCGAGTGCGACTGAGAGGCTCGGCTTCAGTAGGTGCCGTTCGCGTTGCGGACGGTGCCGCCGGTCATGAGGTAGTAGAGGCGGCCGAAGCCGTCGATGGGCTGAATCGAGTCCCAGTGCTCGACGATTGCGCCGTCGGCGATTCGCCAGCGGTCGGTGATGTTGAAGCCCTTGCGGGGATTGCCGCGCTGCGCCTTCTTGAGCGTTGCGTGGGAGTGAAAGATCACGACGTCTCCGTCCACGAGGATGTGTTTGACGTCGTAGGTGTACTCGGGGAACCGCGCGCAGAGGTCGGACACAGTCTTCACGACGCCCTCGATGCCGTCGGACATCCCGTGGTTGTGCTGGACGTAGTCGCCGTTGCCGTACTTGGTGCGAACGGACTCGAAGTCGTGCTGGTTCATGAGCAGTTGCACGAAATCGGCGATCAGGGCGGCGTTGGCGGCCTCCTGCTCGGTCCAGTGGGGTCTGCGGAGGGCTTCGAGATCGATGCTCAGGGTGTCCATCGTGCGGCTTTCTCTGCGCCTAGGTAGCGCTACCTAACTTTAGGTAGTAAAACCTAAACGTCAACCGCAGCGACGAAGATCGTCGAACGAGACCCCCGTGCGCACCGCTGAACGCATCGCTGCTGCTGCCCTTCGCCTCTTCAACCGCAAGGGCTATGCGTCGACGACCCTGACCGAGATCGCCGCCGAGGTCGGCATCTCGCAGGGCAACCTCACGTATCACTTTCGCACCAAGCTCGACCTCGCCCTGCACCTGAGCGAGGCCGTGCGCGTTGCCACCGAAGCCAGGCGGGCCGCGCTCGAGCCGGGCGACATTGCCGACGACTACGTCGAAAACCTACGGACCGCGATGGAGCTGACCTGGCACTACCGGTTCCTGCTTCGGGACCGGGGCATCTTCGAGGACGCCGATGCGGTCGTCGCCCCCAGTCCCATCATGGTCGCCGCGTTCGCGGAGCGCCGCCGCCTCGTCGGCCGTATCGAAGACGAGGGCCTCTTCCGAGGCGACCTCGAGATCGACGTCGACGTGCTCGCACGCTCGCTGTGGATCCTCAGCCGGCACTGGATGGACCACCTGCGCGAGATGGAACAGCGCGATGAGGTGGCGTGGGCGGACGTCGAACGGGGCATCCAGCACCACTTCGCCGTGCTGCTGCCCACCATGACCGCCGCCGGCCGCAGACGCTTCACCGCCGCCTTGGCGCGCGCGTCCGCGTGATCCCGCTGCGCTGGCTCCCGCTCAGCTGCCTCCCAGCTGCTTCATCTCTTTGTTGCCGTAGAAGACGACGCGCTCACGCTGTGATGCCAGCCCCGTCGCAAGGTGCCCTACGAAGGCGGCACCGAGCTCGTCGACGTGGATGGTGCCCCAGCCGAGCGAGTCGGGCACCAGCGACATCAGCGGGGCAACCCAGCGCGGCGTGTGGGCGTTGCCAGTGATCGTGCCCGGCTTGAAGATCGCCAGCTTCGAGAAGCCCACGTCCACGACCGCTTTCTGCTTGTGCGCCATCACGCGCGTGTACTTCAAGCGCGCCTTGTCCGGGTCGTCGTGGTCGCCCACAGCCGTGAGCAGCTCGAACGTCTCGATGCCGGCGGCTTTGCACCCGCGAGCAAACGCCGCGGGGAGCTGAACCTCGATGGCCAGGAGGGCCTCTTCGCTCATCGAGCTTCCGCTGCCCACGCCAACGCAGCTGATGCCGACGTCGTGACCCTCCGCATGGGTACGGACGCGGTCTTCGAAGTCGTTTGCCCCCGTGTCCAGCACGACCTGTTCGACCTTTGCCACGCCGTCGAGTTCGGGCACGCGGCGCCGACCGATCAAGGTCAACCGCTCGCAGGCCTCGCTCGAAACCATCGCTCGGGCGACGGCGCTGCCAACCTGACCCGTCCCGCCAAAAAGAACGCACTTCATCGCAACACCCTCCCTATGGGTTTGGGAATCAGAGACTCCACGTGAAGCCCGTCTCCGTCTCGGTGCGCGCCCAGAGCTTCTTCATGACCGCCTTGTCGTAGGCATAAGGCTCGAGCGTGCCTTGCCCAACCGGACCCACCCACTCCATGCGCCCCGTCGGGCCGAAGAGTGCGCGCGGCTCCAGGCCTGCCTGCGTCGCGCACATCACCTCGGGGTATGCGCCCTTCTCGGCGGACTGCACCATCGGCGACAGCGACATCAGCCAAAACGTGGCCCGCATCATCAGGCTGCCGCTCGTCTTGATGAGCGACGTGGCCGACGAACCCGGGTGGCACACATACACGCCGACGTTCTTGCCCGCGGCCGTGAGCCGGTCTTGCAGCTCGTACGCGAACATCATCTGCGCCAGCTTGCTCTGCGAGTAG
>CAYSPB010000372.1:0-8073 GCA_964432695.1 uncultured Nannocystaceae bacterium
GAGCACCAGCACCGCGAGCGCGCCCGCGGCTGCCCACCGCAACGGCTGGCCGGGTCCCGCATCGTTGGCGATCGGAACGTTGGTCGGGGCGTGGACGGCCGTGGCGATCCGCGGCAGCGGCTCGGCTTGCTCGACGACGCCGAGCGTATCGTAGGCACCCTCGACCAACGACGCGAGGGAGGCCTTCACGGCGGCCTCATCCTGTCCGGCGACGGCGAGCTCCTGGCTGAGCGCGTCGGCGAGCGCGGCCGCAGACTGGATGCGGTCCTCCGGTTTGGTCCGTAGGCACGCGAGCACGATCTCGATGATCCAGGTCGGCACGGTCGCCTCGACCATGCGTCGCTGCAGCGCGGCGTGGTCGCAGTCGGCGAGGGCGCTCATCGTCGCCGCGCTGTGACTGTCTCCGAAGGGCAGGTCGCCCGTCGTCAGCTCGAAGAGCAGCGTGCCCATCGTGAAGATGTCGCTGCGCGCGTCTAGAGGCTCGACCCGGGCCTGCTCCGGGCTCATGTATGGGAGCTTGCCGGCGAGCACCCCGACCTGGGTCAGTCCTGTCTTGCGGTTGGGCCGCGCAAGTCCGAGGTCGATCAGTACGGCGCGCCCGGTCCGATCGAGCATCACGTTGTGCGGCGAGATGTCCCGGTGCACCATGCCCAGTGGTTTGCCCTGAGCGTCAGTGGCTTCGTGCACGGCCGCGAGGCCGCGGGCGACCATCGCCACGATCGCTGCGGCATGGGCGGCCGCGAAGGGGCGGGCGCGATGCAGCGCGAGCTGGCGAAGGTTCACCCCGTCGATCAGCTCGAGCGACATGAACGCGTAGCCTTTGTCCTCGCCAGCATCCACCGTTCGAACGACGTTCGGGTGCCGGACTCGGGAGGCGAGCCGGGCCTCTTGGAGCAGCCGTTCGCAGAACCCGTCCTCTTCCACGAGGTGCGGGTGGATCACCTTGAGTGCGAACTCACGGCTGAAGCCGCCGGGTGCATCGGTCATCCGCGCGAGGTAGACGGTCGCCATTCCGCCCGATGCAATTCGTCCGAGGATCGCATAGCGACCCAGGGTCGAAACCGCGGTGTTGGGGCGGACAGGCATGGCGTCACCGAATCGAGCGCGGTGGAGGGGGGCGGCCACCTCGCGTAGGATGCGGCGTCCTCGCATCCGACTCGCCGTGAGAATATCAAGCAATCGTCCCGACGCGGAGAACAGCCTGTTCGCTTTTTTCGCGCGCGCTCTCGCCCATCTGGGCGCGCGGGTCGAGCGTTCGGACACCGAGAACCTCGTCCGCAGGATCGGAGATCGCGGCGAGGTTCCCAGCCCGCTCCCTGCCTTCGACGCACCGCCGCCACGACCGCACGTTCTCGTCCAGGTCGAGGGGTTGCCGAACCTCGTGCATGAGGTCGGCCACATGCTGCTGCGGGGGGTTCTCGACGATGACCACGGTATCGACTATCGGGCGATCCCCTTCGACCTCGACAGCACGCGGGGACGCGCCGTGCTCTGGGAGGAAATGGCCTGCTGTGCCCTCAGTTGCGGGTATCCGGCTCCACTCACGTCCCCGGCGGATTGGAACGCGGCCGACGCGTGGTTTCGAGAGCAGGTGGAGATACAACCCGTCTTCTACGGCTTCGATGACCAGCCCATTGCCTTCTGGCGGCGGGTGGCTGCGGCCTATGCCGAAGATGCCGCGATCTGCGAGGCCGTGGTCGCGCAGGCCTATGCACGGACCGAAGCGCTGCTGCGCTGGGCGGGGGCACCCACGGGTGTCGCGGCGCCCGGGGAGCGTCTATCCTTCGGCACCCTGCTGCGCAGAGCGCGGCATTCGATGACATGAACGAAACCGAGCAGGGACCGGCCGCGGCCACGTCGGCGCCTCGATGGGTGCGACGCACCGCGCTGTGGTGTGAAGAGAACCTCTGGCTGTTCGCGCTGGTCCTCGGCGCGTTGGCGATCCGCCTGCACTGGAACCTCGAGGTTCACCCGCTGGGCGACTACATCTACTCGGACATGCGCGGCTACGCCCGGCGGGCCGACGGCATGTTCAAGAACCTCTGGGGCGTTCGCGAGTACGACGCGTTCTACCCCTACGGCACGCACGTCCTCTTGTACGGGCTGGAGTGGCTCGGAGGCCGCACCGCGGAGACCAAGCCCAACGAAATGGAGCCCGTGTATCGCGTCGTCGGCATCGCCTACGCCGCGTTCGGTGCTGCGCTCGTGGGCTACGGCTACGCGCTCGCCCGGCGGGTCTCGAAGTTCCGCATCGTCCCAGCCATCGTCGGCGTGGTGCTCGTGGGCTACTACCCGCTGATCTCGCTGGGGGGCTACGTCCTCTCCGAGGTGCCGTTCTCGCTGTGCCTCACGGCCGCGAGCTTCCACTTGATGCGCATGCTCGACCACGGTCGGCGGCGAGATGCGTGGGCCATGGGGGTGTGGGTGGCGCTTGGCGCCACGCTGCGTCCCCAGATCTTGCTCAGCGTCGCCTTCATCGGCGTGTTCTGGCTGGTCATGCGCAGGCGAATGCCCAAGGCGCGCATCCTGCTGTGGGCGCAGGCGTTGGTCCCGATCCTGCTGATGCTCGGATTCTCGTCCTGGCGGCTGCACTACCACACGGGCCGGACCGGGCTGATCTCTGAGAACGGCAAGTTCAACCAGGTCCACGGGCGCTGCCACAACTCGAAGATCACCGCGCATCCAGACACGCCCAAGCGGCGCCGCACCAGCTTTGGTCCGCCGCCCCTCATCCAGCTGGCCAAGCGCGCCGAGCGGGCGCCGGGGCAGTGGCCGCAGCTCGAGCCCGCGAGCAAGCGCCACTTCGAGTACCGCGGCTACATCGGCGATGACGAGATCCTGCAGGGGTTCATCGACGAATGCGTGGCGAACAGCACGTGGACGCAGCAGCTGGAGTACAGCGCCGTGAACGTCGCCATGCAGTGGCGGTACAACATCATGTGGCCCGATTCGGGCAAGTCGGCTTGGCAGAACCTCTCTCGGAAGTGGGGTCTGTTCGTCACCAACGTGCTGGCTGCGCCGGCGCTCATTGCGCTGATCGCAGTGTTCCTGCCCCGGCGGTTTCTCAAGCTGGGTTTGCTTTCGCTGCATGTGTGGGCGTTGACGATGATCGGCGTCTTCTACATCGGGGGCATGCGCTTCCGATGCCCGTATGATCCCATCATCATCGTCATGGCGGCCGAGGCGTATGCGGTCGCGATCGCCTTCGTTGTGATGTGGGGACGGCGGCTGCTCGGCCGTACGACCCCTGAAACCTCTGCCCCCGACTCGGGGTCTCAGTCCTGACGCGCTCGATGTCCGCCCGCACCCTCGCCCTCGCTTCTGCGTTTTTGCCCCCGTTGTGCGGCCTACTGGCGTTCGCGTTGCTCGGCGTGCCAGAGGCCCATGCTGCGGCTGCGCCGTCGTTCTCGGCCGAGGTTCTCCACCTCGCCGGTGAGACGATGAGCCAGCTGCTGTGTTCGGACGGACTGACCTGGGGCGCGATCTTCGACGTCACGCCGCTGCCCCCCGGGCATCCCCCGCGCACTGGCGCCTTCCCCGCGATCGGCCTCGGTCTGCTCGGTCTCGCCGCCGTGGTGGTCATCGCGCTGGGCCGGATGCGGCTCGCGAACGAAAACAAGCGCCTCGACGTCGCACAAAGACTCATCGAACAGGGCATGGAACCGCCGGCCAACTTGTTGGCCAACCCAGCACGCAATGATCTGCGTAAGGGCATCGTGCTGTTGTTCGCGGGCGGAGGCGTCTTGGCTGCGGGTCTCATGACCGGCGACCGGGGCATGGCCGCTGGAGCCCTGGTCCCCGAGTTCATTGGGGCGGGATACCTGGTCAGCTACTGGCTGGCCTCGAGGACGCAGCGAGGAGAGCCGAGAGCATGACCGCTGCCAAGACCGCCACCGCCACAGTTTCCGCCTTCGTCCCCGCAAGCACTCCGCGCACGGAGCCCGACGAAGCCACGCTCGTCCGGCGCGCCTGCGAGGGCGAACGGCCCGCGTTCGCCGAACTCGTCCGTCGCCACCAAGGTCGAGTGCGCGGCCTGCTGATGCGCCTTGCCCAAGACCGCGTGCTCGCCGACGATCTCGCACAAGAGGTGTTCTTGCGGGCATACCGCGGGCTGGTGGGCTTCCAGGGCCGCTCGGCATTCGGCACCTGGCTGTACCGCATCGCCTACAACGTCTATTTGAACAACCGCACGCGGGTGAAGCGGTTTGCCGAGTTGCCCGAGGACTACGACGCGGCCGCAATCGCCCCGGAGAATGCGATGAGCGCCCCTCGGTCCGACCTGCGTCGCGATCTCTCCGCCGCGATCGAGACGTTGCCCGAGCGCTACCGCGCCGTCGTGGTGCTCTACTACCTCGAAGAGGTCAGCTACCCGGAGATCGCCGACATCCTCAGCGTGCCGCTGGGAACGGTGAAGACGCATCTGCATCGCGCAAAGAAGCTTCTGCGCGAGCGGATGAGCGCGTGAGTGCATGAGCGGGCGAATGACAGAGCTGCTGGGTGAGGTGTTCGACGCCGAGCCAACGCCAGAGGCCGCCGAGACCGAAACCGGTCGGCTGCGCGAGCTGCTCGACGACCTCGGCGCGAGCGAGAGCGCTGCCGAGGGCTTGGTCGAGCCCGAGCCTGATGCCGACGTGTTCTTCACGCGCCGGGTGCTCGACACGCTGCCAGAGCCGCTTCGCTTCACCGGTCTCACGCCGCGCATGCGGGCGATCACGCTGCTTGGCTTTCACCTCGCCGCGGGCGTGGTGGCGGTACTGGTGTTTCGCTGGGCGTCGCCGAAGCTGCTCGATGCGGCGGCGAAGACCGCGTCGAACTGGACCTCCGCGGGGGCCGCGAGCTTGGGCGCCAACGCGAGCTCGCTCGGGGGAGGCGCGGACAGCATGGTGCCGGCCGTGCTTACGGTGGCCGCCGTCGGCCTGATCGCCTTCTGGGCGACTTGGTCGCATACTCGCGCGACGTGAGCCCCGCGCCGACGATCCCCGACGCGTCCGTCCGCCATCCCGCCTATGCCGACGTTCCGTCGGAGCAGTGGAACGACTGGCGCTGGCAAATGCGGTCGAGGGTGACCACCGCGGACGCGCTGCGCGGGCTCGTCCCGCTGACCGAAGAAGAAGAGCAGGGCATTGCGGCGCGGTCGGCCGCGTTCGGCTTTGCGATCACCCCGTACTACCTCTCGCTCATCGGCGGTCCCGCATGCCCCGTACGCCGGCAGGCGGTGCCGCATGTCGACGAGCTCCGCACCACGCCGTGGGATCTCAACGACCCCCTGGCCGAAGACGAGCACGCGGTCACGCCGATCCTCACCCACCGTTACCCGGATCGGGCGCTGCTCTACGTCACCCACAACTGCCCGGTGTACTGCCGGCACTGCACGCGGCAGCGCAAGGTCGGCGACGTGTCCTCGGCCCCCGCCGCCGCGATGTTCGAGGCCAGCTATGCGTACCTCGAGCGCACGCCGGCCGTGCGCGACGTCCTGATCTCCGGCGGCGACCCGCTAAGCCTCAGCGACCGCAAACTCGCCGAGATCTGCGCGCGCCTGCGGGCGATTCCCAGCGTCGAAGTCATTCGGCTGTGCACGCGGAACCCGGTGACCCTGCCGCATCGCATCACCGACGCGCTGCTCGAGGCGTTGCGGCCGCACCATCCGGTGTTCGTGCACACCCACTTCAACCACCCGGCCGAGTGCACGCCGGAGGCTGGGGCCGCGCTGGTGCGGCTGGCCGATGCGGGCTTCAACGTCGGCAACCAGATGGTGCTGCTCAAGGGCATCAACGACGACGCGCAGACGGTCGAGACGCTCAACCGCTGGCTCGTCCGTCATCGCTGTCGGCCGTACTACATGCTGCAGTGCGACCCGGTCGGCGGGACCGCCCACCTGCGCACGCCCGTCGACGCCGGGGTCGAAATTCTCGATGCGATGCGTGGACGAGTGTCCGGACTCGCGATCCCGCAGCTGGTGGTCGACCTGCCCGGGGGAGGCGGCAAGGTCACGCTCACGCCCGAGCGGCTGGTGCGTCGTGAGGGGGCCAAGCGCGTCTACCGCGACGTCCAGGGCCGCGAATTCACGTACGTGGATGACCCCGAGCCGGGGTGATCTGGAGCACAAGCGCTGATGCCGCAGGTTGCATAGGCCGCGCGCGGTGTCGTCTAACCGCTGCGACCCGCTGCTGCGCGTCGTATGCCCTCGATGAGGACCGCCATGCTTACTTCGCTCGTTGCTCGCCGTCTCGCCGCTTTTGCCCTCGTCGCAAGCGTTGCCGCACCCGCGGCCGCCCATGCCGAGGCGCCCGCGGACGACGGCGTCTCCTTCGTCGTCCTGCGGGAAAACGCGACCGGGTCCGCCAGCGCCGCCCAGACCTACATCGATCAGCTGATCGAGGCGATCGCCAAGAGCGTCGGCTGGGACAATGCCTCCGGTAAGTACGTCACCCGCCGAAGTGCCGCTGAGCGCTTCATCGGTGAGACCTCGCCGGAGTTCGGCATCGTCTCGCTGTCCGCCTACCTGGCGCTGAAGTCCAAGCACAAGTTCACCGCGCTGGGCATGGCCGACATCCAAAACGGTGGTGGCCACCAGTTCTTCGTCGTCTCCAAGGAGCAGGTCTCCCTGTCCGCGTGCAAGGGGAAGACCCTCGGCACCAACCATGGCGACGCGACGTTCATCGACAAGGTCGTCTCCGGAGACGACTTCGACCTCGCCGACTTCAAGGTTGAGGACACCCGCCGCCCGGTCAAGACGCTCAAGTCGGTGATCGAAGGCGACGTCGATTGCGCCTTCATCGATGACGCGCAGCTCATGGAGCTGCAGCATCTCGAGGGCGGACTCGACGTGCACCCGGTATGGTCGTCCGAAGCGCTGCCGCCGATGGTCGTCGTCGCGCTACCCACCGCCGAGGCCAGCGCGTCGAAGGCGTTCAAGGCAAGCCTGAACGACCTGTGCACCAAAGAGGGCAAGGCCGCCTGTGAGGCCACCTCGATGCACCTGGTCAGCGCCGACGACGGCACGTTCGCCAAGTACGCAAAAGCCTACGGCGGCTGACGCTTCACCGTCGCCGCGCGCCCCCGTCTGTTCCGCAGCGGGGGCGTCGTCGTGGTGGCCCCCGTGATGGGCTTTTGGCAGACTGCCGAGGTGCCCGTTCGGACGCCCACGCTGCTCTGTGTCGCCCTGTTGATGGGCTGCACGCCCAAAGCCTCGACGCCCACCGCCGCCCCGGGCGAGGGGGCTGCGTCGGAGCCCGTCGACGCGCTTGCCGTGCTCACGACGCTCGAAGACGGAATCGAAGCGGGAACGTCCACCGACGAGGATCGCGAGCGCGCCTACGAAACCGTGAACGCCGCACCCGACGACGGCACGGCCGACTACGCGTTCGCCCGCGCCGCCCTCGCGGGGCGACTCGCCGAGCTCCGAGGCGTCGGCGCGGGCAAGCTCGTGACCGAAGCCGAGACGTTTGCCCGCCTCGCGCTCGAGCGCGACCCCGAGTACGACGAGGGGGCGGCGACCCGCATGCTCGGCACGCTCTACGTGATGGCCCCCGGTCGCCTCGTCGAGCACGGTGACGCCGAGGACGGACTGAGCATGCTCGAAGACCTCGTCGACGCGCGCCCCGAAGATCCAAGAAACCACCTGCGGGTGGCGGAGGCCTACATCGCGCTCGATGACCCCGACCCCGCGGTCGAGTTCCTTTGCGCTGCGCAGGCCAAGCGCGACGAGCTGCGTAAGGACGATCAGTCGCTGCTCGACACGCTCGCCGAATCGTTCGGAGGAAGCGCCGGGCTTGCATGCGAATAGGGCTCACGCTCGGGCTTGCGCTGCTCGCCGGTTGCCACGCGCGGCTGCCGAAGATGTACGCGGACGGTCGCTACGCCGACGTCGTCGCCAAGGCCGAGGGGTCTCGGCTTCGCCCGCGCAAGAAGGCCGCGCGGGCCTATGCGGCCTCGTTGCACGCCCTGGGGCGCGATGACCAAGCGCTCGATGCGTTGCTGCTCGACTACCGGCGCGGTGGCGACGTGCGGTCGCTGGTCGCCCTCGCGGACCTCGAGCGAACGCTGGGGTGGCGCGGCCTCGCTGCGCACCAC
>CAYSPB010000373.1:0-8057 GCA_964432695.1 uncultured Nannocystaceae bacterium
TCGGCGGCGTCGAACTGCCGAACCCAACGAACCGTGGCCTCGATGAGGGTGGGGGACGGGTCGCCGGGAACGCTCAGTTCGAGGGTCAGCGTAGAACCGGCGGGCAGCGGGTGCTCGGCAGGGATGAACAAACCGCCGCGCGAGAGGTTGGTGCAGTAGTTGACCAGCATGTGGCCGGCACTGCGGTACTGCAGCTGCAGGACGACGCCGGCCCGTGCCGAACCTCGCCGTGCGTCGTCGGTTGTCATCAGCTGCCAGCGTAGCTGATTCCGTCGGGGCGCGCTGCGACGACACCCGGCACACAATGGGGCCCCGTGTGCGTACAACGAGCCTACGTCGCTCTAGGCGTTGGCGTTGTCGAGGATGACCTTGAGCAGCCGGTCGAGCTCGTCGAGGCTGCCGTACGGGATCTCGATGGTGCCGTTACCCTTCTTGCCGCCGGAGCGAAGGCGGACGCGGGCGCCGAGGCGACGTCGCAGACGCGTTTCGAGCTCGCCGACGATGATCTTGCGGCGGGCCTCTTCATCCGACGGCGGTCCCTTTGGCGCCGCGTTGCGCTTGCGAATGGCGGCCTCGGTCGCGCGAACCGACAGGTTGTCGTGTACGACTTCGCCGGCCATGGCGTTCATGTCGTCTTCATGCTCGAGCCCGAGCAGCGCACGTGCGTGGCCCATGCTGAGCCGGCCCGTTTGGACGAGGGTCTGGACTTTATCGGGCAGCCGCAGCAGCCGAATCGCGTTCGCGACCGTGCTTCGGTCCTTCCCTACGCGCAGCGCCAGTTCTTCTTGGGTGTACTCGCGCAGCTTGATCAGCTCCGCGTACGCCTGCGCCTCTTCGATCGGGTTGAGGTCGGCGCGCTGGATGTTCTCGACCAGTGCGAGCTCCAGGCGGTCCTCTTCGACGATTTCGCGGATGACGACCGGAACTTCGTGCAGGCCGGCCTTCTGCGAGGCTCGCCAGCGACGCTCGCCCGCGATGATGAGGTAGGTCCGCGGTCCCTTGGCGCCCGGCTTGACCTCGGGCGTAACCACGATGGGCTGCAGGATGCCTTGGTGCTTGATGCTCGCGGTGAGCTCTTCGAGCTTGACCGGGTCGAAGTGCTTGCGCGGCTGTTCGGGGTTGGGGCGAAGCTGCTCGATCGGCAGCGTCTGCACGCCCGTGCGCGGAACGTCGGCGTCCTTGGACTTGGCTTTTCCGGCCTTGGCGGCTGGCGACTTTGCATCGGCGTCCTTGGTCCCGCCTTTGCTCTGGTTGGGCAGCAGGGCTCCGAGGCCGCGGCCCAGGGCAGGGCGCTTGGACTTGCTCATCGGGCCACTGCCTCCGCAACCCCGTCTCGTCGCGAAAGCACTTCGCGGGCGAGCTGCAGGTACGCCTGCGCCCCCTTGCTCTCAATGTCGTACAGCAGCGCGGGCTTGCCGTGGCTTGGGCTCTCGGAGAGCCGGATGTTCACCGGAATGCGGGTGTCGTAGACGAGCCCTTCGAAGTGCGAGTGCACCTCTTTGACGACCTGCTGCGCCAAGTTCGTGCGGGCGTCGAACATGCAGAAGACGATGCCCTCGAGCGCGAGCTGGGGGTTGAACGCCTCCCGCACCGCATCGATCGTGTTGTTCAGCGCGCCCAGTCCCTCGAGCGAGAAGTACTTGGCCTGCATCGGGATGAGGACCGATGTCGAGGCGACCAGCGCGTTGATCGTGAGCAGCCCCAGCGAAGGGGGGCAGTCGAGCAGGATGTACTCGTACGGCTGGTGCTCGAGCACGCCTTCCAGTGACGAGCGAAGCACGGACTCACGGTTCTCAACCTCCACCAGCTCGACTTCGGCGCCCGCGAGATCCATCGAGCTTGGAATGACGTCGAGCATCGGCAGCTCGGTGTTCTGGATGACCTCCGTGGGTCCGGCAAGGCCCATCAACATGTCGTACGTGCCGTGCTCGGCGACGCCTTTGGGGTACCCGACCGACGAGCTCGCGTTGCCCTGCGGGTCCATGTCGATGAGCAGCACGCGGTGCTCCGCCGCAGCGATGGAAGCCGCCAGGTTGACCGCAGTCGTGGTCTTCCCTTCGCCTCCTTTTTGGTTGCTGATCGCAATGACGGTCGGCGCCGGCACGGCCCGCATACGTACCACCACCGCCCCCGCGCGGGGGCCCCGGATCGAGAGGAACTCGATTGAGTGAGATTTTTGCCTACATGTACGACAACGGCGTACGCTTCACGAGCCGTCGCCGCCGGGATTGACCCCACGGGCCGCGAAGGCCGGATTCAGGAGATTTTGGACGATGAGCTACTACCGCACCGGGTTTTCGAGCTTCGCAGAGTTCAAGCGTGAAGGCATGTACGGCGGCGACCGCCTCGGAAAAGAGGAACTGGAGCTGCTCAAGGCTCTGGAGGCCGAGGACGACTTCCTCGACCCCGATCGGGAACAGAAATACCGCTCCCCCTGGGAGTAGGACGGGGCGCTCCCTGAGGGCGCTCCATCGACACCTCGGTGTTCGCCGAGCGTGACGAGGATGAACGGGAGAAACGACGCGGGGCGTGGGAGCAAACCGCGGTTGGCTTAGAACTTAGGAGTCTTGCGACGGACCATCGTCGCGGTTGTGTTTCGCATCGCGGGGCCGCGCTTTCCTCAATGGTGGGGAAGGGGCGGCCTTCGCCTTTTTGGCGTTGGCAAGCCCGTCTGCCTGCGCCAACGTTGGCGACATGAGCGACGGATCGAGCGACCCGCTGGCCCCACTGCGGGCCCGCATCGACGACCTCGACCGCAAGCTGGTGGAGCTGCTCAACGAGCGCGCCTCGGTGGTGGTGGAGGTCGGCAAGGTCAAGCAGCGCGACGGAGGGCCGATCTACGCCCCGCATCGCGAAGCCGAAGTGCTCTCGCGGGTGCTCGGACTCTCGGATGGTCCGCTGCCCGAGCGCAGCATCGAGGGGGTGTACCGGGAGATCATGAGCGGCTCGTTCGCGATCGAACAGCCGCTGCGTATCGGGTTCTTGGGCCCTGCGGGGTCATTCTCGCATGCCGCTGCCACGGCACAGTTCGGCAGCTCGGTCAGCTTCGAAAACCTTCGGGAGATCGAGGGGGTGTTCACCGAGGTTGCACGCGGCCACGTCGACTACGGCCTGGTGCCGATCGAAAACTCGACCGGCGGCGGTATTGCCGAGACGCTCGATGCGTTTCGAGATGCGGCCGGCGACGTCTTCGTCTACGCGGAGGTCGCCCTGGGGATTCGGCACAACCTGCTCGCGCTGTGCCAGCCCAAAGAGGTGCAGCGAGTCTTCAGCAAGCCCGAGGTGTTTGCGCAGTGCCGCAAGTGGCTGAGCACGCAGTACCCGCGCGTGGAGCTGGTACCGGCCGCGAGCTCGTCGCAGGCGGTGCTCGACGCCAAAGCCGACGAGCGCCCGGGCTCGGCCGCCATCGGATCTGCTCTGGCTGGACGTTTGTACGGCGTACCGACGCTGTTCCCCAGCATCGAAGACAATCCGAACAACATCACCCGGTTCTTCGTCATCGCGCGGCAAGAAGCCAAGCCCTCCGGCGACGACAAGACTTCGGTCATGTTCACCACGTCGCATGAGCCGGGTGCACTCGTGCAGGTGCTCAGCGCGTTCGCCTACGGCGGCATCAATCTCACGCACATCGACAAGCGACCGTCGCGACGCGAGAACTGGAGCTACACGTTCTTCCTCGACGCGACCGGACATCAGTCGGAGCCGGCCATGGCAAAGGCGGTCGAGGCGGCGCGGCGCCACTGCCAAGACCTGTTCGTGCTCGGCAGCTACCCGCGGGCGAAGCGGATCCTTTAGGGACGGTCGACTAGGGACGATCGACGAGCCCGTAGAAGAGGTCATGAAGGCCGGGATTTCCAGCCTCTTCGACTTCCCACACGACGAAGGCGCCTTGCGTGACGGGACTGTAAGCGCCCACGGAGTCTCGGCGCGGCTGGGACGACCAGATCGTCGAGACGTTGGTCGCTGTTGCCGGGCCGGAGGGTTGCAGCCACCAGCCCTGCACCCAGCGCCAGGGCGTACCCGCGTAGCCGGTCAGTGAGCGCGGGTGTGTGATGAGAAAGCGGGACGTTCCCGCGGCCTGGATGACTTCGGGCACGCCGGGCCCGCTCACGTCGCCGGGCAGCATCGCGTCGTCGGCATGCACGATTCGAACGCTCGGTGCGGTTAGCGACGGGCTCAGCGTGCTGGCTTTGATCGCGGTCTCATCTCGCCACACGACCATGTAGCGGTTGCCGCCCTGCTCGTAGACGATGTCCGGCCCGCCGGGGAAGACTCCGCCGTAGCTCGTTCGCGGATTGGCGTCCATGACTGCAACCGTGCGCTCGGGCCCGGGGTCGCCAGACACCGCGGGGATGTGGCGAGCTTGAATCACCGCGTCGCCACCTCGACTCTTTTGGTACACGACCGAAAAGGTGTCGCCCGGAAGCCGCTGGTAGGCGAGCCGGGGGTTGCGTGCGTGGTCGGAGAAGCGGCCTGCGTCCGTGTACACCTCGAGCGTGTCACCGCGCGGCGTGCCCGCGGTGTCGTAACGCTGCGCGCGGATGCTGCCCCAGCTCTCCTGCCACGTGACAAGCGTGCAGCAGCCGGAGAAAGTGTCGCCGATGATGTCGGGTACCCGGACGATGGCGCCCACGGGGATGTTCGGGACGTCATCGTGCCACAGTCCATTTCCGTCTTCGTCGAAGGCGATGACCACCAGCTTGGTCTGAGGAACGGCGAGTGGACCGCCCGGGCCTTGCGTCTCGACCACCGCCGTCATCACGTACTGGTTGTCAGCTTCGCGGTACGTTACGCGAGGATCTCGGTACTCGGTCCCCGGGACCCATGACGCAAGCGCGGGTTCGTAGTCATCGTCCAGCAGGCTGCCGTTGGCGTCGCGCAGCTGCCACGCGGGCCGGCCGGATCCCTGCACGTACACGACGAAGTACTGGTCGGCGTCGGGGTTGTAGGCGACCGCGGGCGCGTGCTCGTCGTTGTCGACCCCGGCGACCATCGGGGTGCTGGCGTGTGCGGCCACGGGCAGCGTGAGTGCGAAGCCCAGCGCGAGGGGGAGGCGGAAGCGAAGCATGGTGACGCGGTGGTCGTTCGCACCCGCCAAAGCGTTCCCGCCGTCGGGCTCAGGTCTTGTGGTCTTTGAGTTTGCGGTACAGCGTCGTACGGTCGATGCCCAGCAAGGCGGCCGCCCGGGCCTTGTTGCCACCGGTCGCCTCGAGAGCCGCGTCGATCGCCTCGCGCTCGAGCTGTGCCAGCGTACGAATCGTGCCGGCGGTGACGGCCGGCGGCGGGGCACCGGGGCCGGACGTCGGGGCGGCATGCAGGATCTCGGGCGGGAGGTCGTCGACCTGCAGGATGCTGCCATCGCCTAGCACCAGCGCGCGCTCGACCATGTTCCTAAGTTCGCGAACGTTGCCCGGCCACGGATACCGGCGCAGCGCCGCCAAGGCTTCGGGTGCGATGGCGTCGATGCGGCGGCCCATCGCTTCGCCGAGGCTGTCGGCGAAGAATCGCACCAGCGGCTCCACGTCGTCGACGCGCTCGCGCAGCGGGGCGAGTTCGGTGTGGATGACGGAGAGTCGGTAAAGGAGGTCTTGGCGGAATCCGCCCTCGGTGACCATCGCGGCGAGGTCGCGGTGCGTGGCCGCGATGAGGCGGACCTTCACGGCCACTTCCTTTGTGCCGCCAACGCGGGTGAACGAGCGTGTCTCGAGCACGCGTAGCATTCGCGCTTGGGTCGACAGGCTCATCTCACCGATCTCGTCGAGGAAGAGTGTGCCGCCGTCGGCGCGCTGGAACACGCCCTCATGCTGCGTCACGGCACCGGTGAAGGCGCCTCTTTCGTGTCCAAACAGCTCGCTCTCCAGCAGCTGCTCGGGAATCGCGGCGCAGTTGATCGCCACGAAGGGACCGGTTGCGACGTCGGACATCGCGTGCAGCATGGCGGCCGCGAGCTCCTTTCCGGTGCCGCTCTCACCACGCAGAAGCACGGTAGCCGGGGTTGGGGCCACGCGTTCGACGAAGACCTGCAGGCGCTGAATCGCCGCGGAGCGCCCGATGATCCGGGGCATGGCGGCGGCGGAGCTGCGTGCCGCGGTAGCCTTGGTCGCGGCCTGAAGCTGCACGCGTTCGGACGCCCCCTGGCCAAACGCCGAGATCAGATGGGCGGCGCACACGAGAAGCAGCAGGGCTTCTTCGTCGTGTCGCCCCCGGAGTGCTTCTCGAGCGCCCCACTCGACGTAGAGGACCAGGCCCGAGGTCGGAGCCGCCATCGCGCCGACGATGCCGCGCAGCTGCACCGACTTGCGATCGGCGAGGTCGGGCTCGGAGAGCACGTCGCGAACCCAAAAAGCCTTGGTCTCTCGTGCGACGCGGTCGAGCAGCGCCTTGGAGACGGCCAGGTCGATCACCGTGCCGTCGCTGCTCGCCGAGAGCACGTCGCTGCCGTCGGTGCTCAACACCAACGCCCGGGAGGCGGGCAGGGCGGCGAGCGCCCAGCGGGTGGCTTCGCGGTAGACCGCCTGCAGCGAGCCGCACCGCGAGAGACGATCCCCCAGCGACGCGAGCGCAGCGAGGCGGCTGGGCGTTTGTGGATCCTTCTCGATGCGCGCGTCGATCTCGACGGTCGAACTGGCGGTGGGAGCGTCGGCGGCCGGCGCTTCGAACACGACCGTCGTGTTGCCCAGCGTGAGCGTGCCGCCGACCTCGAGCGTGGCGCCTACGGCGAGGTTGGCTCGCTGACCGCCAACCAGCGTCCACACCGGATTCACGCCTTTGAGCTCGGCGACCTGGGCGATCGGCCGGCCATCGGGGCCGGCCGTCAGCCGCATCGTGAGGTGGTGCCGCGAGACCGCACCGTCGCTCAGCTGGAGGCCTTGTCCAACGCCTCGTCCGATGGTCAGCGGGCCCTCGCCCAGAACCGCTTTGCGGCCCTTGTCGGGCCCCGCCGCCACCACCACGCTCAAGGAGGGCACGCCCCACTGTATCGTCGCGTTCGGCGGTGCGCCAAGTGCGGGGCGGCCGTTGACAGCCCTGGGCCGGGTGTTACCGTGAGCCGCCTGCAAAACGGCCCCCACGCATGAGTACGTCGTCGAACGAGCCCGTCGAAGAGGTCCCCGAGCTGCCCGAAACCGTTTCGGTGCTGCCGCTGCGAAACTCCGTCCTGTTTCCGGGATCGATCATCCCGATCGACGTCGGTCGCCCGAAGTCGGTCCGGCTCATCGAAGAGGCCATCGCGAACGAGCGTCCGATCATTGGCATCGTCACGCAGCGCGATGCTGCGACCGAAGACCCCGGCGAGAGCGACCTCCACGAGGTCGGTTGTGCGGCGCGCATCCTGAAGGTCATCAAGCTCGCCAAAGACAACTACTCGGTGATCCTCCAGGGGGTCATGCGGATCCGCCTCGGGGGATTCGTGAACGCCGAGCCGTTCATCACGGCCAACGTCACCGAGGTCGAGGACGTCGAAGACGCGACCACGCAGGTCGAGGCCGACGCCCTGGTCGCCAACATCAAGGAGACCGCCAAGAAGCTGATCTCTCTGGTGCCAGAGCTGCCGCGCGAGGCCGCAGCGCTGCTCGACAGCGTGTCCGATCCCGGCCAGGTGGCGGACCTCGTGGTCAGCAACCTCGACATCGAGCCCAGCGAGAAGCAGGACGTGCTCGAGAGCGCCGACGTGCTCGAGCGCCTTCGCAAGGTGCTGACGCTGCTCACCCGCCAGCTCGAGATCCTCAAGGTTCGCGAGCGCATCAACTCGCAGGTCCAAGAAGAGATGGGCCACAGCCAGCGCGAATACGTGCTCCGCCAGCAGCTCAAGGCCATCAAAGGCGAGCTCGGGGAGATGGACGACGAGGGTGGCGAGGCCGATGAGTTCGCCAAGAAAATCGCCGAGGCGAAAATGCCGGAGGAGGCCGAGACGGCCGCCCTCAAGCAGCTGGACCGCCTGCGCCAGATGCAGCCCAGCTCCGCCGAGTACACGGTCACGCGGACCTACCTCGAGTGGCTCGTCGAGCTGCCGTGGGCGGTGAGCACCGAGGACCAGATCGACATCAAGACCGTCCGCG
>CAYSPB010000374.1:0-7936 GCA_964432695.1 uncultured Nannocystaceae bacterium
CCGAAGCCTCGGCTGAGGCCGAAGCACGTCAACATCTCGACAAGCTGCTCGCGAATGCGCGGATCGAGGCTGAAGTGCACGTGTTCGCCACAGCGGAGCCTCCATCGCGCTTCATTCCGGAACACTCGGCGGGCACGGCCGACCTGGTCATGCTCGGACTCAGCTCGGGCGACCTCGAGGACTTTCCGGGGTACCTCTCGAACATGGACCCGCTGCTCGAGCAGCTGCCGACGACGTTGCTCGTTTGGAGCAACGGCGACGCGGACCTGTTCGCCTGAGCGCGGCGCGCCCGTTCACGCCTTGACCCCGGGCGGTGGCGTCCGCGTATCATCCCGCATGGGTCGGGTCAGCTTTGGGCGGTTCGCCGCGGGTGCTTTGGCACTTTGCTGTGCGTGTTCGGTCGGCGAGTTCGAAGACGGTACGTCGTTTGGTGACCCGATCGGTCCGCCGGCCACAGGAGACGGAACGACGGGCGGGCAAGACGGCTCGATGACCACCGGCGTGACGGCGTTTCCCCCGACCACCGGAACCGGCGAGCCCGACCCGAGCGAGACGTCCGGCTCGGACCCCACCGAGCCCGACGCCTCGACCACGATGGAGGAGACCACCTCCGCGGATACCAGCAGTGGCGGAGCCGTTGGAGACGGGTCCAGCAGCAGCGGCGCCGGCGTCGAGTGCGGCAACGGGGTGCTCGAAGAGGGGGAGGCATGCGACGGCGCTGAGCTCGACGGGATGACCTGCCAAGACGCGGGGGAGTTCACCGGAGGCGAGCTGGCCTGCAGTGCACGATGCATGCTGGACACCAGCGGATGCACCGAGCCCATGGAGCCAGTCGAGGTCTGCGAGAACACCAACCTTGCGATCCCCGACAATGGGCCCGCCGTGACCGTGACACCGACCGTGCCGCCAGGGGGTAGCGTCAGCAACGTCATGGTCAGCGTCGACCTCGTGCACACGTTCATCGGTGACCTCACCATCGACGTAACCCACGCGGGCACGACCGTTCGAGTCTACAACGAGGAGTGCGGGACCGAGGACGACATGAACCTGTCGTTCGACGATGCGGGCGCTGCCATCAGCTGCGGTGCATCGACGTCCGGCGCTGCGACGCTGCCGACAGAAGCGCTCTCGGCGTTCGATGGAGGCGAAGCGGGAGGGACGTGGCAGTTCAGCTTCCAAGACAACGCCGGTCTCGACACGGGGACGGTGATGCAGGTTTGCGTCCGTGTGGAGTGAAGGCGGTCTTTTGGGAACATCGCGCTGCTTGCCGCGCTCGGCGGCATGGCGGTGGTCAGCGTTGGGCGAGCGAGGGCAGGGGGCGCTCGGTGGCCGGAGCCGCGGGTGGCTCCGGCGCAGGCTCGCTCGGCGCGGGTGCGAGGCGAGGTAGGTGTCCGTGGCGGTCCTTGGCGTCCGTCAACCACGGGTGCCAAGACTTGGGCGGCTTCATGGCGACGAAGCTGACTTCGCCGCGGCAGGCGTTGGCGTCCGCGTCGAGGCAGTGCTCTCGCTGAATGGCGAGCGTGACGGACTCGCCGTCCCACCCATCGATCCAAAATGCGCCGGCTTGAATGCCGACCTGAGCATCGGTGAAGCAGCCGGTGCTCACGAGCATGCGGGACAGCTCCATCATGCCGCCGTCCCACGACTCGATCGCCGCCGCGGACGGACACTGCGGCTGCTCCGGCCACGCGGGGGCTGGGGTCTCGCAGGTGGCTTCCATCGTGCACCGCGGGTTGGACAGGAGTTGCGCGAGTACCGGACCGGACTGCCGCGAGTGATCGATCCAGTTCACAAGGTCGAAGGCGATGGCGCTGTCGATGCGGGTAACGACCTGGGCCGTATGGTGCTCGCCGTTGGCGTCGGGGTCGTGAAATTCGACCGTGGAGAAGAAGGGACCCACGATGCTGCGAAGCCAGACGTCCGGCGCGTTCTCCAGCGAGAGCTCCCAGGGGCGCGCGTCGTTCGACGTCACGCGTACCGACTGGTCCACACCGAAGATCGACCATGTGATCGTCCGAACGTGCACCGGATTGTTCGGAACCGGCTGGGCCTCGACGGCGGAGGTCAGGGCGGCGGCCGTGGTACACGCGAGAAGCAGCGACAGCATCGTGCCTCTCCGGTAGCCCGTTCGCGCGTGTCCTCCAAAAATGTCGCATTCCATCTCACGTGAACAGATGTATCTGTGTCTGACGTCGGTTTCGTCCAGATCGAGCACACCGCCGACCTGGCGCTGAAGCTTCGGGGACTCGGCGAGCCGGCAATGCTCGGCGCCGGCGCGGACGCTGTGGTGCAGCTGCTCACCGAAGGAGCGTCCGTACCGCAGACCGGTCGTCGCGCGGTGGCGGTCGAGGCTCTCGATGCCGAGGACCGCCTCGTTCGGTGGCTGAACGAGGTCATCTATTGGGCAAGCGTCGAGGGGTTCGTGGTCGGCCGTGCTGTCCTGCGCGTGGGCGAAGACGGAGGCCTCGTCGCTTTGACCGAGAATCACTCACCGGTGCGAACTTCAATGGGGTCGACCTGCGCGGAGCGAGCTTCGTGGGGGCTCGTGTGGCGGGTGCTTCCTTTCAAGGCGCAAAGCTGGACGGCACCGACTTCCGCAGTGCCTGGCTGGGGAGTGGGCGAGGAGGGTCCGAGGAGGTTCACGACTTCGTCGGAACTTCGGTCCGGAACGCCGATTTCACGGGAGCGATGGCCGAGCCTTCATTCTGGTCGGTTTGGTCACCATCGGACCTCGAGGGGGTGAGCTGCCCCGACGGACGCGCCGCAGATGCCGTCGAAGGGTGCGCCGGCCGATTTGGGACCGTCGAGGAAGCGATGAACGTGGCCCTGCGGTGGCTGAGCACGCCCGAGGGCTACGGCTGTCCTGCCGTTGGACAAGTGGACGTCGCGAAGGCGACGCCGGGTGGTCGTTTGAAGCTGCTCTTTCGCAGGCACGTTCGCCTGGCGAACGGAGAGTTCGTGCAGCGCGAGGGGAAGATCGTGCCAGGAGACGACGTTTGGACCGTGGTCTACGGGGAGTGCGGCACGATGACCGCGGAGGTCATCGACCGGGTCAATGACCCCGACGGGTCGGCCCCGTAGCGAGGAAGCGACGGGTCGGCGCGTCTTCGTCGAACCCGTTGTCGCTGAACCACACTTCGGTGGTGCTGCCTTCGGGGTCGCGTGGCTGAGCCGGTCGCGTGACTTCGAGGTGATGCACTTCAGGCTGCGCGTCGCGGACCTGGTCGATGTGTTCGTGTGCGGTGCAGAAGCCCCGATCGATGGCCGCGGCGAGGTCGGCGGCGCGGTCGACGAAGTCCCCGGGCTGGGTGCCGGTGTGGTCTTGCTCGAGCTCTTCGAGCATGCGGTCGAGCACCGCGTAGCGCTCGAGGATGTCTCGCTTCAGCCGCACGTCCTCGGTGCCGTCGAACACGAGGCTCAGCGCTCGCTGAGCGCGGCGGTGACCGACCTGTAGCGCGAGCACGAGGTCGTGCATTGCGTTGACGGACGGCTGGGCTCGCGCCTGAGCCAGTCGCGCGGTGAGGAAGGCGGCGACCGAGCGCTGGTCTTCGAGCACGATTTCGGCAGGCGCAAGGCTCACGGCAGCGGCTCCCACCGTATCAACTTCGACGCGCATCGCGGTGTTCGACCCGACAATCCTCTCGCCCCCCCGATCAGACGGTGCTACCCCTCGCCGGTTGCCATGTCGGCGTGCTTTGAACAGATCGATCCGTTCCGTTGGCGGATCCCTCGGCATCGCGGGATGCGGGTGCCGGGTCTGGTGTTTTCCAGCGCCGAGATGCTCGACAGCATCCAGGACGACCGAAGTCCCGAACAGGTCGTCAACGTCGCGCACCTTCCAGGCATCGTGGGACACAGCCTTGCCATGCCCGACATGCATTGGGGCTACGGCTTCCCAATCGGTGGCGTCGCCGCGTTCGACCCTGAAGAAGGCGTGCTTTCGCCCGGAGGCGTCGGCTACGACATCAACTGCGGCGTGCGGTTGTTGCGCAGCTCGATCCCGAAGGAGGCGGTCGTCGAGACGATGCCCGACCTCGCGACGGCCTTGTACCGCGAGGTGCCGTGCGGCGTGGGAACCAAGAGCAGGCTGCGCCTGAGCAAGCCCGAACTCGATGCCGTCTTGCGCGAGGGCGCGGCATGGGCGGTTGGACGCGGGTACGGCAGCGACGACGACCTCGACGTCCTCGAGGAGAGCGGCTGCATGACGGGTGCCGACCCCGACAAGGTCTCGCAGCGCGCCAAGGATCGGGGCCGCCCGCAGCTTGGCTCGCTCGGATCCGGCAACCATTTCTGCGAACTCGGCTACGTCGCCGAAGTGTTCGACAAAGACGCCGCGGCCGCCTTCGGGTTGGTGCGTGGCAACGTGACCGTGATGATCCACTCCGGGTCGCGCGGGCTCGGTCACCAAGTCTGCGACAGCTCGCTGCATCGCATGCTGCGGGCGTCGGCGAAGTATCACATCGATCTGCCGGATCGGCAGCTGTGTGCGGCACCGCTGAGCAGCCCCGAGGCGGCGGACTACTTCGCGGCAATGGGCTGTGCGATCAACTTTGCGTTCGCCAACCGCCAGGTCATGACGCACTTCGCTCGCACGGCAATTGCGGAGCACCTGGGAGGCCCGGCGCAGTCGCTGGGTCTCTCCACCGTCTACGATGTCTGCCACAACATTGCGAAGTGGGAGACCCACGAGGTCGACGGCGAGAAGCGCCGGCTGTGCGTCCATCGCAAAGGGGCGACTCGAGCCTTCGGCCCCGGGCATGAGGCCGTGCCAAAACGCTACCGCCACATCGGTCAGCCGGTCCTGGTCCCCGGAGACATGGGGCGCTACAGCTATGTGCTCGCGGGGACCGAGCGCGCGATGAAGGAGACGTTCGGCAGCAGCTGCCATGGCGCGGGACGTCGGCTGTCGCGAGTCAAGGCCAAGCGCAAGGCGCAGGGGCGTCCACTCTTCGAGGAACTCGAGGCCAAGGGCGTGTACGTGCGGGCTGACTCGCGTCGGACCGTGGCTGAAGAAATGCCCGAGGCGTACAAAGACGTGGCGAACGTCGTCGACGTGATGCACGACGCCGGCATTGCTACCAAGGTCGCCAAGCTCGTGCCGCTTGCGGTCGTCAACGGCTGATGCGCTACGCCATTGCAAGCGAGCCCGTCCGCGGGCGAGGGCATGACCGGGTGCGGGTCTGCGTGAGTCCCTCGGCGACGGCGATCATTCTTGCCGACGGAGCGGGCGGCATGGGCGGGGCCGAAGCGGCGGCGGAGTCCACCGTGCGCGCGTTGGCAGCCGCGTTCGAAGCTGATCCCGCCGTTGCGTGGCGCGATGTTCTCGTGGCTATCGACGCGCGGCTGCATGAAGACCAGACCGCAGGAGAGACCACGGCCGTGGTGCTGACGGTCGACGACGAGGGGCGCATCGAAGGCGCGAGCGTGGGCGACAGCTGGTCGCTTGCCCTCGGCAGTGAAGCCGCCGTCCTGCTCACCGAGGCACAGCACCGTCGGCCTCGCATGGGCAGCGGGGAGGCTCGGCCGGTCGCCTTCTCGGTGGACGGTGCGTCGACGGTGCTCGTCGGTTCCGATGGCGTACCCGAGTACGGCTGCGCGGACGCGCTCGAGGCGTTGGTCGAAGGTCGCAGTCCGGCGGTGGCGGTCGGTCGTGCACTCGAAGCGAGCCGACTGCGAACGGGGCGACTCGCCGACGACTTCACGCTCGTCGCCCTGGTCCGGTGACGAGTCTGGCGTGCGCCCGACTCTGCGGCCGGCTGCCGGTCGCAAGAGCAAAAACAACGCGGCCCGTCCGATATCTCGCCCGATTCCTTCGAGGGCGACATCTCCAGTAACCGAGACCACGCGACACGCTCGTCCTGGTTCGGTCGCGTGAGCGTCGAGTTTGGGTGCGGCAATGCGAAGCAGGCGCCCGTTGACATGTTGGGCCAGTCCAAGCACAACACGACGAATGTCTGGTGTTGGTGGTCGATGGGGAGCAGGCCTCGTGCTCGTAGCTGCGTGGCTTGCCGGAGGGTGTTCGCAGGGAGACAGCAACCCAGCCGAGACCGAGGGCGCCGGGACCGACGGTGCGACCTCGGTCGCGTCCACCATTTCGGCGAGTGGAGACCCGACCACGGGCATCACGTCGCTGAGCACGTCGGATACGACGGACACCGACGAGACCGAGACCGACCTCAGCGGGGCGGACAGCAGCCCGAGCACGGGCGAGCCGGTCGGGCCTTCGTGCCGCGCCGCGCCGCAGGCCGACCGCACGGGGACCGACGCGTGGGATGACGCGAACGGCAACGCGACCGTCACCATCGACGACCCCGACGCGGAGCGGCGCACGTACACGCTCAGCACGACGGCCTCGCTCGTCGACAACCTGCCCAACAATCCGCGCATTCTCATCGAGCAGAGCGACGACGCCACGCTGCGTTCGGGTCACGATCTCTTCGATGCCCTGTACACGCTCTCCCTCGAGGAGACGCGCGAGAACAGCGTCGAGTCGATTCAGGACTTCGCGTTCAACAATGGGGCCGAGGTGCCTTGCGGGGGGTGCTTCGAGACCGGTCGCAAGTGGAACTACGTGTGGACGCGGGACACCGCGTACGCGGTCGACCTGGGCCTTGCGGGCCTCGACCCGATGCGTGCGCGCAACTCGCTCGACTTCAAGCTCAGCGAACGCCGCGGTGGTGGCGACCTCCAGATCGTGCAGGACACGGGTACCGGTGGCAGCTACCCGGTGTCCAGCGATCGCGTTTCGTGGGCCGTCGGCGCCTGGGAATTGCTCGCCCAGCTCGATGGCGAGGCACGAGAGACATTTCGGGACCGCACGCTCGAGGCGCTCACCAACACGCTCGACCACGATCGCGGTGTCGTTTACGACGCCGACGACGGGCTGTACTACGGGGAGCAGTCGTTCCTCGACTGGCGCGAGCAGACGTACCCCGAATGGACCGCAGGCGACGTGGTGCACATCGGCATGAGTAAGGCCCTGTCGACCAACCTGCTGCACTACCGGGCGATGCGAATCGCGGCGGCGCTGGCAGACGAGACCGGGGACATGCAGACGCGCGACCGTTTCGAAGGCTGGGCTGATGCGTTGCGGACCGCGATTCGCGACCAGTTCTGGCTGGAGGACGAAGGCCAGTTCTCCACCTTCATCACCACCGGTCTCGACGTCGCACCCGTGCGCCGCTTCGACCTGCTCGGATCCTCCTTTGCCGTGTTGTTCGACGTCGCCAGTGAAGCGCAGGCGGAGCAGATCGTGGCCGGCTACCCGCACTATGGCCCCGGGGCGCCGGTCGCCTGGCCACAGCTGCAGGACATTCCCATCTATCACAACCGCGGAGAGTGGCCGTTCGTCACCGCGTACTGGCTGCGCGCCGCGGCGAAGGCGGGCAACGCGACCGTCGCCGAGAAGATGATGCGTGCGCTGATTCGTGGTGCAGCCGTGAACCTATCGAACATGGAGAACTTCGAGGCTGCCTCGGGTGCGCCGTGGGTCGACGAAGGCCCCTCGAGCGGTCCCGTCGTGAATTCGCAGCGCCAGCTGTGGAGCGTTGCCGCCTACGTGTCGATGGTGCATCACACGCTGTTCGGTCTGCAGGCGGAGTCCGACGGGCTACACGTGCGGCCGTTCATCCCGGCTGGGCTTCGCTCATCGCTGTTTGCGGGCACCAACGAGATCGTACTCAACGACTTCCGCTACCGCGGCCGCAGCATCAACGTCGTGCTCGCGCTGCCCGAGGATGCGGGCACGGGCGCCCTGCAGGTCGATGCGATCTTCGTCGGCGACACGCCAGTCGAAGGAGACCTGCTCGAGGGTCTCGAAGACGGCGATTGTGTCCACGTCCGCCTGACCACGGGTACCGGAGACGACGGGGCGTTGACCGAGACGACCAACGCCAACTGGCAAAACGTCTTTAGCCCCCGCACACCGCAGATCACC
>CAYSPB010000375.1:0-7918 GCA_964432695.1 uncultured Nannocystaceae bacterium
TCGAGCTGGACCCCGAGAAATCCGAGTACGGCATGCCGCTGGGCGAAGCGCTGCTCGCCGCGGGCCAAGCCGAGGAGGCCGAAAAGGTGCTGCGCGAAGTCGCCGAACTCGACCCGAAGGCGATCAACGAGGCGCGCACCGGCATCAACACCCTCATCGGCGACGCGTTGCGGGCTCAGGAGAAGCTCGACCCTGCCCTCGCCTCGTACATGAAGGCCCAAACGGTCTACCAGTCCGACAAGATGGCCTTCGCCGGCGCCGCGTTCGTCTACGAGTCGAAAGAAGACGTCAAGCACGCCCTCGACGAGTGGTCGGCGTACATCCAGCGCGACTGCTGCTCGGAGTACTCCAAGACAGTCGCGCAGAAGAAGATCACCGAGCTCAAGCTGCCCGCCGACGGCGAAGGCTGACCGCTCACGGGAGCGGCGCTTCGAGCAGCGCCACCATGTCGAGCACGCCCGCCCCCCAGTTGGACTCGGGCCACCGAGGCGGCACGGACACGCCGTACTCGGTGAGCAGCGACCGGAACACCACGGGAATGCCGGCCGCGCCATAGCGCTCCAGCAGCGCGTCGCGACCGTGGTAGCTCAGCCACAGGGCAGCCGCGGAGGCGGTGAGCGCCGTCGCGTCGGAGGTGCCTTGCGCGAGCCCGATGCCATACGCGAGCGCGCCGCCCTGCTCGGTCACCCTCGCGTATCGGACGTCGACGGCCGGTCCGCTGATGTCGACCCGAGGACCGCGTGCGCTCGTGCTCCACGGTTCGATGTCCGGCGTGATGCCAGCGACGCACACCACACCATCGAACGTCGAGGGCGCCACGACGATGATGCCCGTGCCGTTGCCTGCCGCCGCGACCACGATGATGCCCGCTGCTCGGGCATTTTCGATCGCGGTCTCCAGCGCCGGCATCGGCGTCACGCCACCCATCGAGATCGAGATGACATGGGCACCGATCTCGACCGCGTAGTCGACCGCCTCAGCCGCGGTGTCCCCAGACACGAGCACGACCGTGTCGCTGATTCGCAGCGGCACGACGGATGCTGCCGGGGCCGCCCCGGTCACGCACGGCGTCTCGCTCGAGCCGGCGAGCGGGCATCCCAGCGGGCTGACGATGACGGAGCTCGTCTCGGTTCCGTGACCGTGCGCCGGGAGCATCAGGGGATTGTCGAAGCCGTGCTGGGGGTCGTCGTCACCATCGACAAAGTCCCGCGCGAGGTCCCACCGCAGCGGCGAGTGACCGTCGGAGGAGGGCTGGAGCTCGGGGTGCGGACTCGCGCCGGTGTCGGGCTGGGCGATGAGAACGCCCTCACCCGGCTCCCGTCCACGGGCCCGCACCAGCTGCCACGCCTCGATCGCCCGCGTCTCTCGGAGGGCCCAGTTGTCGTCGATTGCAGCCTGCTCCTCGGGCGAGAGTCCCGGCGGTTCTCCACCGCTCGAGGCGTCGCTCGAGGACGAGGGCGACGCGGGACCTCCGCTCGACGACGCATCACCGGACGTCGAGTCCATCGCGCTGCTGGAGGCCGTCCCCGCGTCACCGATGGCTGTCCCCTCGCTCGCATCGACACCCGAGCCGCCAACTGTCGGCGACGACCCGTCCGTGCCAGAGACGGTCCCCGGATCTGCGGGGGCCGTCCCAGTGCACCCCAGCGTCAGTCCCACCAACACTCCGACGATCTCGCGCCTCATCTTGCCCACGTGATCGCGCTATCACCCGACGCCCCGGCACGGCCACCCTCAACGCGCGAACCGCCCTCGTCGACCCCGGGCGTACGCAGCGGGCCCTCAATCGAACGTGCAACCTTTGACTACCGACCAAGCGCTGCCAAGAGGCGTGTTTTCGACGCCCGCACCGCCACCGGACCGCTCGCAAGGCCGCACAACGCGATCGCTGCCAGCGCCGGGAGCAATGCATCGGCCGGCTGGACGTGCACGGGCAGGTGGTCGACCGGGTAGACGTCGCCCACCAGCGGGTATCGGTAGGCCGCAATTACCACGCAGTACACCGCGCCGAGGCTCAATCCGAGTACCGACCCCGCAACGCCCGCGAGCAAGCCGACCGACTCGAACACCCAGAAAACCAGACGACTCTCCCCGCCCACCGCCATCACCACGCCGATATCGTGGCGCTTGCGACGGACGATGAGCAGCAAGCTGGCGACCAAGCTCGACGCGGACACCAGCGTCATCAAGCCCAAGATCAGCGAGAGGGCGAGCCGAATCTGTCGCAGACTCGCAAGCACCGCGCCGTTGGTCTGCTCCCACGTGGAAGTCCGATAGGGGTAGCCAAGCGTGGCATCGACGTGCCCGGACACTTCGGACGCGAGGCGAGGGTCCGTGAGCTGCAGCTCGATGCCGGTGACGCGTCCCTCGCGAAAGAACAGCGCCTGCGCGGCCGTCAGGTGCATCAGTGCGAGGTTGCGGTCGACCTCGGACGTACCGGTGTGCAACACGTCGAGCAGCTCGAACTCGGCGTGGCGCGGCGGCTTGCCGATCGAGTCCGGAGAACCGTCGAGTTCGGCGGGCACGACCACCCGGACCTTGTCTCCAACGGACACCCCGACCTCACGCGCCAGCGCATCTCCGAGCACCAGGCCGGGCGTGACGAGCGTGCCGCCGGGGCGCAGCGCATCGAGACTGCCACGCTCGAGCGTGTCGACGAAGCCATCCATGCCGGAGGCGCGGCGCGGGTCCATGCCCTTGCCCACGACCACGGCTGGGCCGCGCGGGTCCGCGTCGTCCTCCTCGACCCGGACGACGGCTACCATCGAAAACGCGAACGGAGATGCAGCCGTCACCCGCGGGTCGGCGAGAAAGCGGTCTGCGACGTCGTCGTACTCGCGAAAGTCGAGGCCGTACTTGGTGAGCAGCACGTGACCGTTCAGCCGCGCGATGGCGCGAACGATTTCCTCCTCGAACCCGGTCGTTACGCCCAGCACCGTCATCAAGCTTGCGCACGACAGCGCGATGCCGGTGACTGACACCGCCATTGCGGCGGGAAAGAAGCGAAGCGCCATGCCGATGAGCAGCGCAAGGCCGCCTGCGCCCACCGCGACCACGGCGATGGGATGGCTGATGCCGCTCGTGACCGCGGCCACGCCGGCGGCCATGGTGAGGGCCGAGCCGAGGATCCACTTCGTAATCCCCGGGCCCGGCGCGCGCGACCGAAGCGCGAGCCGCCGCGCCATCAAGACGACGAGGCCGAGCCGCGAGCCGACCATCTATTCGTAGCGCAGCCCTTCGACCGGCCGAAGCTGAGCCGCCCGAAGCGACGGGGGAATGGTTGCCACGAACGAGATGCCCATCGTCAGCGCCACAACGACGCCGATCTGAACCAGGCTCAGCTCCACCGGGAGCTCTTCGATGAAGTAGACCTCGGGATCGAGCGTGTAGCCGTAAAGCTCCACGAGGCCGCACAGGACCAGCCCGTAGAGCACGCCCGCGATGCTGCCGGCCGCCCCGAGCATCATTCCCGAGAACTGGAAGAACCGCGCGACGCCCCCTTCGGACGCGCCCATCGACATGATGATCGCGATCTCGGCGTTGCGTCGCATGACCATCGTCCACAGCGCGGCCAGAACGTTGAAGCCTGCGACGGTCCCGACGAGGCTGAGGATGATCGTCAAGATCGTCTTCTGCGTCTGAATCGACTGGAACAGGTTCGCGTTGAGCTTCTGCCACTCGAGGATCGTGTACTCGTCCGCGCCGATGGTGGTGCGCAGCACGGCCTCGACCGCAGGCGCTTCGTACGGATCTTCGAGCCGAAGGTCGACGCCCGAGACGATGTCCTTGCCGCGGTACTTGAAGTACTGGAGTTCCTTGATGTGGATGTAGACGAGGTGGTCGTCGTACTCCTGGAAGCCGGCCCGGAAAATGCCCGCGATGCGATAGCGACGGAACTCGGGGGCTTGCGTGTGGTCGAAGCTGGCGCCCGGGTCGACGAGCATCACCGCGTCGCCGATGTCGAGCTCGAGCTGCCGCGCGAGCGCGTAGCCGACGAACATCGTGGGCAGTTCTTCGTCGGCGACGGTGTTGTTTTCGACCGCGAAGTCCTCGGGCCACTCGTCATCGTCGATCTTCGCGCGACGCCGGCCGAACTTCTGGTCCGAGGGCAGCGTTCGCCACCGCGCCATCGCTTCGGGGTACCAGGCCTCCCCGCGTGGATCGGGCGTGTTCGCGATGACGCCGGGAAGACGGTCGTCGTCGCGGTCGGGCATCGGCTGCAGCGCGAGGTCCGAAGTGAGCTCGGAGAGCGGCACCGGGTCCTCCATGCCCGAGGCGAGGTGCGACTCGACGTCGATCACCTGATCTGCCGTGCTGGGCTCGATGCCCTTGACCAAGGCGGTGGCACGCGGGACCTCGTCCACCGAGGTCCCCGGCTCGACCACCGGCGCGATCGCCATTGCGTAGTACACGAAAGGGCTGGCGCCATCGACTCCGTCGACCGTGCGCAGGTACGACTCGAACCGGCGGTACTCCGAGATCCCGTACGGGCGGGTGACGTTGATGTGCGAGTAAACGCCGAACACGCGGCGCTCGAACTCGTGCTGGAAGCCGGTCGCGACGGATTGCACGACGATCAGAGCGGCGACGCCGATGGCAATGCCGACGATCGATAGTGCAGCCGACACGGCGAAATACCGCAGCAGCACCAAGCCCATTGCGACGAGCGTGCACACGGCGACGAGCACGGCGAGCGGCGCGTTGCGAAAACCCAGCAGCATCGCCGCAGCACCGACAACGGCGACCCCGAGCACGCTCCACATCAAGCGCGCACGCTTGGGCTTGGCGCCGGGGCGCATGACGATGCGCCATCCGATGAAGTGCTCGTAGCCGGAAAATCCTGTGTAGGCCCACCACGCGACGAGGCTGAGCAGCGCGCCCAAGCCGACTCGCCCCACGTTGGCGAGGACGAGGTCCAACTCGGGCGGAATGAAGATCAAAAACGCGCAGGGGCTGAGCGCGAACAAAATCCACAGCAGCGGCTGCTCGCGCGCTCGTGCCCACCGCGCGGGCGATGTCGAAGAGCCGTCCCGCACTGGTCCGGCCGAGGGAGTCGGCGAGGGCTTCACTTGAGCCGGCAGGGGTCGATGGAGGACGTACGGGAAGCGGCCACTGGGCCCCTTCCGATCGCGCCCACGCTAGCAGCGTCGCACAAGGTGGGCAACGCGTCGATCTCACCGCAGGAGACCCCCAGATGAACACCGCGCTCGCTCACGCCTCGCCCACCTCCCTCCCGCCCGCGCACGAGATGCCCGAGGTCGCGGCCAACGGCCCGACGCCTGCGATGGTGAAGATGGTGCGAGCTCCGGGATGCACGCAGGGCGGCGCGACCGCGTGTGAAGTCCCGAGCCTGCTCAGTCTCGCGCCGGAGCAAGGCGCGTTCATGGCGGCGGCCGTCGGGGATACCACCGCTGAAGCGAACCGGGGCGCAACCCTGCCCGACGGCAACCCCTACCCTGGCGATCTGCTCGCCGACATCTTGGAGTACCGGACGCTCCGCGCTTGTGCGTTGCGCGGGCAAGATCTCGGGCCAACCGCGCGGGAACGGTACAAAAGCCTGCAATCGTTGCTGTGTGCCTCGGACGAGCGCGAGGGTCATGGACGCGCATACCGGCGGTTCGATCTGCGCATGCCTGCGCGACTGCGGATTTCTCGGGGCCGCTCGGTCGACACGGTCGAGGTCGGCATCGACAACGTCTCTGCGGGTGGCGTGAAGCTGTTCGGCGGTAGCGCCCGCGCCGAAGGCGAGCGGGTGGAGCTCGTTCTCGCCGATACTGAGCGGCGTACGGTGGTCTTACCCGCCCGCGTCGCGTGGATGCGCGGGCCATCGCTGGGGCTCATGTTCGCGGGAGCGGCTCGATGGCGTTGACCCGTACGGCGTGGGTGCTGAGCCTTGTGGCCCTGGGGTGTGGGCCACAAACGGTGCACACGAGCGCGGTGAACTCCGCCGCACCGACGTCTGTGCGCCGCGCGGAGGATGACTGGACCCGGCATCGCATTCCCGCCGAGGGCATGCAGGTCCACGCGACGTTGTGGGATGCCGAGATCGTCGCGTCCGCGCTCGCGTCGGGCACGGCAGGCGCGCCACCGAGCGCGTGGTCCGAGCGATTCTTGAAGCAAACGGCCTTCACGGTCGTGGTCGAGCTCGAGGATCGTCAGCCGGTCGTCGATCCCACGCCGTTTCTGCGTCCCGAGGGGTGGTCGTTCGGTTTGAGACTGAACAAAGGAGATGGGGAAGAGGTCCTCGCACCTTCAACCGTGGACCTCCTGGTCGTCGACCGCTTCCCGACGCTGGGTGGCGGGCACCACCATCGCATCGCGATGATGGTCGCCTTCGAGGGCCCGCTGCACGACGTTGCGAGGCGTTCGGAGACGATCGACCTGGTCGTCCGACCCGTACACCCCACCGACGAGGAGCCCCGCCGCTCCATGCTGGGGCGGCGTCTGAGCCGACACGGCACCCATCTGCGCTGGCATTTGCAGCCGGGGTGATCAACGCTTGACTGCACGCTCGCGCCGTGGGTGGACCTGCGGTGAGCGGGGCAGATCGCGAGCGATCCCAAAGGCTTGCAGGTGCGCGATCCTTGACATTGCTTCTAGGCGCAAGCTACGCTCCGCCGGCCGATCGTCGGTTCGGAGCCCGTCTGCGCATGCTTTCCGTTCGCCCCCGCCTGGTCCTCATCGCGGCAGCACTCGCCACCGTCTTCGCTGCAGGCCTCCTTCCCGGAGAGGCGCACGCGGGCAAGTACGACCTCGATCTGACCCGTTTGGGCAGCGACGGACAAGGCAACATCACCAAGGACGACAACGAATTTCGGAGCCTTTCGTCCGAGCTCGGCACCGTCGTCGCGCTGCAGCCGATGGACCCGGCCGATTCGCTCGGGCTCTCCGGCTTCGCGGTCTCGGCCGACGTCAGCCTGAACACGATCTCCAACACCGAGAGCTACTGGTCCGAGCCAACCGGCGGTGCAGCCGACGGCGTCGTACCGACGGTGCAGCTGGTCGGACGCAAGGGCCTGTGGCCCGGCCTCGAGATCGGCGGCGGTGCGACGCACGTGTTCGATTCGAGCATGTGGGCGATGGGCGGCTACGGAAAGCTCGCGCTGCACGAGGGCTTCCACCACCTTCCGATTCCCTCGATCGCGCTGCGCGGAAGCTTCAGCCGCCTGCTGGGCGCCAAAGACTTCAACATGACGACGGCCTCTGCCGGCGTCAGCATCTCGCACGTGTTCGGCGTCGGGAAGACGTTCAGCCTGACGCCGTACCTGGGCTACGAAGCGCTGTTCATCCTCTCGCGCTCCCAGGTGCTCGACAGCACGCCTTCGTGCGACGAGTTTCCCGACAACTTCAACGAAGACCAATGCTCCGGCGACGGCGGCAGTACCGAGTTCGTCTACAAGAACTCCGGCGGCATCTTGCGACATCGCCCGTACCTGGGCATGCGGATGGTCTTCAGCGTGATTCGGCTCGGCTTCGAGGCGATGATCGTGCCCGCGGGGTCGAGTTCCGGTGATGTCGACGGTCAGACCGTCTCGGACCAGTCGGGCCTTCAGCAGCAGTACACCTTCTCGGCCGGACTCGACTTCTGATGATCATCGCCTGCCCCGAGTGTGAATCCCCGTTTGAACTCCGCGACGAGCACATCTCGGCGCTGGTTCAGACCGCATGCCCCGGCTGCGGCTACCGAATGATCCTCGACTTTGCGGCAGCCAACGACGCGTCCTTGGTCGAGCCGGGCATGAAGATGGCCAGCGGCTTTCGCTCGGCGGCCGACTACCACGCGTCGGTGGCCATTCCCGCCGCAGAATCGGAGCCCGAGCTTGCGCCCGTCCCCGAGCCACAGCCAGAGCCACAGCCGGTGGCGCCCGAGCCCGAGCTTCCGGCGGCGCCCGCCCCGGAGCCCGTCGCGCCAGAGCCA
>CAYSPB010000376.1:0-7895 GCA_964432695.1 uncultured Nannocystaceae bacterium
AGCGCTGCCGCGCAAGGTCGGCAGTGGACCGATTCTCGGCGGTCGGACGACCCTTTCCGCGCTTCCGCAGCTGCAGAGCTGGCCCGACGACGGAGGACCGTTCGTAACCCTGCCGCAGGTGTACTCCGAACATCCCGATGAGCCCGGTCCGATGAAGAGCAACGTCGGCATGTATCGGGTTCAGTTCGGCGGCAACGACTACGTGCCCGATGGCGAGGTCGGCATCCACTACCAGATCCACCGCGGTATTGGCGTGCACCATGCCGCCGCCCTCGCCAAGGGCGAACCGCTGCGGGTCAGCGTCTTCGTGGGCGGTCCACCGGCCCACACGTTCGCCGCCGTGATGCCGCTGCCCGAAGGCCTCAGCGAGCTCGTATTCGCGGGCATGCTCGCTGGGCGTCGATTTGCGTACCTGCATCGAGATGGCCACACGCTCTCGGCCGATGCCGACTTCTGCATCGTCGGCACCATCGATGGCACCGCGACCAAGCCCGAGGGCCCCTTCGGCGACCATCTCGGCTACTACAGCCTCCAGCACGACTTCCCCGTGATGAAGGTGGATGCCGTGTATCACCGCCGCGACGCGATCTGGCCGTTTACCGCGGTCGGCCGCCCGCCCCAAGAAGACACCACCTTCGGCGCACTCATTCACGAGCTCACCGCGCCGATGGTGCCGGTCTCGATCCCGGGCCTGCACGAGATGCACGCGGTCGATGCCGCCGGCGTGCACCCGTTGATGCTCGCGCTGGGCAGCGAGCGCTACGTGCCCTACGCGAAGCGCCAGCCCCAGGAGCTGCTGACGATCGCAAACGCGGTACTCGGGTTTGGTCAGGCGTCGCTGGCCAAGTACCTGGTCATCGCGGCCAAGGAAGACGACCCGCAGCTGCGCCTTTCCGATGAAGCGGCGGTGTTCGACCATGTGCTGCGTCGGCTCGACTGCACCCGGGACCTGCATTTCCAGACCAAAACCACGATCGATACGCTCGACTACTCGGGCACGGGCTTCAACAGCGGCTCGAAGGTGGTGATGGCCGCGGCCGGAGAACCCGTTCGCACGCTGGCGCGCACCGTGCCGCCCGACTTCTCGCTGCCCGAGGGCTACGACGCGGCCAAAGTGGTGCGTCCGGGTATCCTCGCGGTGCAGGGACCGACCTACGCGGACGCGCCGCAGGCCGGTGAAGCGCTCGCAGAGGGGCTCGCTGCGCGGCAGCTGCTGCACACGCCGCAGACCGGCTTTCCTTTGGTGGTGCTCGTCGACGATGCATCTTTCGTCGCCGACAGCTTCGCGAACTTCCTGTGGGTGACGTTCACGCGCAGCAACCCTTCGCACGACCTCACCGGCGTCGGGGCGTTCGTCGAGCACAAGCATTGGGGTTGTCGCGGGGCGATCGTCATCGATGCCCGGCTCAAGCCGCACCACGCACCGCCCCTTGTCGACGACCCCGCGGTCGAGGCCGCCGTCGATGCCCTGGCGGCTCCGGGCGCGTCGCTGCACGGCGTGTACTGAAGCGACGCTTGCGCGAACGCACTCGCCGTTGTTCGCCGAGATCGCACCCCAACGCTGACCCGAGGACCGTGCGTAGCGACAGCAGGTCGTGGTGTTCGGGCGGCGCGGTGTAGGATTTGATGCAGCATCGCGTGAATCTGCTCGCAGGGGCCAAGCTGCGGGCGTGGCTGCGCGCCGCGTTCGACCACGATCAGGCCGTGGCCTGATAGCCTGCTGACGTGACGCGACGTCTCGCTTTCGCCTTCGTTCTGCTGACCGCGTGCGACGGAGGGGAGTCACCTTCGGGCAAGCCGGCGGCCGAGGCCAGGCCCGAGCCGGACGCCAAGCCAGAGGGAAAAACCAACCCGGACGCGAAGCCCGAGCGAGACGCGAAGACCGAGGATTCGGCCATGCCGAAGCCGGGCACGCACGCCTGGCTGGTCTGGTTCTCCACCGACAGCGGCATCACCACCCGCTGGTACGACGTCGACGCAGAGGGCACGGCAAGCGTCGTCGCGCAGGCGGAGGCGCTACTGATCGCGAAAGACGACAGGGTCTGGCACGTACGCCGTGACGACGCAACCAGCGAGATCCAAGACTGCATGTGCCTCGAGGAAGGCGCACCCGGTTGCGCGAAGCGGGGCACCGTCGTCCGGCCGCGCATCGAGGCGCAGGAAATGCACGGGGGCAGTCCCATCGAGCTCGCCGGCGTGGGGGAGGCTGAGATCTACGGGGAGGTCGACCATCTCTCGCTCCGGCTGGTTGGCGGTGTCGATGACCGGCTGTTCGTGCTGCGGGGCGATGCGGGCTACTACTGCGGCGCGCACGGTTCGTACGGGGAATGGACCAGCATCGTGACGCCGTTGGAGGCCAACGGAGTGAACTGGCCGAAGTTCGATCTCCCGCCCACGCTGCGCAAGCAAGCGGCGCTGTCGGACGACATGTTCACCCAGTACAAGGAGTGCGAGGACGACCCCGAACTCGGGCTCGACGCGTTCGCAAAGGACATCATGCGCGTAGCTTCGGTTCACGTCTCGCTCGACAAGGGCATGGTCAAGCTGGCGTGGCAGACCGACGCGGACGTGCCCTACGTATGCTCGGCGGATTATGCGGTGCACGGCGTCGTCGAGTCGGGACTGCAGCCGTCGGCCAAGGACCTCGGGCTCGCGGCGCCGCTGGGTGAGGGCTTGAAAGCCGCTCTCGTCGACGTCGGCACGGCGGAGGCCGTCGGATGGTCGTCGGTCGCAAAGGCCGACCGCGCGCTCACGCTGAGCTGGATGCGCGGCATCGAAAGCACGCCGTGGCAGCCCACCTCCTTCACCGAGGTCGGGGTCGACGACGCGGCGAACGCCAAGCTGCAGCGGGTGAAGCTCGACCGCGGCCGCAAGCTCACCAAAGAGGGCAAGTACGCCGACGCCGTCGCGATGCTCACCGAGGCGATCGATCTGGATGTCGACGCACCGCGTCCGTGGGGCGCACGGTGCTACGCGCACCTGCTCGCCGGCGACACCGCCAGCGCCCGGCCAGATTGCGAGCGCGCCCTGAGCTTGGAGTCGAACGAGCGCTTCAAGGCCGCGGTGCACTACAACTTGGGCCAGATCGGGGAAAAAGAGGGCAAGACGTCGGAGGCGAAGGCCGCGTACGCGGCCTCGTTGAAGCTGCGACCGAACAAAGAAGTGCAGGCGGCCCACGACGCCGTGAAGTGAGCAGCATGTCTGGACCGGTCTACGACGCCATCGTCGGGCACCTCGAGGATGCGAGCGTCCCGTTTCGCTTGCTGCACCATGAGCCCACGCGTACCTCGGAGGACAGCGCGCGGGTGCGCGGAGAGTCGACGACGATCGGCGGCAAGTCGCTCCTGCTCAAGGCCGGGGAGCGGTTCGTGCTGCTGGTCATCAGTGCGGCCGTGCGGGCGCGGTCCAAAGGTCTACGCACCGCGTTCGGGGTCCGCCGCCTGCGCTTCGCCACGCCGGAAGAACTCCTCGCGCGCACCGGTTGCGTGCCTGGGTGCGTGCCGCCGTTCGGGCGCCCGATCCTCGACCTGCCGCTGTTCGTGGACGCTTCGGTTCTGCGCAATGAGCGGATCGCGTTCAACGCCGGGTCGCTGACGGACTCGGTCATCATGGCGCGTGCAGACTGGCAGCGCCTCGTGGAGATCGAAGCGGTCGTCGACGTTGCAGAGGACTGCTAACGTCCGCCGCGTGGCCGACACGCCCCGCTCCACGCTCGCCGCCGGCCGTCAGGCGCTGAACGTTGCCCTTTGCGCTGGGCGAGGGGGCGCCGAGATGGCGCTCGTGTTTGCCGACGTCATCGATGCGCTGGTGCACGACATCGCCACGGCAGCCTTCGCGGCGGCGGAACTCGACAGCAGTGGCATGTGTCTGGCCGCTGTCGGCGGCCTGGGCCGACGCGAGCTCGCGCCGTACTCCGATCTCGACCTTGTGCTGCTCGCCCCGGGCGTGACGCCGGAGGACCCCGCGCTCGAAGCCCTCGTGCGCGCCATCGTTCACCCTCTGTGGGACGCGGGCCTTCGCGCCAACGTGCGCAGTGATGAGCCCAGCGCGTGGCTGGACGACGCCGCATCGGACATCACCTCCTGCACCGGGCTTCTGGACCTGCGCCCGATCGCCGGCGACGACGCCGTGGTCGAGGGGCTGCGTGCTCGTGCGTTCGAAGAGTTCCTCGGCCCGCGCCGGGATGAGTTTCTGAACCGACTCGACGACGAAACTCGCGAGCGGCACGCGAAGTACGGGGGCACGGTGTACCTCGTCGAGCCCGACCTCAAGCACGGCCCCGGTGGCCTGCGAGACCTCGCGGCCATGGAGTGGGCGCTGCGGGCCGCGTATCGCACCGCGGACCTCGGCCAGCTGGCGCTCGACGAGCACGTGCCGCCGAACATGGCTGCGCTCCTGCAGGAGGCGCGCGACACCATCCTCAAGCTGCGGATCGGGTTGCACCTCGTCGCGAATCGGGCGCAGGAGCGACTCGTGTTTCAGTATCAAGAGCTGCTGCCGCCGCTGATGGGGCGGGTGGAGCCCGGCTGCGACGACGCCACGCTCGTGCAGGCGGTGGAGGAAACCATGCAGGAGTACTACCGCTCAGCCCGGGTGCTGCTGCGGTATGGACAACGCACGCGGGAGCGCTGTCGGACCCGGCGCAACGTGGTCTCGCTGGTGCGCCGCCTCGACGAGCGCTTTTCGGTGACGCGCGGCCGGCTCGAATACCGCGGCGCGCAGCCGATCGCCGAGCGCCCCTCGCTGGCGATCGAATCCCTCGCCCGGGCTCGTGACCGCCACGTTCAACTGTCCGGCGAGACGTTCGACGCGATCGCCGAGGCGCTCGCGGTGCCGAGCAGCTCGGGTATTGCCGACGACGCTGCTGCCCACGGCGCCTTCTTCGAGCTGCTGACCAACCCCCAGGACGTCGCGCACCCCAGCGCGCTCGAGGAGGCGAACGAGCTGGGCGTGATCGAGGCCATCGTGCCCGAGTTCGGCGACGTCCGGGGCCGGATGCAGCACGACACGTACCACGTCTATACAGTCGACCAGCACACGCTGGCAGCGCTGGCGATGCTCAAGCGGATCGCCCGTGGTGATCACAACAAGGACTACCCGCTGGCCACGTCGCTGCATCTGGAGATCGAAGACGATCGGGTGCTCTATCTCGCGGCGCTCGTGCACGACACGGGCAAGGCATCCGGGCGCGACCAGTGCGAGAGCGGGGCGGAGGTGGCCTGGGAGACCGCGCGGCGCCTGGGTCTCAACGACGATGCCGTCGCGCGATGCAGCATGCTGGTGGCCGAGCACCTGACGATGCCGCTGCTCAGCCAGAAGCGGGACCTCTCCGACGCGCAGCGCGTCGGAAGCCCGCAGGCCCTGCGCGAGCTGTATCTGCTCTCGCTGGTCGACACCGCGTCGGTCCGGCCGGGCAACCTCACCGGATGGAAGCTCGCGCTGCTCGACGAGCTGTATCTACTCGCGCGGGCTCACATGCGTCGCGGTACCGTCGTACCGCGTCATCAGGAGCCTGCCGAAGACGAACCGGTGGGCATGCCCGAGCGCTACCGTAGCTTGTTTGACGCGGACATCCGCAACCAGCACGGCGTGCTCGTGCAGCGCATGCTTGCCGAGGGCGCTCGTCCCGAACTCGAGCTCGATGCTGCGGTTGGGGGCTTGCGCCTCACGCTGGCAGCCATGGACCGGCCGGGCCTGCTCGCCCAGACGATGGCGGTCTTTCGTGCCCACGGCATCGAGGTGATGGCCGCGGACATCTTCAGCACGACCGACGACCCACCGGTTGCGGTCGACGTGTTCCGGGTGCAGGCTCGCGAGGGGGAGGAGCGGGGCATCGAGCCGGAGGTCGTCGCGCACATGGCTCATCGACTCGCGCAGCCCTGGGGTCCCGAGGACCTGCAGCGGCCGCCCCAAGCCAAGGCCGCGCGACTGTGGTCGCCTCGGGCCCGCACCCCGACGACCGTCACCTTCGAAGACGACCCCGCGGGCACGCGGACGATCATCGAAGTCGAGACCGAGCGCGAGATCGACACGCTCGAGCGCATCACGCTGGCGCTGGCGGCCGAGGGCATCGACATCTTGCTGGCCCGGATCAACGTCGAGGCGGAGCGGGCCGTCGACATCTTCTACGTGGAGTCGCTCACCGAGGCGCAGCAAAACAGCCTGGCCGATCGCCTCGAGGCGTATCTGGATCCGGGCGCGTGAGCGGGTACCATCGCGGCATGCGCCTGCTGTCCGTCGGTCTGCTCGTCGCCTCCTTGAGCCTGGTCGCCTGTGATGGGCCCGCGACGACGACGCCCCCCGAGGAAGGCGACGGGGTCGAATCGCTGGGACCGGTCGACCCGCTGGAAGCGGCGGCCAAGAAGATTGCGGAGGGCAAGCCCGGCGAGGCGCTCACCATCGTCGAGGAAGAACTCGCGAATTCGCCCGAAGACCACGAACTGTGGTTCTCCAAGGGCGTTGCGCTGCGCGAGCTGGGCCAGATCGATGATGCGATGACGGCGTGGGACGAGGCGCTGTCACGGGAGCCGGCCTTCTTCGGGGCGCTTCACGCCAAGGGGGCGGTGTATCTTGAGCGGGAGGCTTGGACCGACGCCATCACCACGCTCAACGCGGCCGCGCAGGCCAAGCCGGACTACGCCGACGCGCACTACAACCTCGCGCTGGCACTCCTGGGGGCATCGGCCGCTGGAGCACGCAACGGGGACGGTATCGACGAAGCCACCAAGGCACTCCGCACCGCCTACGACCTCGACCCGAAGGACGTCGACGTTGCGCTCGCGCTCGCCGACCTGCACATCAAGCGCAACCGGCTCGACGCCGCCGCGCCGCTGCTCGACGGCGCCGCGCGGGAGAAGCCCGACGACCCGCAGATCGCCGCCGCGCAGGGTCGCCTCGCGCTCAAGCGCGGGGACGGGCAGGGGGCGCTGGAGGCGTTCGAGCGCGCGCTGACCAAGAGCCCCGGCGACGCGGGCTTCGAGTTGGGTCACGCGCAAGCGCTGCTTCGGCTCAACCGGTCCGCCGAGGCGGAGATCGAACTCGCCGCGCTTTCGAAAAAGGCGCCTGAGTCCGCCGTGGTCTGGCTCGAATGGGGGACCGCCCTGGCCAAGCAGGGCAGGCTGAAGCCGGCGCTCGAGAAGATGGACGAGGCGGTTCGACGCGGACCCCACCTGATCTCCGCGCAGGTCCGCCGCATTGGGCTGTTGGCCGATCTCGGCCGCTGCAAGGACGCGAAGACCGCGCTCGGCACGCTGCGGAAGACCACGCGCGCGCCGGGGGCCCTCAAGGTGGCCGAAGGCGCCGTCGCAGGCTGCAAGCGCTAGGAAACCGCTCCTCGCGCGGGCCGTGAGGGTTCCGCCAACAGACCCCCTTTTGGCTGCGCCGGCGCTTCTCTATCATCGCGCATGGCCGACAGCAGCCTGCCCGAGATCCGCGAAGCACTCACCTTCGACGACGTCCTTCTCGAACCTGGCTACTCGGAGGTCCTTCCCTCGGACGTGGTCGTGCACGGCCGGCTGACCAAGAGCATCGAGCTGCGCATGCCGATCCTCTCGGCGGCAATGGACACGGTCACCGAAGCCTCCACCGCGATCTGCATGGCACGGCACGGCGGCCTGGGCATCGTCCACAAGAACCTCACCCCGGCGGAGCAGGCCGCCGAGGTTCGGCGGGTCAAGAAAGCGCAGAGCGGCATGGTCGCCGACCCGGTCACGATTGCGCCGGGGGCCAAGCTCGAAGAAGCACTCGAGTTGATGAAGCTGCACGGCTTCTCGGGTCTGCCCGTCGTGCAGGGCAAGCGCCCGGTCGGCATCCTCACCAGCCGCGACGTTCGCTTCGAGACCAACACCGACCGTCTCGTACAGGATGTCATGACCAAGGACCCGATCGCGGTCCCC
>CAYSPB010000377.1:0-7866 GCA_964432695.1 uncultured Nannocystaceae bacterium
CCGGATGGCCTTACCGGTCCGTGTCGAAATCTGCGCCATCGTCTGCCCCATCAACGTGAAGAAGATGACTTGGCGCTGCGCCGGGGTGAGGGCGTACGCTTCGACGAGCGCATCGGTGAGCTTGTCCGGATCGAGCTTCACGGCGAGGAGGATACGCATTTTCCGAGCCCGTGGACACGACCCGGGGAAGAAGATCGGCACGGATCCGAATTTCTCCGATCTGGCCGTGTCGGACAGGTCCACGGCGCGGGTGAGCGGGGCCCTGGGCGGGGACTTGACGGGACCACATGCCCCGCTGTAACCACCGCGCCCTCGTTTTCCGGGGCATCGCGCCTCAACCCGACCTGCCCCCGGGTTGGCAAGTGATCTCGACGGATACGGTCTCAGCGGACAGGTGCGCTCTGAGCACTTGAAAAAATCGCTACACTTCGCGGACCGCTGATGGTCAGCACCTTCGCGCTCCCGCTCGTCCAGTACAACGCCACGTTGGTCGCACCAGCATGGGGTCCTCATTCGGACACGCTCGAACTCGAGGGCACCTTTCTTCGCGTCCGCGACCTCGACCTGCGCGAAGAACTGGGCGAGCCGTGGCAGCTGGCGGTCGAGGTCACTTCGACCCATCCCAACTTCGACCCGTCGCGGTTGGTTGGTGCCGAGTTCACGCTGCACATGCTGCGCGAGGACGCGGCCAACCCGGCCGAAAACGACGGGCGCTTCTTTCACGGCATCGTCGAGCGCTCGGCCTATGTCGGCGCCTTTGCGGACGCCTATCACGCTCGTTTGTACGTGGTTCCAGCGGTTGCGCTTCTGCGGAACACTTCGCGCTCGCGCGTCTTTCAGGACCGCAGCGTCGTCGAGATTTTCGAAGAGGTCGTGGGCCCCGTGCTCGAGCCGCGCGGCCGTGAAGTCGACCTGCAGCAGCTCGCGCGCGAGTATCCGATGCGCGACTACTGCGTGCAGTACCGCGAAACCGACCTCGCATTCGTACAGCGCATCCTCGCCGAAGAGGGCATCGTCATGGCATTCGAGGCCGACGAAGTCGCCGAGCGAACGCTCTTGCTCGACGACCGCGACCGCTTCCGCTCCGTGCTGCGTACCGTCGAGGGACTCGACGGCAACCCGCCTCCGCAGCACATGCCGGTCCGCGGCGATCGGGGCGAGCTCGCCGACGAAGAAACCATTGCGGCGTTCACCTGGCGTCGCAGCGTTCACGCGCCGCGCACTGAGGTCGAACAGTGGGACTGGAAGCAGGCCGCGCCTGCACAGCTGCAGGCTCGCGTGATGCACGAGGGTTCCGATGCGCCGTGGCACGCCGGCGAGCACTATCGACACGGATCGCGACGTCTACAGGAGGGAGACGCGGGCGACGGCCAACACCTCGACGACTCGATGGACCGAGCCGAGCGCGCCGCCACGTTGCTCGCGCTGGAGGCCAACGTCTTCGAGGGCCTCTCCAATGCGTTGAGCATGACGCCGGGGGCGACCTTCGAACTCGACGGGCACCCCGCCCCTGAGCTCAACGGTCCGTACTACTGCTTGCGGGTCGCCCACCATGCCGACAATCCGGACGTGGAGCTCGGCGGCGCCGGGGGAACCCCGTACAATAACCGGTTCATCTGCACCTCGCTCGCCAACCAATACGCGCCTCGGGAGCGCGCGCGCCCCCGCATCTATGGCGTGCAGACGGCCACGGTCGTGGGACCGACCGGCGAAGAGATTCACACCGACGCGTATGGTCGCGTGAAGGTGCGACTGCACTGGGACCGAGAGCAACGCGGCCAAGACGATGACGCCAGCTGCTGGCTTCGGGTTGCGCAAGGCTGGGCCGGCGGTGGTTGGGGGGCGCAGTTCGTGCCACGCATCGGCATGGAGGTCCTCGTCAGCTTTCTCGGCGGCGACCCGGACCGTCCGGTCTGCGTCGGTGCGGTCTACAACGGCCAGAACATGCCGCCGTACACGCTACCCGACAGCAAGACGCAAAGCGGCATCAAGACGCGCAGCAGTCCCGGCGGCGACGGCTACAACGAGCTTCGCTTCGACGACGCGGCCGGAAGCGAAGAAGTCTACTTTCACGCTCAGAAAGACCACAACGAGCGGGTCCTCAACGCGCATTCGCAGCGCGTCGGCGCGACGCAGTCCGTCTCCGTCGGCGCCAACCAGTCGCTGAGCGTCGGCGGTACGCGCTCGGTCTCGGTCACCGGGCACCAGAGCGTGAAGGTGGGGGCGGAGCCGCCCGAAGACGGCGAGCCCGCGCCAGGCCCCTCGAACCACTCCCTTTCGGTCACCGGTTCGATCACGCAGTCGGCCGACGACAGCATTCTGATCACGGCTCCCAACAGCATCACGCTTCAGTGCGGCAGCTCGTCCATCGTGCTCACGCCGGGGTCGATCGCGGTCACGTCCGGGGGCGGCGCCATCATGACGCTCGACCCCGCCATTGCCATGGCCAGCAAGAGCAGCGGCGTGGCGGTGACGATGGACGACAAAGGTACGATGACCATGGCGTCCATCACCGGCAGCTCGGTCTCCATCGACGGCGAGATTCACCTGACGTCTTCGGGACAGAGCGTGCTCGATCTGACCGACACGATCTCCGCGATGAGTTCGGGTCGCGCAAAAATCCAGCTCACCACCGACGTCGGCATCGGCGGCGCGACGATCACCAGCCAAGCGTCGGGTGCGAAGCTCGAGCTGTCGACCGGCATCGACGGCAGCGCAGCCAACGTAGCCATGTCCGCAGGGTCCTCCAAGCTCGAGCTCGGCCCCGCGTCGGCGAAGCTCGCTTCGGCCACCGTCGACGTCTCGGGCATGGGCATGGTCAACATCGGCGCGCCCAACGTGAAGATCAACTGAAGGCATGGAGTCCTTCGGCCCCCCGCTCGAGCGCATGATGGAAGCGATGGCGTCGTTCGTGCGAACGCCGGCCACCAAGCTCCTGCACGTTCGGACCGCCCCCGACGCCCGCAACGGGTGCGTCGAGGCGGCCATGGCCTACGAGCGAGACCCAGCCAACACGGCGCCGTTCTATCTGTTCGAGCAGGCGCACACCGCCTCTTCCAACGGCTGGGCCGAGCGCTCGGAGCACGGCCGGCTGCAGCACGCTCATCGGGCCAAGCTGATGGAAGACGCGGGCGAGCCTCTCGCCCCGCTGCCCGAAGGCCCTACCGTCGACGACGCGCGCGCTCGCTTCGCGGCCCAGATCCTTCAGCTCCAGCATGGGCAGCCCGAGGGAGCCCACGGCATGGTCGTGGTGCTCGCCCCCACCACGCTCGACGCCGCCGAAGCGTGGCATGCGGGGGTGCAGCCTCTGATCATGGACCCCAAGCTCGCCGCGGTTCGGTTCATCGTCATCGAGACACCACCGGCTCCAACCGAGCAGCTTGCAACGAGCCTGCGCGACCGAGCTGCGCACGTGCGGGTTGAACCCAGCGCCGCCGACCGTGACCGCGATGTGGAATCCATGCTCGAGAATCTCGTCCCTGGCGCGCCGGCACCGGGGGCCTCGCCCGAGGTCGCCGCACCTTCGCACCCCAGCGCTCCCCCGCCGGCCGCGCCCACTCCGGACTCGAAGCTGCGCGGGCTCATGGCCGAGAGGCTGATCGCCTCCACCCTCGCGATGAAACAGGGTCGTGCCGCCGAAGCCGTCCAGTCCACGCGCGAGGCTCGAGACTTGTGCAGCGCGGCTGGCCTGCACCGCGACGCGATCAACATGGAGCTCGTGCTGGGTGGGCAGCTGCTCGGTGCCGGCAGTCCCTCGCAATCGCAGGCAGCGTTTGAGCGAGCCTCGAAGACCGCCGCCGAGCACGGCAAGACCGCCCAGGCCGCGACGGCTCAGTTCGCCCTGGGCGCGACCAAGCTGACGCGAAAAGACAAGCAGGGCGCGCTGGTGTGCTACGCCGAAGGAACCGTCTCCGCCGAGGCGTCAGGGCAACCCGCGCTCGCGATCGAAGGCGGCCGCCTCACGGGTCAGCTCGCCGCCGACCTCGGCATGCAGGCCCAGGCGATCGCCTTTTGGACCAAATCGGTCAAGCTGGCCGAGGCCGCCGGTCCGCAGGCGCCCTTCACCTCGGCGGGCGAGTCGGCGCGCAGCCTCGCGGCAATGTGTCGCAAGCGCGGCCTGGCCGACCAAGCGGCTACGTTCGAAGCCAAGGCCGACGCCCTCGAGAACCTCGTCGTGCCCGAACAACCGATGGCGCTGGGCAGCGAGACCCCCGCCGACGATGCGGTGGTCACCAACCCAACCCTCCCGGCCCAATCCGCCGCCGCACCCTCCCAGCCGCAGCGGTTCCTGCCGGTCGGGGTCGAAGCCGCCCCGGTAGACGCGATGATCTTCGGCGGACCCCCCGAGGAGGGAGAGGAAGGCACCGACATGCTCTCGATGGACGACATCGCCCGCATGAAGGACGGCGTAGAGGCAGCCTCAGCCGAGGACCCGGGCCTGCTGGGCGAGGCCGGCGCGGATCCGGCCGTCGCAGCGCTCGACGAAGACCAGCTCGAGGCACTGCGCTCGGCCACCTTCGACGTGCTGGACGAGGATTCGAGCAGCATGCTGTCGCGGGAGGAGCTCGCGGCCCTGACCGGGGAGGTGCCGTTCGTCGTCCCGCCGGTGGACGTTGGGCCTGCCCCCGCCCCGCCGCCCGTCACCGCGCCCGTCGTCGAAGAGGAAGACCTCGGATTCGACCTCGATGCACTCGACGCCCTTCGCGACGCGGACATTGAAGATGAAAACGACGGCGGCGCGACCATCCACCGCCGAGACGCCTTCGACGACGAATGAAGGCGGCCCCCGCGAACACCCGGTGCGGTGGGCCCGTGGCTCGCCCAACTAGTTGTCGGGGGCGCCTGCTTCGATCCAAGCGCGCACCACGTCGAGCTCGGCCGCGCTGAGCGACTCGTACTGCGGCGGCATCGGACCACCGAAGGCAAACGGCTCGGTTGCTTCGACCTTCTGCACCAGCACGCTCGCGTCGGCGTTGCCCGGCTCGATCACCATCGCATTCGGGTCGAAGATGCTCGCCACGCCCACCGCCCCCGACTGAGGATCGAACGGGTTGGTGAGGTTGGGCGGCTGACCGCCGAACGAGTGGTGGCAGTACGTGCACTTCCCCCCACGCGCGCCCAAACGGGTCTCATCGCCGAAGATCGGCGCAATGACGTCGGCATACATCTCGTCATCGTTCGCGCCCGCGTCGATCCACGCGCGCAGGTCCGCGAGTTCCTGCTCGGTGAGTGGCTCGAGATTCAGCGGCATCGCGGCGCCACCGATTTCCGGGTCCGTCACGTAGGGCACGACCATCTTGTCGATCAAGAAGCTCTCGTCCGGATCTCCGGGGTCCACGTTGAGCATCGGCGTACCTCCGTCGGGGTAGGCCTCCGCCCACGTGTTGACCGAGCCGACCATGCCGTTGGGCGCGGAGAACGGGTCGGCAATGTCCACACCGACCGCGGCGTTGTCGTGGTGACACGCAAAGCACCCGCGAGACGCGAAGATCGGACGCACGTCGGCGCTGTAGCTGACCTCGCCCCCGAGGCCGCCGCTGCTCTCGTCGTCGGCAACCTCCCCGTCGGGCAGCTCCACGCCCGCGACCCAGCCGACGATCAGCGCGAGGTCCTCGGCCGTGATCTCCCCCGGTGGCAGCGGCATCTGGCTACCGACGCTCGGACTGGGCAGCATCTTCTCGACGATGTAGCTGTTCTGTACGTCGCCGAAGGTGACGTACGGGCCGCCCGCGCCAGACTGGGTGACCCATGCGCCGCCGCCGGCCGCCGAAAGGTCGGGTTGGACGGACCCAGCGTGGCAGGCCGGCAGCGCGCAACTTTGGGTGAGTCGCAGCTGGACGGCGGCCGGTACGGCGCTGCTGCCGTCGTCGCCTTCGTCGATGCGTTCCACCTGATTGCAGGCGGCGAGAACGAACGAAGCTCCAAATACGAGTGTGCGTGTCATGCCAAGTCTTCCCGCGGGTGTGCGCCCGCCGTTCCTCGACCGAACGGGGTCCGCGTCAGTCAACGTTACACCTCCGCGCACCCGGGCGGCTGACGGGGCGGGACGTGAGGCAGTTTCGGGTCGGGACCGTTGGGGTCCGCGTACACCGCCGGTTTTCCCGCTACAGTGCGCGCGTCATGAGCGAGCCGTTCGTCTTCGACCCCCCCACGCGCATCCTCCTCGGCCCTGGGCCCAGCGAAGTGCCGGCGCGGGTGCTCTCGGCCCTGGCCCGTCCCACCGTCGGCTACCTCGACCCCACCTACGTCGCCCTCATGCGATCGCTGCGCGGCTTGCTCCGCATGGTCTTCGACACCGAGAACGAGGCCACGCTTGCGATCACGGGCGCAGGCACAGCGGCGATGGAAGCGGCAGTCTTCAACGCGGTCGAGCCCGGCGAGAAGGCCGTCGTGTGCGTGCACGGTTACTTTGGCGACCGCTTGCGCCAGATCATGGAGCGCGCCGGCGCCGACGTGACGGTCGTCGAATCGGCTTGGGGCACGCCTACGAAGCCCTCCGACGTCGCCGCCGCCCTAGACAAAACCGGTGATGTGAAGGTCGTCGGCGTCGTGCACGGCGAGACGTCCACGGGCGTCCGGCAGGACATCCCTGAAATCGCCAAGCTCGCGCACGACCGCGGTGCCGTGCTCATCGCCGACACCGTCGCCTCACTCGGCGGAGCCGAGTTCGCCACCGACGCCTGGGGCGCGGACATCGTCTACACCGGCTCGCAGAAGTGCATCAGCGCGGTGCCCGGCACGTCGCCGATCACCTTCAGCGACCGCGCGATGGAGAAGATCCGCAGCCGAAGGCAACCGTGCCGCAGCTGGTACCTCGACCTGCTGCTGAACCTCAGCTACTGGGACGCTCCGCCCAAGTACCACCACACCGGCCCGATCAACCTCAACTACGCATTGTACGAAGGCCTGCGCATCATCGAAGAAGAAGGCCTCACCAACCGCACGGCTCGGGTCAAGCAAACCGCCGAAGCGATGTGGGCCGGGTTCGAGGCCATGGGCATGTCGATGCTCGTCCCCGAAGCACACCGCCTACCCACGCTGACCACCATCTGCGTGCCCGATGGCGTCGACGAGGCCAAAGTGCGCGCGTACCTGATGCAGCGCCACGGGATCGAGATCGTCGGCGGATTGGGGCCGCTGGCCGGCAAGGTGTGGCGCGTCGGGTTGATGGGCGCTTCGTGCCAGCCGCGACACGTCATCTTGCTGCTTGCCGCCATGGAGGCTGCCCTCGCGGCCCAAGGTCATCGCTGCCCCTCGGGCGCCGGTGTCGCAGCAGCCGTCGAGCGACTGCCCACCTGAGCCCACCGACCCGTCCACCGCGGTACCATGTCGGCTGGATGGGGTCGAAGCTAGGACAGCTGCTCTCCTTTCTGGGGCGGGACGACGCGATCCAGCTGAGGTTCTGCTCCGGGCAGCCGGTCACGCTGCATACGACGAAGCGTGCCCACCCCGTGACAGCGGCAACCCTGTCGCCAAAGCAGATCGAAAAGTTCTTCGAGGGCACGCCCGTCGCGTCACTGCTTCGCGAGCAGGCCGACGCGCGCGGGCGCTACGTACTGCTCGGCAAGACGCACGAGGTCGAGCTCCAGCGCAGAGGCGACCACGTCGAAGTCTCGATCCGACTCGAAGATGCAGGCCGGCCTGCGGACACCAAATCTCGAACCCGCGAAGACCTCTACACGCCAGCGCCTGCCAGCACGACGCCGGCGCCGTACGCCTCGGTGCAACGCGCGGCGCAGCGGTCCGCGCCGGCAACGAACCCCTCCACGCCAGTCGTCACCGACCGCGACACGCCAGCAACGCCGGCGGTTCGTCCTCGCGGTCCGGGAGCCTACCGGCCAACCGTCGCCGCACCGGAGGCACCCA
>CAYSPB010000378.1:0-7836 GCA_964432695.1 uncultured Nannocystaceae bacterium
TCTTTAGAGGGGCACGACGCCGGCGTAAGGAACGCCCGTGAGGTAGGCGATGTCGCGGTCGTAGGTGGTGAGGTCGTCGAGGCAGAACTCGCGCAGGTGGTCGTGTCCGCATGCGCGAGCGAGCACCTTCATCAGCCCGACGGTGGTGTCGAAGAAGTTGGTGAGCTGCGCCGCGGACTTGTCGATCTCGAGGCGCCGCCGCAGGTGGGACTTCTGCGTGGCGATGCCGACGGGGCAGTTGTTGGTGTGGCACGCGCGCATGCCGAGGCAGCCGATCGCCTGCATGGCCGCGTTGGAGACCGCGATGCCATCGGCACCCAGCGCGAGCGCCTTGACGAAGTCCGACTCGGTTCGCAGCCCGCCCGTGATGATGAGCGTGACGTCGCTGCGGCCGCGGCGATCGAGGTGCCGACGCGCGCGGGCCAGCGCGATCATGGTGGGCACGGAGATGTTCTGCTTGAACACTTCCGGCGCTGCGCCGGTGCCTCCGCCGCGACCATCGAGAATGATGTAGTCGGCCGTGGCCGCGAGCGCGAAGTCGATGTCGGCCTCGATGTGTTGCGCGCTGAGCTTGAAGCCGATCGGGATGCCTCCGCTGGTCTCTCGAACCTGGTCGGCCACGGCCGCAAAGTCGGTGGGCGTATCGAGGTCGGAGAAGGTCGAGGGGCTGATGGCGGGCGTCCCCGGCTCGAGCTGCCGCACCTGCGCGATCTTTCCTTTGACCTTCTCGCCGGGCAGGTGACCACCGGTGCCCGTCTTGGCGCCCTGCCCCGCCTTGAAGTGGAACGCCTGGACGCCCTTCACCTTGTCGAGGCTCCAGCCGAACTTGGCCGAGGCGAGTTCGTAGAAGTAGCGTGAGTTGGCCGCGTGCTCTTCGGGCAGCATGCCGCCCTCGCCCGAGCAGATGCCCGTACCCGATCCCTCCGCGCCCTTGGCCAAGGCGACCTTGGCCTCTTCACTAAGCGCGCCGAAGCTCATGTCGCTGACGAACAGCGGGATCCTCAGCGTCATGGGCTTCTTCGCGTTGGGGCCGATGACCAGCTCGGTGCCGATCGCGTGCTCGTCGAGCTTGGGCTTGCGGTGCAGCTGTGCGGTGAGGACCTGAATCGAGTCCCAGCGCGGCAGCTCCGTCAGCGGAACGCCCATGGACGACACGGGGCCGTGGTGCCCGGCTTTCTCCGGACCGATCACCGCCAGCGTGCGGATGCGCTTGTTGTAGGGTTCCTCCGGTCCACCGTGGGGGTCGTCGTAGAGGCCGAGGTAGGCATCGCGATCGTACGACTGCGGGTGCTCGGCATGCCAAGCGGCGATCTGAGCCTCGTCGACCATGACCGCGTCCGCCTCTGCGTCGACCCACGCTTCGAACTTGTGCAGCGCCTCGCGGTTGTCGTAGGCGCTGACGCCCGAGTCGAGCCGGTAGTCCCAGCCGTGAACGCCACAGACGAGGTCATTGCCCTGGACTGTGCCATCGGACATCAGCGCGCCTCGGTGTAGACACCGGCCGTAGAGCACCGAGACCTCATCGTCGAAGCGCACGACGACGAGGTCGACGTTCGCGACCAGAGCATAGGCGGGGGTCCTGTCCTCGAGCGCGGACCAGGTAGCGACTTTCACCGGATTTGTGTGCGTCATCGGGCGAGCGTGGAGCAGTGTCGCATTCCGGGACGGCCGAGGAGTTTCAGCCTCCGGAACACAGCATTCGCAAGACGGATGAAGGATCCCCGACGTTACGGCCCGGCCGCAGGGCTCTCACCCGCCGACTGGCGAGTCAGGCTGCCCGTTCGCCGGTCTGCACCCGCCACAAACTCGCGTAGGTGCCGTCACGGGCCAGCAGCGTGGCGTGGTCGCCCGACTCGGTGATGCGGCCGTCTTCGAGCACGTAGGTTCGGTGCGCGTTTCGAATCGTGGAGAGACGATGCGCGATGATGATGGTTGTCCGGTCCTTGGCGACCTGCTCGAGCGACCGCTGGATCGCCGCTTCGGTCTCGTTGTCGACCGCCGAGGTGGCTTCGTCGAGCACGAGGATCGGCGGGTCGACCAGGATGGCGCGGGCCAACGAAATGCGCTGCCGCTGGCCGCCAGAGAGCTTCTGGCCGCGCTCGCCGACGATCGTGTCGTAGCCCTCCGGCAGCGCTTCGATGAAGGCGTGGGCCTCGGCCAGCCGTGCAGCGCGCTCGATCGCCTCGGGGGACGCGTTGGGGTTGCCGTACGCGATGTTCTCGCGAACCGTCCCGTGGAAGAGGAACACGTCTTGGCTCACCAGGCCGACGGCGCGCCGAAGGTCTCCCAGCGCCAACGCCCGAACATCATGGCCATCGAGGCGCACGGTGCCATTCGTCGCGTCGTAGAAGCGCAGCAGCAGCTTGATGAGCGTGCTCTTGCCGGACCCGGTCGGCCCGACGAACGCAACGGTGTGGCCGGCAGGCACGCTCACGTCGACGTCGTGCAGAATCGACGCGCCCGAGCCGTAGGCGAACGAGAGCCCTTCGAAGGCCACGTCACCACGCACGGCCTCGCGAGGGAGCGACTCCGGCCCGTCTTCGATGCCCAAGGGCGTGTCGAGCAGGTCGAGGATGCGGCGCGTGGACGCCATCGCGCGCTGGTACTGGTCGAGAATGTTGCCCAGGCGGGTGAGCGGCCACAGCAAGCGCTGGGTCATGAACACCAGCACCGAGTACAGGCCCACGTTGAGCGTCCCGTCCACAGCCATCTGCGCGCCAAAGACCAGCGTCGCGGTGAAGCCGAGCACGATCCCCATGCGGATGAGGGGTACGAACGCGGAGCTGAGGCGAATCGCATCCGCATTGGCCTCGCGGTAGGCGTGGGAGTCGGCCTCGAGCTGGGCGGCCTCGGCCTCTTCGGCGACAAACGCCTTGATCGTGGCGATGCCTCCGAGCTTGTTTGCCAGTCCAGCCATCAGGCCCGAGGTCGCCTCGCGCACGGCGGCATAGCGGGGTACGAGCCGCTTTTGAAACCAGAGCGAGCCCGCGATGACGATCGGCGTCGGCGCGATGGCCAGCGGCGCGATGGTGGGGACGGCCGCGATGAAGAGCGCGCCCACGACCAGGACGGTAGTGACGAGCTGGATGATCTGATTGGCGCCGTCGTCGAGGAACCGCTCGAGCTGATTGACGTCGTCGCCGAGCACCGTCATCAAGCCGCCGGTCGAACGGTCCTCGAAGTAGGCCAGCTCGAGGCGCTGCACGTGCTCGTACGCGTCTTGCCGGAGCTCGTGCTGCAGCTGCTGCGCGAGGGTGCGCCACGCGACCGCAAAGAGGTACTCGAACACCGACTCCAGGCCCCAGATCAGCAGCGTCGCGACTGCGAGCCAGACGATCTGCGTTTGAACGTCGGTGACGCCGTAATGCGCCAGGATGGAGTCTTCCTGCTTCACCACCACGTCGACGGCAGCGCCGATGAGCATGGGCGGGGCCAGGTCGAACAGCTTGTTGAGCACGCTGAACGTGCTGGCCATGGCAACCGCGCGACGCCGATGCTTGGCGTAGGCGAACAGGCGCGAGAGCGGCGAGCGGTCCGACACGCGCGGACCTTAGCAGGCCGCTCGGAGTCGGCCAGAGGACGACGACGCCTACGAGAGCCCCGGATCGTATCCCACGAACCGGTGTGGGGATTGTGCCGCTGCTCGGGACAGTCCCTCCCTCGACGCACCCATTCCCCCGAGCACCTCCTGGGCCCATGGTGTGCAGCACGAGGTCGCGATGAACATCCTTCAGCTCCACTCCAGTGCCCGCACCCAAGACTCCGTCAGCGCTGCGCTCAGCCGTCACCTCGTGGATGGACTGCGCGAACGCGATCCCGCTGCCACGGTCACGCAACGGCATCTCGACGCCTCGCTCCCGCTGCTCGACGAAGCGTTGATGGCTGCGGTGAGTACCAACCCCACTGAGCGAACGCCCGCGCAAGCCGAACGGGCGGCCGTGCCCGATACGCTCATCGAGGAGCTGGAAGCAGCGGACGCCATCGTCCTCGCGGTCCCGATCTACAACTTCTCGGTGCCCGCGTCCCTCAAGGCTTGGATCGACCTCGTTGCGCGGGCGCGACGGACGTTCCGATACACCGAGAACGGCCCCGTCGGGCTGCTCCGGAACGTCCCCGTCTATCTCATCGTCGCCTCCGGCGGTGTCCCGGTGGACAGCCCTGCCGACTTTGCGACGCCGTACGTGCGACAGGTCCTCGGGTTCCTGGGGCTGAGGGACGTGCGCGTGATCGCAGCAGATCGACTGATGGCTGAAGGAGAGGGCCGCATCGAGCGCGCGCGGGCGGAAATCGATGACATGGTGCGCGGGTTCGTGTCGACGCGCGCTGCCTCGTAGCAACTCGGCCCGGCTCGCGCCGAGCTGAATCGAGGTGCAAGCGCCACACGGGTCCGACCGACCCCACGGTGGGGGCATGTGTCCCGGCGCGCCGCGACGCAAGGCTCGATAGGATGACCCGGTGCGGGGAGCATGGGGATGCGCGTTGGTCATGCTGCTGGCCTGCGATGGCAGCAGCGAGGGGGACGGCCGCGGAGGCGATTCGACGGGGAACGCGGGTACGACCACCGGGCCGGCCGCCGTCGAGTCCAGTTCGAGCACCTCGGACGTGCCCGTGCCGATGACCTCCGGAAGCACGGCGGTGGGGACCTCCGACGGTGGGAGTTCGTCGTCGACGGGGAAGCCCATCCCAGACGGGCCCTACTGCAGCGTGCAGGTGGTAACGCATGGGGGGTCGACCGATCCGCTCCCCAAGGGTGCCGAACCCGGACTGTTCCCGCCGTCGGTCGGGGACGCGCTCGAGGACTATTGCGGCTGCCACACGCTCGACAGCAACAGCCAGAACGTCGAGCACGAAGGACTGGCGGCTCCCGGTGGCTCCCTGTTCATGACGTACGCGGACCTCTCGAAGCCCTACAAGGGCACGACGCTGGGGGAGGCACTCGCCGAGGAGGTCTTCGACTTCGCCATGCCGCCGGGCAGCTGCTCGTTTCCCTCCGCCCCCGACGACCTCCTGCGCAAGTGGTTCGAGGACGGCCTGCCGGACGGCAGCGCGTTCGTGCCGCCCAAGGAATGAAACTCCGCGGCCTCTGCGTGGGTCGGACCCGGTTGAACCGCAATGGACTGGGACGACGTTCGATACTTCTTGGCGCTCGCGCGTAGCGGTTCGGTGCGATCGGCGGGGTCCAACCTCGGTGTGAGCCACTCGACCGTGGCACGGCGCGTGGAGGCGCTCGAAGGGACGCTCTCCGCCCGCCTGTTCGACCGGCATCGCGATGGCTATCTGCTCACTGCGGCCGGTCGGCACATGGTCCCCAGCGCAGAGCGGATCGAGCGCGAGATGGCGGACATGGAGCGCGCCCTCATCGGACGTGACGAGCGGTTCTCCGGGCGCGTCGCGCTGACGTGCTGCGACACGTTCGTCTCCAAGCTGATGATGCCGGCCCTGTCGGCGTTCTGCCGCCAGTATCCGGAGATCGAGCTCAGCATGACGGCCGACAGTCGCTCGATGGATCTGTCCAAACGAGAAGCCGACATCGCGCTTCGCATCCTCGCGGTGGGGCAACGGCCGCCCGAGCATCTGCTGGGGCGAAAGCTCGTGCCGCTCGCGGTTGGCAACTATGTCGCGCGCGCGCATCGAGACGCGTTGGACCCCGCGCGCGGTGGTGAAAACACGCGCTGGCTTGCGTACGACGAGCGCCGAATCACCGAGCAGCGGGTACGTGCGTCCAGCCATCCGACGCTTCCAATTTGGGGGGAGTTCGCCAGCTTGGGGCTCATGATTCAGGCCGCCGAAGAGGGGCTGGGTGTGTGCATGCTGCCCTGCTACGCCGCGGACACGGTCGAGTCGCTGGTGCGACTCGAGGCCGATGACGTCGAGCACGTCGCCGACCTCTGGCTTCTGTCGCACCCCGACCTCCGCGACACGGCGCGCATGCAGGCCGCCCGAGAATGCGCCGGCGGAGCACTGCGACAACACGAAGATCTCTTTGACGGGCGACGCCCGCTCAATGACGCGTAGATTTGGGCCGGGGCAGCGCGCTTGTCCTGGAACAAGCTCGTGCTAGCGTCGACGCATGGCTTGTGGATGGATGCAACGATGGATGGTGATCGTTGCCGGTGGGATGGTGGGCTGCGCACCACCGGTTTCCGCCGTAGGAACCGCTATCGACGGCCTCGACGACAGCAGTACCGGCGACCCAGTCAATGGCGAGGAAAGCTCGACGGGGGTTCCCTCGCCACCTGACTACGGCGCCGCGGCATTCGGCAGCGGCAGCCGCCTGACCGCTTACGCTCTCGTCGCCGATGGTGGGGCAAAGCAGCTGCAGTGGTTCTGGGACGAAGAGCTCGAGCTGGAATGTACGTTCGCGTTCGACCCCAACGGCACACTGCGCTGCATGCCGCGAGAAGACTCGCTGGCGAGCGAAAGCGCCGTGTCCTTCGTCGGGTCAATGGACAGCAGCAGGCTGGAGAACTCGTCCTGTGGGATGACGCTGGCGCGAGACATGTGCCCGAGCGGCTTGCCCGAATACCTCGTGGAGTCGCGCTGGGCGTGCGAACCCGGCCCAATTCACCGCAACGTGTACACCGTACTGGATGTTGTGCCCGAGCGGGAGGCCGACGCCTGCGATCTTTTCGTACGCGGCTCCCGGGTGGGGGCACTTTCGTGTCCTCGAAGCCGACTACGAGCAGTTTGCGACCGCAGACGTCGCCGACGTGGTACCGGGCGTACTGACGTTGGTCAGTTCCGATGGCGCCTGGCAGCATCTGGCACTCATCCACGACGCGGGGAACGCATGCACCGACTTCGCCGCGAATGCCGAGGGTGACCGGTGTTTTCCGGGGCTTCTCGCGACAACCCTGCAGCCGTGGTTCTCGCACGACTGTGAACTCATCGCGGTTCTGCTCCTCGGAGAGGGCAACGGATGTAGCTTCGAACCAAAGGTCGCTCGAGCCGGTCGACTAGCGTAGGTTCGCCCTCGAACGAGCCGGCACGGGTTTCGACCATGTGTGGTCCGTTCACGTACCGCAGCGTTGCGGACTCAGAACGACCGCCCACTCGGCTGCGGCGCTACACCGATGGTGGATGGACAACACCGCCCTCACCGTTGACGCCCGCTTCTGGGACGGGATCGCCGAACGCTACGCCGCCAAGCCCATCGAAAACGTGCCAGCGTACGAGCGAAAGCTGGAATTCACGCGCGCACGCCTGCATCCCACCGACGTCGTGTTGGACGTCGGCTGCGGGACTGGCTCCTTGGCACTCACCCTCTCCGAGCATGTCTCGCACGTGCACGGCCTCGACGTCTCCTCTGAGATGGTCGGCATCGCGAAGCGGAAGGCGGACCGAGCTCGGATCCGCAACACGACCTTCCACCACGGCACGGTCGAGACGCGGACCTTTGCGCCGAACACGTTCGACGTAGTCTGCGCTTACAACATCCTACATCTGGTCGAGGATCTGCGCGGAACCGTCCAAACGCTGGCGCGCCTTCTCAAACCGGGGGGCAGCCTCGTCGCGTCGACCGTCTGCCTCGGCGAGTCTTGGCTGCCCTACGGCGCCTTGATCGGTGCGATGCGGTGGTTCGGCAAGGCTCCGCGCGTCTTCATCTTCGACAAGGCGGAGCTGGTTGCAGAGCTCGAACGCGCCGGGCTGGTCGACATTGAGCAGCATGACGTTGGCGCCAAGAAAACGACCCACTTTGCGCTCGCCACCAAGCCTGCCTGAGGGGGCGTGGGGCTCCGGACGAACACCCGGGCCCCCGCCAGGGCCGAGAACGAAAACCAAAAAAAAAGAGGGCCGGACACTCTCTCGAGTGTCCGGCCCATAGATCTGGCAACG
>CAYSPB010000379.1:0-6680 GCA_964432695.1 uncultured Nannocystaceae bacterium
GATCGACGTTCGCATCGTCGCGGCGACCAATCGCGACCTCGAAGCGTGGGCCGAGCAGGGTCGCTTCCGCGAAGACCTCTACTTCCGGATCAACGTGATCCACGTTCAGCTGCCGCCGCTGCGGGCACGCGGAACGGATGTTCTGCTGCTCGCGCAGCATTTCCTTCGCCGCTTCTCGGCCCAGGAGGCCAAGGAGGTCACGGGCATCGATCCCGTCGCGGCGCAGCGCCTGTGCGACTACGAGTGGCCCGGGAACGTTCGCGAGCTTCGCAACTGCATCGAGCGAGCGGTGGCGTTGACCCGCTTTGCGGAGATCTCGCTCGAGGACCTCCCCGAGCGCATTCGGACCTTCAAGCGTTCGCACGTGGTGGTCGCGTCCGATGACCCGACTGAACTCGTGCCGATCGAAGAGGTCGAGCGTCGCTACATCATGCGCGTGCTCGAAGCGGTCGGCGGCAGCAAGACCGCGGCGTCGAAGATCCTGGGACTCGATCGCAAGACGTTGTACCGGCGACTCGAGCGCTACAAGGCGCAGAACAAGTGAGCCCAAACCGCGGCGTGTGGAGTCGAATCTGCCCCGCTGGGGCAGGTCGCCGCGCCCCCGTCCGCGCTCGGTTCGCCCCGTGCCCCTCACGACGCGCGCTTCGAGCGAACTCGAGGTTGGCCCAACGGATGCAGGGTTGAGGAACGGAGGCTAGCGTGGCGATTTGCAAGGTGGTGCTGTGCGACGACGACCCGGACATCCGCGCGATCGGGGAGATTTCCCTGCGCGATGTGGGTGGCTGGAACGTGGTCTGCGTGAATGATGGGTTTGCGGCGCTGACCGCAGCTCGCGAAGAGAAGCCGGACGTGATCCTGCTCGACATCATGATGCCCAGGCTCGACGGGCCCGGGACGTTCGAAAGGCTCCAGGCGGACCCAGAATGTGCCGCAATCCCCGTCGTGTTCATGACGGCAAAGGCGCAGCGTCACGAGCTGCGTGGATATACTGAGCTCGGGGCTGCGGGGGTGATCGCAAAGCCGTTCGATCCACTGACCCTCCCCGACGAAATCCGATCCTTGCTGAACCAGTCATGACGACCGAGCTCGACCTCAAGCGACGCGAAGCGCTGAAGAAGCTGCAAGACCTTCGCGCTCGATTCTCCGGCCGACTTCGGGAGCGGGTGCTGCAGCTCCGCGAATCGCTCGAAGCGACCGCGGCAGAGGAGTCCGGCGCGTTGGCGCGGGCCGAGAGCCTGGCGCATCGTCTCAGCGGGACAGCCGGCTCGTACGGCTTCCCCGAGGTCAGCCGGCTGGCAGGCGAGCTGGAGCTGGTGCTGCGCGGGTCATCCTTCGATCCTGCACGCGCGTCCGAGCTCATGCGGGCACTCGAGTCCCGCGTCGAGCTGAAGTCCGCCTAATCTCCGCCGGCTCTCAAATGCCGAAGCCCGCGTGCTCCAAGGAGCAACGCGGGCATCGTTCGTGGGGAGGGGTGCAGGGGACCGAAGTCCCCGGCGGAGCGCGGCGCGCTACTCCTCAGCCGCAGCGTCGAGCAGGTGGAACTCGATGCGGCGGTTTTCCGCTCGGCCGGCTTTGGTGTCGTTGTCGGCGATCGGCTGGTCGGGGCCGAGGCCCTTGGTCTCGATGCGCGAGCCGTCGATGCCCGAGTCCACGAAGTACTGCTTGACCGCTTCGGCGCGGCGGCGCGAAAGGTCGACGTTGGAGTCGTGCGAGCCAACCGAGTCGGTGTGACCCGAGACCTCGATGCGCAGTTCGGGGTACTTGTTGAGCACCCGAATGGCCCGCTTGAGGACGCCGTACGACTTCGGTCGAATCTTGGCCTTGCCGGAGGCGAAGGTGATGCCCTTGATGACGCCGTCGAACTCCTCGATCTCCTGCGGCCGCTCGTCGGGGCAACCGTCTTTGTCTTTGAATTTATTGTAGATTTCGGCCTCGTCGGGACAAGCGTCGTCGGTGTTCATGATGCCGTCGCCATCGTCGTCGGGGAACGGGCATCCGCCAGGGTTGTCGCTCCACTTGTTCGGGCAGCGGTCGCGGCTGTCGGGAACACCGTCTCCGTCGCTGTCGCGGTCGGTCGGGCAACCGTCATCACCATCACCAACTTCGTCGGGGCAGCTGTCGTAGATGTCCGGAATGCCGTCGCCGTCCGTGTCCTTGCGGCGGCCTTTGTTGGGATCGCCGAGGCGCTTGAAGCGAAGCGTGATGTCGAGACCCAGCAGCACCTCCCCATGGTTGACCGATTCACCGTCGTTGCCGCTCCCTTCGACGATGTGCCGGCCGTCGAGTCGCAGCGCGATCCACTTGTTGATGTGCGCCTTGATGCCGGGTCCCCAGTGGAACACGCCCTCTGAGGCTTGCAGCAGTGGGTCGTTGGAGTTGATGCCGATGATGCCGCCGCCGACGGCAAGCGTGGGCGTGATGCGGTAGGGCAGCTGACCCACGACGTGCCCGCGGAACGTCCAGAACGAGCCACGACTATCGCCATTGTTTTGCCGAGTTGGCATGGCGCCGCCCTCGATGCCGACACCGACCCACTTGATCGGGAAGTAGGTCACGCGTCCGCCGATGTCGGGGTTCACACGGCGGAGCGAGGGCTGCGTGTTGACGCCCTGGTCGAACAGGCCGTGGTTTTGTCCGAGGATGAAGATGCCCCCATACAGACCGACGTCCAATTCGTTGTTTTCGGGGGCCCAGCGCTGCATCCAGGGCTTTTCGCGCTCCGCGAGGACCTCTTCGCTCGGGCCTTTCTTTCCGCCTTTGGTCTTGCCGCTAGCCTTGGCTCCCTTCGAGCCGATCTCCACCTTTCCTTCGGCCGAGGGGGCAGCGTGGGCGAGGGAGGGGATCAAGAGCAGCGCGCTGAGGCTGAGGAACTTGGTCGCGAGCGGAAGGCGGAGGACGTTCATGAGTGGTGCGGTTCCCGTTGCAGGTGCACGGAGTCCTGCAAGCGCTGGGCCGAGTGTACGCATCGGGCTCGCTCGCTCCAAGCCAATGGCGGGACCCGATTCCCCGGAGGGGCAAACTGGGCCGACGCACCCCGGTCCCCCCGAGCGGTGAACGCTTCGTAAACGGGCTGGCCCGTCTCGTGCACAACCCTGCCTCGATGTTGCGACGACGACTTGGAGAAGCCGTGACCGTTGCCGGGCTCACTCTGTGGGCAACCCCGGTGTGGGCGGCCGCTGAAACCCCGAGCTGGATCTCGGAATTCGTGGGCAAGGAGGCCTTCGGCGTGGCGAAGACGCTGGCGCTCTCGCTGCTCCTTCTCTTCGTAGGCTGGGTGGTCGCCAAGATCCTCGCCGCCGCCGTGATGAGCCTGCTGAAGCGTACGGAGGTCGACAACAAGATCGCCGCGCAGCTCGGACTGACCAACGATCAGGCCAAGGTCGGCGGGTACGGCATTGAAAGTGCCGCTTCGGTGGCAGCGTTCTGGACGATCATGTTGCTGGTCTTCGTCGGCGTGCTCGAGTTTGCCGGCCTCACGCAGGCGGCGGCACCTCTGCAGAATCTGGTGAATGTGCTCGGTTCGGCGGTACCAGCGCTCCTCAAGGCCGGACTCATCCTGGCGCTCGCCTACCTCATCGGCCGTGGTCTCGCCATGCTCGTCGAAAAAGGCATCGGCGCGATGGGGATCGAAACCCGGCTGAGCGCCTGGACCGGTGACGAGGCGAACGAGAAGCGCAACATCGCCAAGACGTCGGGACGCGTCGTGTTCTCGCTGGTGCTGCTGCTCGGCCTCGGCGGGGCGCTCGACGCTCTCGAGATCGACCCGCTCTCGGGCCCACTGTCGAATCTGATCAACCGAATGATGTCGGCGCTGCCGCTCGTGCTCGTGGCCGGCGTGCTGCTGGCCATGGGCTGGGTCGTCGGCAAGATCGCCCGCGTTGCCGTGCGGAACCTGCTGTCTGCCGTGGGCTTCGATGGACTCGTCGAGCGCATCAAGCTGCGCCCAGTGTTCGGCAAGGTCGCGCCGAGCGATGCGGTCGGTTGGGTCGTGATGGCGTTCATCATGCTCAACGCTGGCGTCGCCGCCCTCGACCGACTCGGTCTGCGCACGCTTGCCGACCCCGTGACCGACGCGATGGGACAGTTCTGGGATCTGTTGCCCTCGTTGGCCGTCTCTGTCGCTATCGTCGTCGTCGGGCTGATTCTGGCCCGGGTGGCCCGCGACATCGTCACGCGTGCGCTCTCGGGCCTTGGCGTCGACGACCTGCTCGCGCGGTTCGGCATGGAGTCGATCGCGGCCCGGGAAGACAAGCTCAGCCGCCCCTCGGAGCTGCTGGGTTGGGTGGTGTACGTCGCAATCGGGCTCGTCGCCCTCGCGCAAGCGTTGGCCAACCTCGACCTCGGGACGTGGTCGAGCTACGTCGACGCATTCTTGACCTTCTCGATGACCAAGCTGCTCGTCGCGCTCTTCGTGGTCGCGATCGGCTTCGGTCTCGGGCACCGCGTGCGCTCGTTCATCGCCTCGCGCGACTTCGAGGGTTCCGCGTGGGTCGCCGAGCTGGGCCGAACCGCGATTCTCGTGTTTTCGGGCACGATGGCACTCAACCAGCTCGGCGTCGCCGAGGACTTCGTGCTGCTCGCGTTTGGGCTGCTGTTCGGGGCGCTCTGCCTGGCACTCGGTCTGTCGTTCGGCCTCGGTGGCCGCGAGGTCGCTGGAGAAATCGTGCGCGACCGCTACGACAGCATGAAGCGGCCGGGTGGGTCGAAACCCCGGATGCCGCTGTCGCGCCCGCCGGCACCGGCGGAGTGAGCGGCATCGGTTCGCTCTCTAGAAGCTGAACACCACTTCGCTGCGCACGCCCTCGAAGTCGGGAAGCGTGCGGCAGGAGCCGTTCACGCAAACCCGACCGCCCACCTGGCGGCCGGCGAAGAGCCGGATGAAGCTCGAGCCCCAGAGGTTGATCTGAGCCTGGACGCCCGGCCATAGGTGCGGGCGGCAGGTCGAGCCGAGGCCGCCACTGCACTCTTCATCGGTGAGCGACGGCTCGCCGTCGGGCGTGGGGAGCTCGGTGTCGAAGCCCTGCAGGTACGTGATCGAGAACCAGGGGCTCATGCTGTAGCCAACCGTGAACAGTCCGCGAAAGAAGTCTTCGCGGTTGCCGACGGTCACGAAGTTCTCCCAGCGGCCCTCGCCGCGCAGCGCGAGCGCGTGTACGAGTTCGCCGGTACGCGCCAGCGGGATGGTGAAGTAGAACTCCGCGTGCGGGAAGCGGCGGCGTAACACGCCTTGGTCGGGGTCGGGCTCGCGGAGCCACCGCTCGTAGCGATAGCCGGCACTGATCTGCGCAACGAAGTCGGACTTGGGCTTGCGGTAGATGATGCCGCCGAAGTTGTGCGTCGCGAGCAGTCCCTCGCTGTCTTCGAGCTGAAACTGGTTCTGGCGCTCATTCTGCGCATACGCGTAGGCGAGCGTGTTGCCAAAGACGGTGAGCCCCTTGTCGCGCCAAGTGTGGTCCACGCGGACGCGACCACCGGTAGCGTTGAGGTTGCCAGGGACCTGCTGGTCTTCGCGCTCGAGCGTGGGGTTTTCGGTGTACTGCAGCAGGGCGTTCTGCGTGACCGCCATCAGGTAGTCGCGGTAGTGCTTGGCCTCGACCAGCACCGTGGTCGTGCCTGCGTAGAAGGTGTTGCTGCTGTAGACCGCGTAGCCGTTGTAGGTCTGTGAGTCGAACTCAGTTCCGACGAGGTTGGGGTTGCGCATCAGGCCGCTGGCGCCGATGAAGGCGTCCCAGACGCCCTTGATGCGTGCACGACCGACATCCCCGCCGAACTGATGCAGGTACTCGTCGATCACGCCCGCGGTGATCTCGTCACCAAAATCCAGATAAAGGTAGTTGACGCCGACGTCGACGCGGCCCGGTAGGGAGCCCTCGACGCGACCGCCGGCGACGAAGTCGGAGCACACCGTCCAGATCGGGTTGCCGGTTTCGGGGTCGAGGTCGCCGTCGACGTCGCAGCCGGCCTCGTTGGCGTCTTGACTGAACGTGTACGACTGCGCGGCGTAGCCCGGATCTGGGATCAGCTGCCGGGTCGCGAAGTCGCTGTTTTGGCGGTTGGCAAAGCCCGTGATCACGGTGGCGCGGACGGGCTTGGTTCGAAGGTCGACGCGGCCCCCCTTGATTGTGGCGTCGACACCGATCTCGTCGATCTTGCGGACCGACAGACCGAGGCCGCGACCCATGTTCACGTTGAAGTCACCGCCATAGGCACTGACGTACTTGGTGTCCACCCGCACGGTGGCGCGTTCGAGCCGGGCGTCGTTCTCCACCGGAACGCAGGTGCCCAAGGACTCGTCGCAGTTGCGGTCCCCCGTGAACCAGATGTTTTGGCTATCGATGCGAAACTGCGTGCCGATGGTCGCCTTTTTCAGGCGCGTGTCTTGGCCGAGGTTGAGACGGTTGACGAGACTGACGAAGCCGTCGTCGGAGTCCTCGGTGTTGTAGTTCTCGCGATACCACTCGGTGTAGAGCGTGTTGCGGACCCACGGCTGCATGATCGCGTTCGGGCCCAGCCGGGCTTTTGGAATCCGCGGGTTGAACGGCTTCTTCGTCTTCTTGGGAGCCGCTGGCGCAGCGGGGCCCGCAGTCGTCGGGGTGGGTGGCTCGGGAGCTTCGACGCCTGGCTCTGGCCCTGGCTCTCGCTCTCGCGGCTGGGGGTCTCGAAGGGGGCTAACTGCTTGG
>CAYSPB010000379.1:6690-7827 GCA_964432695.1 uncultured Nannocystaceae bacterium
TCTGGCGCTGGCGGCGTGGGCGCTTCGGTTTGCCCATCGTATGCGCGCAGGTCCGCGGGCGCAGCCTCGGCCAACGACGGCACGAGGCACGCCGCGGCCACGACCCAAGCGTGGCGCGAACGTCCGCGAGAGGCTCGGGTCACCGAATCAACCCGGTCGAAGCACGCCGTCCAGGAAGGCCTGCAGCTCTTCCATGTCGCCGGTCATGTAGCCCTGATGCTCCTTGAGCACCTTGCCCTGAGCGTCGAGCACGACGTAGTACGGAATGTCGCCGCGTGGGTTGAAGCGCGTGAGCACCTGGGTTTCCCGGTCGAGCAGGACCGGGAATGCGTAGCCTTCGCGCTCGACCCACGGACCGACCTGCGCCGCGGTATCCGGACCGTCGATCGCCACCGCGTAGATCTCGAGCCCACGCGGGTGCATCCCGCCGTACATCTTGTTCATCTTGCTCAGCTCCTGCTGGCAGGGCTGACACCACGTCGCCCAGAACGCGAGTACGAACACGTCGTCGGGTTGTTGCGCGGTGGGGCTGACCATCGCGCCTTGGAGGTCGGGCAGCGAGATGTCGAGGCCGCCACCCGCACCACCGTCACCACCGGCCGCCGCTTGAGTCGCGCAACCGCTCAGGAGCGCTGCAAGAAGGAGGATGGTCGCGCTATGGGATTTCATACGGCGAGTTGAGGACGGCGTTGATCTGAGTGCGGAGGACGTCGAGACCGACTTTTTGGCCTTCCGACTTCCAGCGAATGTTGCCGTTGGCGTCGATCAACATGTTGATCGGCGTCGCGGCTTGCGGGTCCTGCAGGTACACGCCCGTCCATTCGTTGGTCTGGTCGATGAGGATCGGGAACGGCAGGTCGATGTCGACGGCGCCACCCTCCCACTCACCCGAGCGCCAGTCTTCGCAGAACGAGCTGGTGGGGTTTTGAGCGGTCCAATCCTGGAACATGACCTGGACGATCTCGAGGCCTTCGTCGGCGAACTCCTCGTAGAGCTCAGGAAACTCGAGCGTCTCTTCTTGGCAGGGTCCGCACCAGCCAGCGCCGATGTTGATCAGCACGGCTTTGTTGCCCTCCGAGGGGCACAGGTACGTGTCGAAGTCGACGACGGTGCTGTCGCACTCCTTGAGGTTGAAGC
>CAYSPB010000380.1:0-7813 GCA_964432695.1 uncultured Nannocystaceae bacterium
GGGGCGGGGGTGCCCGGGGTCCGGGGGGTGGGGGCCGGCTTCGGCGGGGTGGGGGGGGCTCGCGGGCCTTTTGGGGGGGGGGGGTTCGGGGGGGGGGGCGTGCTAGGAGCGGGGCATGGCGATGGGCGGTGATCCGGCGGTGACCGAGGGGGTGGGGCGGGGTGCGCCTCGGTCTCGGCGGCAGCTGGTGTTCTTCGTGCTCGCGGGGATCTTCATCACGCACGCGCTTCTCGGGGAGCTGCTCGGAGGCAAGCTGTTCGAGGCCGGCGGCTGGGTGATGAGCATCGGGGTCATTCCTTGGCCCGTCGTGTTCGTCACGACCGACCTCGTCAACGAGTACTACGGGCCCCGTGCGGTGCGTCGGCTGACGCTGCTGGCCATCGCGTTGATCGTCTACACGTTCGGGCTTCTATACCTGTGCATGCTCGTGCCGGCGGCCGAGATTTCACCGGTCGACGACACCTCGTTCAATCGCGTGTTCGGGCAGTCGATGTGGATCATCGTCGGCTCCATCGTTGCGTTCGCGATCAGCCAGCTGCTCGATGCGAGCGTGTTCGTCTTTCTCCGCCGCTGGACGAAGAGCCGGCTGCTGTGGCTGCGGGCCGTAGGGTCCACGATCATCTCGCAGTTGATCGACACATTCGTGATCAACACGATCGCGTTCGGCTTGCCGGGCAAGATCGCACCCGGAGAGGTGCTCGAGCTCAGCGTGACCAACTACGGCTACAAGTTCATCGTCGCGTTGGCGACGCTGCCTGTCATCTACTTCGGGCACTCACTCGTCGACCGCTACTTTGCCGGCGACGAGGACGGTTGAGAGACTACTCGCCGCCAAGGACGGGACCGCACCGGGTGCCGTCCACCACGCCGCAGCACGGCAAGTGTGCGCTGACGAGCGACCCGTTCGGAATGCAGCAGCTCAGGCCCGTCTCTGCCGCGATGTAGCCCAGGCAGTCGTCGGCACATCGGGCCGCACAGCTGACGGATGCCGGCCGGGGGTCGACGCCCGGCGGGACGCAGGCGCCCAGGCAGAACGCCTCGACGGCATCGTGGTCGACCACGGTGCCGTCACAAACTTCGGTGCCTGTCTGTACGCTGCCATCGCCGCAGCGGGTACACGAGGCGCGATTCCACAGGCATGCATCGGTGCACTCGGTCGCGCGACCGCGGGTGTAGTCTTGGCCGCCATCGAGCGGGGGCAGGGACGAACAGGCCACACCGGGAATGCCGAAGTTGTCGCCTTCGGGTTCGGGCGCCGGTCCACCGATGTCGCACTCCTCGCCGTCGTCGAGCTGACCGTTGCCGCACTCGGGCGTACACACGCTGAGGTCGTACGTACAGGTCGCCGGTGCGCACGCGCCGGGACGGTCGATGCCCAGCACCGTTCGGCAAGCGTCAGCGTAGGTGGACGCGCGGCCTGGCTCACACTGCTCTCCCGCAGCTCGGTCGACGTAGTCGTCACCGCAGGAGATGTCCTCGTCGAGCGTCAGCAGACAGCCGGCTTGCAGCAACAGCCAAGCCAGACCGAGCCCGCGCAGCCAACCCATACCTCGAGGATACCAGGTGGAGCGCGGGCCGGTGGGCGCTCTGCTCACGCCGGCTGTGCGCAGAGCGTATCGAGCACGTTGTTGTCTTCGTTGCACTCGTTCATGTCTCCGGCCGGAGAGTCCTCGTCGGTGGGGTCGACGATGGCCTGCACCGTGACCGGAGGCACGATGCCTTCGGGCAGAGGGATGTCGAGGTTGAGCACCTCGAACTGGCCGGGCGCGAGCGCGATGGTGGTCTGCGTGTCGAGCAGCGGCGTGCCGTCGTCGAGCTGGATGGCGACATCCGTGCCCGCGGGAATGGTCAGCGCTCCTTCGTTGCGCACCAAGACTGACAGCTCCACCGACCAGGCACCGCCAGACTGCGTCGGCGTGCAGATGTTGCCGCCGAGCACCGCGTCGGGTGCCGCGAACAGCCCGTCTGGCTGCACGTTCTGCCGGAAGTTGTTGTACCGCTCGTTCAGCCAGTTCACCTCCATCGCCGCCGGCACGTCGCCGTCCTCGGTGATGTGGGTGATCGCGTACGCGTGCTGGTTCCAAACCCGCCGGGTACGGACCCAGTTGTCCGAGGTGTCCTCCCAGACCACGATTCCCTCCTCGGCGCTGTTCTCCCCGACGACGATCTCAGCGTTGCCGTCGTTGTCGACGTCCGCGATCACGGGCATCTCGATGCGAGTGTGGCTGTCGTGCGGACCGAGGGTCCGAATGTTGGAGCCGTCTCGACCATCGAGAATGAGCAGGTCGACTTCGTCCGCGTAGACGACCTCGGCGTTCCCGTCGCCTTCGAAGTCGAACACGCTGGATGCCGTCACCCGTGAGCTGCAGTCCTGGTTGGCGGTCTGCCACAGAATGCCCTCGCTGGCGCATTCGTCCGGCAGCATCGGCCCGGTGCACTCGAGCGGATCAGCCACCACGTAGAAGTCCGCCGAGGCGGTCCCGATCTCGGGCTGACCGTCGCCGTCGAAGTCCGCGACGGTCGGCGGCCCCGACTCGTTGAACGAACAGTTGTCGATCGGCAAGACCACGCGATGGAGCTCGGTGCCGTCGGTGTCGAGCACGAAAACCTCACCGAGACGAATGATCACGATTTCCCCCTCGTCGTCGTCGTCGAAGTTGGCGATCGCGTTGAAGCCGTCGCAGGGGATGTTGCCGCCGCAGGTGCTGTTGGAGCTCGTGTACTCGAAGCTCCACAGGATCGTACCGTCGGCGTCATAGAGCGTGTTTCCAGCGGCGACCTCGAGGTTGCCGTCGAGGTCGACGTCCGCCACGGCCGACGTGGGCCCCAAGAAACCGTTGTTCCCGACGCCGCGTGGGCCCGCGTCCATCGGCAGGTCGGCGTCGTTGCCATCCCAGAGCAGGTCGCCGGTCTGTCCGTTGATCGCAACGTTGCCGACGACCACCTCCGGGCTGCCGTCTGCGTCGAGGTCGGCGATCGAAGCGACGGGGCCGCCGCGGGTGTGCACGTTCCAGGTCGGGTAGGTCTGGTTGAACCACATCAGCGACCACGCGCTACCGTCGTCCGCGTCCCGCCGGAATGCGGCGGTGCCCTGGGGCTGGTTGCTGCTGTTGAGGGTGTTGGCGACCAGCTCGGGGACGCCGTCTCCGTCGAGGTCTGCCGCCGCGATGCCGGCATCGTTCGTCAGGCGATAGCCGTCGGTGAGCAGGTCCTCGTTGATCGTGCCGAGCTCGAGCATGCTGCCGTCGGCTTCGGGTTGACCGCTCACGATGCGCAACGTCGCGCGACGGTTGCAGCAGCCGTCGGCTTGCCGGTCGTAGGTTAGGAACGCGATGTCCGGGATGTCGTCGTTGTTCGTGAAGCCATCGTCGTTGTCGTCGGTGAGGTTCAAGACGATGGGCGTCGCGACGACGTCGTCGCGGTTGGTGTCGACCGTGGTGTCCGCATCGGTCCACTGCCCGCCGATCTCGGGGTCGAACTCGCCGACGGGCGGGATGAACTCGCACTCGGGCGCGGCGTCCTCGGGCACGCACTGGCCGGTGGACTGCGCGCAGATCTGGCCAACGGGACACTCCTCGGTGAACTCGCAGTCATCACCGGGAGTCACGCACGAGTTGGCGAAGCAGACCTCACCTGCGCCGCAGCACTCGTCGAGGTTTTCGCCGCAAATGTCTCCGTCTTCGCATTTGGGGACGCAGGCGGTGCCGTCGCAGAACAGCTCGAAGCTGCAGCATACGTCGTCGCAGAACTCGGTCGGTGCCTCGTCGATGTTGCCATCGCATTGATCGTCGAGCCCGTTGCACACCTCGACCCCCTCTGGGTTGACGTCGGGGTTGGTGTCGTCGCAGTCGTTGTCGTTGTCGACCCAGCCTTCGGGCGACCCCTCGCAGGTCTCGATGCCCGGGTCGTTCGCGTCGCCATACCCGTCCTCGTCCTCGTCGGGCCAGAACGACTCGGCTTGCGGATCGAAGCCGTCGCACACGACCGCATCGGCTCCGTCGCAAGTCCACGACAGGCCCTCACAGCCGTTGCACGCTTCGCCGACGGCTTGGGGAAGGTCTTCGCACCCGCCGCATGCATTCTCTGCGCCCGGGCACGCGCTGCCCTCTTCGGTGTCGCCGTCGCCTTCGGTGTCCGAGCCGTTGGAGTCGGCGTCGGCCGTGTCGGTCCCGGTCTGCGCGGTACCGCCGTTGCCGTCGTCGGCGTTCCCGGTCGGCGCCTCCGTCGGATCGGACTCGCCCTCGGTCGCGCTGACCGTGACGATCCCGTCCGGGCTTCCGTCGGTGTCTTCGGCGCCGACGAAGCTATCGCCGCACCCGCTCACCGCCAGCGCAGCCATCGCGGCGCCCCATGTCCCCCTCGTCCGCTTTCGATGACTCATGTGTGCCAAGCCGTGGGTTGGACACCTCAAGTCAGTGAAAATCTGGAAAGCCGGTTTACTTTTTTCCGGGGCCTCGGAGCGCGGCGCGCCAGTCGAGCGACAAGCTCCACTGCGACGCGAGTCCGAACGCGACGATGGTGCCGAGCTGGCAAACATACAGAAAAAACGCGAACTTCGAGCCTGCTGCGTGGACGAGATCAGCCGACGCGAACAGATGGAGCGCGAGCGCGACCCCCGATTGAAAGACGCCGAGCTGGGCGGGGCCGCCAGGCACCAACAACGCAAGGTTCATGATGGCGAGCGTTGCGACGGCCTCGCCCAGGGAGAGGTCGAGCCCGCAGCCCTGCGCGAGCAGCCACATCCCAGCGGCGTTTGCGGTCCAGTACCCGGCGGTCGCCGCGAGAAAACCGGCGATCGCACCCACGTTGGGTAGTGCCGCAAAGCCATCCGCGACGCCGTGCACCGTATCGTGGGCCCATGCGGCCAAACGGGGCGAGGCCCAGCGGATGCCGCGGTCCGCGAGCGACGCGACGTATCCGGGCCAGCGGGCAGCGGCGAGCATGCCGGCGAGTGCGACGCCGAATGCGCTCATCACGCCATAGCTGGCCAGGTAGAGGAGCTCGGTATCGCCCTCGGGCGTTGCGCCCGCCATGCCGATGAAGAACAGCGCGCACACCATCACGCCATCGACGGCGCGCTCGATGGCGACCGTGCCGAGCGACTGCGACACCCGAACGTCGCTGCGCTGCGCGAGGAACATCGGTCGTGCGAACTCACCGAGCCGAAACGGCATGAGCGCGATCCACATGTAGCCCGCCAGCCCGATGCGCAGCAGCTCGCGCCGCGGCGGCAGCGACTCCCCCAGCGGGCGCAGCAGCAGCTCCCAACGGCCTGCACGCAGGAGGTGGTACGGCAGCAGTGTGGCGAGGTAGCCGACGATGACGGTGGCCGAGACGTCGAGGTCCGGCGGCATCGTGTCGAGGTACGGGCTCAGCGCCCACACGAATGCGCCTGCGAGCAGCACGGACACGGCCAGCTTCAGCGCCACGCCGCGACCCGAGCTCAGCGCGCTGGGGGAGGGCGTGTCCATGGTCGGCAGCCTACCAGGGCCGTCAGCGCAGCAGTCCGTGCAGGGTGTGCCGGCCTTGCCGAAAGCAATCAAAGGCCCGGCCCATGTTGGCGCGCCGCTCCATCAGCATGGCGACCACGTAGTCGTCTGCAACCGGACTTGCGACCAAGCCATACCGAGACGTCTCGAGCAGGAGCACTGGAGCGTCCAGGCCGAAGTTCGATGCCGTACCGTCGACGCGAAACAACGACTGGCTGATTTGCGCGGCGAGCAGCTGGACGTCGAGCGCATCCATTTCCTCGGGGTCGTGCGCGTAGTCGATCGCGTCACCTTCGTCGTCGCTGACCACGGCCGCGACGGCGCCTGGAGTGCCGACGACCATCGTCTGCAGTGCCAGCCCGAACTCGGTACCCAAGCACGACTGCACGGCCCGCGAGGTTCGCGAGGCGTGGATCATGGAGCGCTCCCACCGGGGTTCGCGAGCTTCACCGCCCGCTTCTTGCGAAGGCGATCCAGCGTGGCATCGAACTCGGCCGCCCGCCAGGCGTCCAGCGCTGCTTCACGCGTGGCCTGCATCGTTGCGGGGTCGTCCTTGGGTGCGGCGTCGAGGACCTCGATCAGAAAGACGAGATGGTAGCCGAAGCGGGTTTCGAACAGCGGCAGGAAGCCGGGTTCGGTGTGTCCGTCGATGTTCTCGACCCATTCGGGGGCCCACTGCGGCTCTGCACAGCTGCCGTCGGCATCGCGCTTGGCGCAGGCGTCGAGGTCCCACGCCTTGGACTCGACGCGCAGTTTGACCCCGTCGGCATCCTTGTCGACGAAGCGGAGCATCTTGCCCATCAAGCGACACGACTGCGGGTCCTCGGGGCGAATGTAGCGACGAAGTCGCGCCTCGACCGGCTCGATGCGGGCCTTGGCCGTGGCCTTCCACGCTGACTCGGCCGCCTTGGCAAACATGCCGTCGCGGTCGTCCTCGAAGCCGCTGGGCACGGCGACGAGCTGACACAGCATGTACAGCTTGGGCCGGATGTTGGTGGGCGAGCGCATCGCCTTCTCCATGACCGGGTGGTCGAGCGCAATGTCGGCTGCGGTGTGCTCGGGCTCGAAGACGTCGTGCAGCCACGTCCGCCCCAGCGCCGCGCGACGAAGGAATCGGTCGCGTGCGGCGGTCACCAGCGGCGGTGGATCGGCCAGCTTCGCCTGCTCGGCCTCGGCCGCGGCCACCAACCGATCGACGTCGGCGACGTACTGCGTGGCCTCATCGAGTTCGAGTCCGTCGCGGGCGGCCACCATCGCCGCCACGCTCGCGCCGCCGTCCGCGTTTCCGTCCGGTCTGCCGGAGGGTGTCGAACAGCTGCACAGCGCCGCAAGGCCGAGGACCAGCGCGTCAGAACGCCATCGAGTACGCGAGGCTGCCGAGCGCGCGGATGGGGCCGAACCGGTTGGTCTGGTGGACGTAGTTGTACGTCGCTTGCAGCCAAGCGCCTTCGAGCCAGGCCTGGCCGGTCTTCGCGGCAAGTCCATCCAGCCCGTAGGTTAGCTGAACGCCGCCCGTATGGGAGCGCCAATCGTCGATCTTCACGTCAGCGCTCGCGCAGCCGTCCGGCGTGGCGCGGGAGCATGCCGCATCGCTCTCCTGATACTGCATGTCGTCCCGAAAAAAGAACGCTTCGGACTGTGCGTAGAACCGGTATCGGAACCGCAGGCGAACGTTCGGGGCCACCCGCACGTGCACGCGGGGGTCGATCGTGTGGGCTCGGATGCCCCAGTCGTCGGCGTAGAAACGGTAGCGGGGCTCAAGCGTCGTTTTCGCCTTCGGCAGGAAGTAGCGCAGCGACCCGAACAGCGTGAGACGGTTGCGCTCGAGGGGGTGCGCCTCGAACTCGATGCCGGGGATCTGCTCGCCGCGATACGGGTTGTCCATCGGACCGTTCGCGTTGGCGTACTCGACCGTGAACAACGAGAGCAGGTTTCGCGTGAGGACGTGGGAGTAGCCCGCCGAGAGGTAGTGGGTGCGCAGCAGGTTGGAGCCGTCGCCGAAGCCCCCGTCGGAGCACCGTGGCTCCACGCTCCCGCCGCACCATGGCAGCCGCCGCCCTTGGCCATCGAAGATGCGATAGACCCGGTCGAAGTTGAACGCATACGACAGCGACAGGTTCACCGTGCGCTGCAGCAAGTCTCGGCCGACACGCGCGCCGAGGCTGCGCGACTGCCAATCGGTCTCGGTCGAGTACCGAAAAAACGTCCCCAGCTGCCAGTCGTCGAGCACCGACGCCGCGCTGACCGTGGCTTCATGGCGGATCTCGGTGAACGTGAAGTCGCCGCCGGTGACGGTGCTGGTCCCCGTCGCGATCGAGGCGGAG
>CAYSPB010000381.1:0-7762 GCA_964432695.1 uncultured Nannocystaceae bacterium
ATGCCCGCGGTGAATACGATCGCATCCACGCCGCCCATCGTGGCCGCGTAGGCGCCGATGTACTTGCGCAGGCGGTGGGCGAAGAGCTTGAGCGCGAGGCGGCATCGCTCGTCCCCGTCCGCGGCCTTGGCCTCGATGTCTCGCAGATCGCCTCCGGTCCCAGACACGCCGGCGAGTCCACTCCCCCGGTTGAGCAACGCATCGACCTCGTCCACGGAGCGGCCTTCGCGGAGAAGCTGCAAAACGACGCCCGGATCGAGATCGCCGCAGCGCGTACCCATCACGAGGCCTTCGAGCGGCGTCATGCCCATGCTGGTCTCGACGCTGCGCCCGTTCTCCACGGCGCATACGCTCGCGCCGCTGCCGAGGTGGCAGGTGATGATGCGGAGGTTCTCGAGCGCCGTGTCGAGAAAGTCGGCCGCGCGCTGTGCGACATAGCCATGACTGGTGCCGTGAAAGCCGTAGCGTCGGATGCCGGGCGCGGCCTCGCGGTCCACCGCGTAGTGTCGGGCGCGCGAGGGGAGGGTGGCGTGGAAGGCCGTGTCGAATACCGCGACGTGGGGCACGTCCGGGCACGCGGCGCGGGCGGCCACGATGCCGGCGAGGTTTGCGGGATTGTGAAGCGGCGCCAGCGGAGTGAGGGCCTCGATGTCGGCCACCGCCGCGTCATCGAGCAGGGTCGGAGCGACGAACCGCGGACCGCCATGCACGACGCGGTGTCCGACCGCCGCTACACCGCCGCCGCGCTCCACCAGCCTCGGCAGGACGTCAGCCAAGACGTCGGCCAGGGAGCCTGCCCCGAGTGAGGCAGGCTGCTCGTCGTCCCACTGCACGCTCGCCTCGGGTGTCCCGAGTCGCTGCACGCGAACCCGGGCCAGCCGGGTGCCGACCGCGGTGTCGAGGACGTCGGCCTTGAGGGAAGAGCTACCGCAGTTGATGGTCGCAACCCGCATCGGGCGCAGAGTAACGCGCCGAGACCTTTGCGGTCCGCCGGAGCGCTGCGGTGCGTTAGTGCGTCGCCTTGGGACGCAGGTAGAGCAGAACGCGGGCCATGGCGGTTGCGACCAGCTCGCCGTCGACGTCGATCGCCTGGTGCAGGAAGCGGACGCCCTCGTCGTGGTCGAGCCCCGTGGCGCCCAGCTCGGCGAGTGCACGCGTCTTGATGCTGTCGTTGTCGGCGCGCTCGAGTGCACGGTGCCAGGCATCGCGCGCCTCTTGATGCTCGTCGACCGACCAGTATGCGCGGCCGAGGGCGAAGTGCAGGCGGGCGAGGTCGCCAAAGCGCTCGAGCGCGTTGAGGCCGACCGCGATCTTCGCCCGGGGCGGTCGTGGTCCGTCCTCGATTTCGCGGACGATCGTCAGTGCGTCGGGGTCGAGCGTGCCACCGGCGATCTGCGCGACGAGAGCGCGGTCCTCTTCGACCCGGTGCCAGCCCGGTGCGAGTTCACCGACGCGGTCGTACGCGGCGAGGGCGTCGCCGAAGCGGCCCATCTCGGCGAGCGCGAGTCCACGCAGGTACGGTGCATCGGGCGTCCATCGGTCGACTCCAGCCGCCTCCTCGAAGGCCGTCACGGCCTCGGCGAGACGCCCCCGCGTGGCGTGCTCGCGTCCGGCTGCGAGCAGGTTGCCGCAGCAGGCCAGGGTCACGCGGTTGCGCTCGAAGGCGAACTGAAGACCACCGAGCAGCGTATCGTCGTCTTCGTCGAGCGGATCGAGCTGATCGAGCTGATCGAGTTCGATCGGGGTTTTGTCCTTGGGGGACAGAACGACGACCCGGAGCGCCGGCTCACCCGCGTCGAGGAGCCGGGCTCGCGTCCGCATCCGCATGGCGCGACTGGGGTCGTTGGCTTCGATGCAGTCGGCCAGCTCCCGTGCAAGCGTGGCGGCATCGGACGATTCTCCGAGGTACCGACGGATCTCGTGCAGGTTGGTGAGGTAGGCGACGACGCCTTCGTCGTCACCCGTTTCCTGGCACAACGAGAGGGCCTTTGCGGTGGGCTCCGACGCTCGCTCGACGAGGCCGGCGTTGAAGTACGCCCCGCCGAGCATGCCGAGGGTGACCGGCAGGTATTCGTCGACCCAGCTGCCTCGCACGCCCTCGGTCTCGTCCGCGATCGCCTGCAGCAGTCGCGCGGCATCGCGATACTCGCCGGCGTCGATGTGCTTCTGCGCGTTCTCGAGTCCGTCGTGCCAGCGGTCGAGCGGGCTGCTCTCGCTCTCCGCACGGTCGCGACCCATGAGGTGGTCGAGAAGCTCGGGACGGCCGAGGCCGTCAGCGAAGAATCGCGCGATGCCCAGTAAACCTGCGACGTAGCGATCGAGTGAGTCCCGATCTTCGCGCCACGCAGGGGGCACGGTCTTCCAGCCCTTGAAGTCTCGCTCGATGTCGAGGCGATGTTCCAGGCACACCCGCTGGAGCTCTTGGTCGTCGCCGCGTTCGACGATTGCGATGAGCCGGTCGAGCAGGTCTTGGTCGGTGTGCAAAGGCGGACGTCTCCTCAGGGGGTGCAGCCGAGTGGCTGATAGACGTACCACTCGAACGCGAGGGAGTTCGACCCCCCCGCGGGTGTGACGACGTTGTTGATTCGGATCCGGGACGTCGTGAACGGCGGATCGAAGCTGAATGAGAGGTCCCCGGACTCGCCCGCGAAGGTCGCGGCGGTCACCCAGGCCCCTGCTGACCAGTATTGGACCGTGCCTCCCGCGATGGCTCGGTCAGCCCCCGAGCAGCCGCCGGGCGCGATCGAATCGACGAACATCGAGCCCACGAGCTGGTCGCTGCCAAAGTCGAGCTGCATCCACGCCCCTGTGGGGCTGGAGCCGTTCTGAATCCAGCCGAAGCATTGGGTACAGTCGGCGTTACAGCTCGACTCAGGCGCACCATCAACCCAGTTGGCCGGTCCGTATCCCGTGCCGTCGGAGCCGCCGCCAGAGCTCGAGGCGGTGGCCCCGAGTGCGAGGTTGGAACACGTGCAGTCGTTGTCCGCCGCGACCGAACAGCCGATCGGGCAACACCCGTCACCTCCGGCGCACGCCTCGATGGTGTCGAACTCGCACAGACCCGTCGCGGGCACGCACGCATCGGCGGTGCACACGTCGGCGTCGGCGCAGGTGACCGCCGTGCCGGGCACGCAGCCGAGGTCGACTTGGCAGGTCTCGGCGCCGTTGCAAAGATCGGCGTCGGAACACGCGGCGTCGTCGGGGGCATTGCTGCACGCGCCCGTCGCCGGGTCGCAGGCGTCAAGCGTGCATACGATGCCATCATCGCACGTGACGGGCTCGTTCACGCAGACGCTGTTGAGACAGTTGTCCTCGGTGCACGGATTTCCGTCGTCGCACATCTCGGCGAACATGCAGTCGAGGACCGGGCCCGTCGTCGCATCGCCGGTTTCGGAGCCGCTGGCAGAGGCGGCGGTCGTCGGATCGTCGGTGTCCGAACCATCGGGATCGGTGGCTTCGGTCGATGCCGTTTGCGTCGGGTCGGAGGTCGGGTCACCGTCCGTCCGCGAGGCAGTTTCGGGCCCGCCGGAGGTCGTATCGTCTCCGACGCCTCCGCCTGGCACGCCAGCGCTCAACCCCAGGCCGATCGAATCGCTCTCGCCTCCGGCACAGCCCACAACAGCCGCGAGCAGCACCGCACTGCATCGCGGACCTCCCGGAGTCCCCCACAATCGACCCATCTGTGCCTACAAGGGTACTACGGAAGCAATCGGGCGATGCTGCGACGATGTGGAGGGCCAGGAGAGATCGCGCGTCGCGCAAACTGCTCAGGCGGAGAATCCACCGGCGTGGCGCGCCTTTTCGCGCACCGCGCCCCGCTGTCCTCGCCCCGGAGCACCCATCTATAAGGAAGGCCGTGCTCAGACGGGCGCGTGAGCAGGGGCCGACGGCGACTTGCGAACTCCGCTTGATCCCGGAGCCGTTCCGTCTATACTCGGCCGCCCCTCGCCCTTGTGCGAGGCCTTCGCATTTTTGAGCACCTGCCGCATCGCGCGGTGTTGCTCCGAGAACGTACCAAGGACTCGGCTCCTCATGCCCACCATTCAGCAACTCGTCCGGAAAGGACGTCAGCGCCAGTTCGCCAAAAAGACGGCGCCTGCCCTCAAAGAGTGCCCGCAGAAGCGTGGTGTTTGCGTTCGCGTGTACACCAGCACCCCGAAGAAGCCGAACTCGGCCCTTCGCAAGGTTGCGCGCGTGCGTCTCACCAACGGGATGGAAGTGACCAGCTACATCCCCGGTGAAGGTCACAACCTTCAGGAGCACTCGATGGTCCTGATCCGCGGCGGCCGAGTCAAAGACCTGCCCGGTGTTCGCTACCACGTCATTCGCGGCACGCTCGACACCACGGGCGTCCAGGGACGCCGTCAGCGTCGTTCCAAGTACGGCACCAAGCGGCCCAAGTAAGCCTCCGACGTAGGAACTCACGATGTCCCGCAAACAGGTCAACCGCAAAGAGCGTCCGGTCTTGGAGATCCGCTACACGGATCACCCCGCCGACGTGAACCGCCAGATCGCCAAGTTCATCAACGGCATCATGCTCGACGGCAAGAAGAGCGTCGCCGAGAAAATCGTCTTCGGTGCCTTCGAGATCATCTCGGAGAAGACCAAGGACGATCCGGTGAAGGTCTTCGAAAAGGCCGTCGCCAATACCCGCCCTCGCCTTGAGGTCCGTGCTCGCCGCGTCGGTGGCTCGAACTACCAGGTGCCGGTCGAGGTCCGTCCCGAGCGCAGCCAAACGCTCGCCTACCGCTGGCTCATCTCCGCTTCGCGGGCTCGCCCCGAGAAGACCATGCGCGAGAAGCTGGCCAACGAGATGCTCGACGCAGCTCAGAACCGCGGCTCCGCGGTGAAGAAGCGCGAAGACATCCACAAGATGGCCGAATCGAACAAGGCCTTCGCGCACTACCGCTGGTAAAGCGCTTCACGTTCTCGAGTACTGCGAAGGAAGCGGCGGCATCCCCACGGGAGCCGCCGCTTTTGCGTTGGTTGGGTTTTCGCCGGGAAAGACCAAAGGCGCGAACGCGGTCGGGCAGGGGTCTCCGAGCCTTCCGACCGCGCAGATCCGCGCAGGCTGATCTCTCGATCCGGTCCCTCGGCCGAGCGTTGCGCCGGATCCGCGAACGACCGACAGATCCCCAGTTACGCCCCGTTTGCTCGTCATCTGGCCCCTACTGTCCGGAAGACGACTGGGGAAAATCGAGGTTGATGTTCCCTGGGAACTGTCTATACTCGCGGCCCCTGCACCCATGTAGGTGTGGGATCCACTTTGGAGACGACTCCTTGCGCTAACGCTTCTTCAAGCACTCTTGCCGACGCCCTGCACGGGGCTGCCCCTCTTCACTCGGGCCACCACCAACACCGTGCAGCAGCCGACGCCGCGACGAGCCTCGCTCGTCCACCAGGGCCCTTCGACGCCACACCCCCTCCGCCAGCAGGTTGGAGACGGATGGCGACAGAACGCGGCCCACTCGGTGCATCCGTCTCTCTCACGCTCTTCACTCCGTCATGGTCGACAACAACACCATCGCCGCAACCCGCGACATCGGCATCATGGCCCATGTCGACGCCGGCAAAACGACCACGACCGAGCGGATCCTCTTCTACACGGGCCGCTCCCATCGCATCGGCGAAGTGGACGACGGCGCCGCGACGATGGACTACATGGTCCAGGAGCAGGAGCGGGGTATCACCATCCAGTCGGCAGCAACCACCTGTCACTGGAACGACCACCGCATCAACATCATCGATACGCCCGGCCACGTCGACTTCACCGTCGAAGTGGAGCGGGCGCTTCGTGTTCTGGACGGTGCGGTCGCCGTATTCGATGCCGCCGCGGGTGTCGAGTCTCAATCGGAAACGGTGTGGCGGCAGGCGACGCGATACGGCGTCCCTCGCATCGTCTTCATCAACAAGTTCGACAAGGTCGGCGCGAAGCTTTCGATCACGATCGACAGCCTCAAGGAGCGCCTCGACGCGCACCCGCTCATCATTCAGCTGCCGATTGGGGCCGAGAACGACTTCAGCGGTGTCGTCGACCTCATCGAGATGCAGGTCCTGCACAATGTTGGGGAGGCGGGCGAAACCGTCGAGCGAACGCCGCTCACCGAGGAGATCGACGCGGCGTTGTTTGCCGAAGCCACCGAGGCTCGCACGACGCTGATCGAAGCCCTGGGAGAAGTCGACGAGGAGATCATGGAGATGTACCTCGAGGACGAAGGCGCCAGCATCGGCACCGACGCTCTCAAGGCTGCTCTCCGCCGCGCCACCCTCGAGCTCAAGGGCTTTCCCGTCCTGTGCGGGTCGTCCCTGCGCAACAAGGGCGTGCAGCCGCTGCTCGACGCAATCATCGAGTACCTGCCGTCCCCGCTCGACCTCAAACCGGTCGAGGCCGAGACTGAAAAGGGCGAAGCGGTCGTCCGTCGTCCTACCCCTACGGATCCCTTCCTCGCCCTGGCGTTCAAGGTCATTCACGACCCTCACCGCGGGGCGTTGGTCTTTTTCCGTGTCTACTCCGGCACGCTGAAGGCTCGCGAAGCGCTTCAGAACGCCACGCGTAAGCGCAAGGAGAAGGTCCAGCGCCTGCTTCAGATTCACGCGAACAAGACCACCGAATGCGATGAGGTGTCTGTTGGGGACATTGTCGCTGCGGTCGGATTCAAGTTCACGGGCACCGGCGATACCCTGCTCGCCGCGTCGGACAAAGAGCGGGTGGTCCTCGCGGGCATGGAGATCCCAGAGCCCGTCATTTTTCGCTCCATCGAGCCGAACACCGCTGGCGATCAAAAAGACCTCGATGAGGCGCTCGCGCGGTTCATGCGCGAAGACCCGAGCTTCAAGGTTCGTGAGGATAAGGACTCGGGACAGACGCTGGTCTGCGGCCAGGGCGAGCTTCACCTCGAGGTCCTCATCGACCGTCTGTTGCGCGAGTACAAGCTCGATGTTCGCGTGGGCAAGCCACAGGTCGCGTACCGGGAAACGATCGGTGTCCCGCTCCGCAAGGAACTCGAGTACGATCGGGAGATCGGCGGCAAGCGCCAGTACGCCAAGGTGAGCCTGGAGCTCGCGCCCCTCGAGCGTGGTGCTGGCAACACGTTCAGCGCAGCGCTCCCCGAGACCCCCGACGGCAAACCCTATATCCCGCAGAACTTCGTCGCTGCGGTCGAGGAGGCCATCGGTGACAGCTTCACCCGAGGCCCGCTGCTGGGCTTCCCCATCGAAGACATGAGCGTCACCCTGGTCGACGCCGCCTTCGACGAGTCCGACAGTTCCGAAGGCTCCTTCAAGGCCGCCGCCGCCATGGCGTTCAGCGAGGGCATGGAGGCTGCCACCCCACGGCTGCTCGAGCCGGTGATGGCGGTCGATGTCGCCACGCCCAACGACTTCACGGGCAACGTGAACTCCGACCTCAGTGGGCGCCGAGGTCGGGTGATCGGCATGGAGCCCATCCCCGGTAGCGCGAACGCACAGACGGTGCGCGCCGAAGTGCCCTTGGCACAGCTGGTTGGATATGCTACTGCGCTGCGCTCGGCCACCCAGGGCCGGGCGAATTACACGATGCGGTTCAGCCACAACGCTGAAGTTTCCGCCTCCATCCAAGAAGAGGTCGTCACCCGCATCCGAGGCTACTGAACGCCTCACGAGTTCCTTCCGCCTCCTTTCCTCGAGGCACCCGATTTTCAAACTCCTCCCCGCATACGCAAGGGTCAAGAAGATGTCCAAAGAGAAGTTCGTTCGCGAAAAGCCGCACGTCAACATCGGAACC
>CAYSPB010000382.1:0-7757 GCA_964432695.1 uncultured Nannocystaceae bacterium
GCCGAGGCCGCCGGCGGTGGCGCGGCGGCCTCGGTCGCCGGCAGCGGCGCCGGACGGTCACACCCGACGAGGGCGAGGAGCAGGGCGGAGGCGAGAAGACGCTTCACGCCCGGAGCATCGCACGGACCGGACTCACTCGAATACCGGGACGGCCCGCACGAACCGGCTGGTGGGAGGGTCGTCTTCGTCGATGCTCGGCGTTTCGCACTTTCCAAACGTGGCGGCGTAGACGAAGCCGTCACGACCGCGCGTCCATGCGCTGGGTACGTGCAGATGTCCGAGGTGCCGGTCGTCGACGAGGGTGCCGTCGTCGCCGAGCCGCGCGCCGCGAACCCACCCCTGACAGTAGTCGCCGAACACGATCGTCTGGTCGAGCGCACCGTGATAGGGGTCGTTGTCTACAGCTTCCAGTTCGAGCGCAACGTAGGCGACCCGGGCATTTGTTGGGACAGCGTCGGGGTCTTCGGCGGCATAGCGACTGACCGAATCGTGTGCCCACGTCGTGAGCGGATCGACCAGCCCCTCACAATCGTCGGCGCAGGCGCCTTCTGCCAGCGGCCACCCGAAGTTCTGCCCCGCGGCGGTGATGACGTTGATTTCCTCGAAGCCGTTGGCCCCGACGTCGCCGAACCAGTAGCGCCCTGTGCTGTCCCGCAGCCCCTTCCAGGGCGAGCGAAGGCCCGTCGCGTAGATCAGGGGGTGCCCGTCCGCCTCCTCTGCGAAGGCATTGCCCTGCGGAACCGTGTAGCCGGCGCCTGCGGGTTCACGGTTCGGTACGAGCCGGACCAACGAGGACAGGGGGGTATCGACGGCTTGCCCGTTGGCGATCACCTTCTTGTCGCCGAACAATGCCCACATCGTGCCGTCGGGGTCGAAGCCGATCGAGCCGACGTTGTGCCAGGGCTTGGGCGCCTCGGGGTCGCCGACGCGAAGGATCAGGGCCTCGGTTTGCGGCGCGCGGGCATGGTTGGCGGTGTCGAGGGTGTACCGACGGATATCGCTGTTCTGCTCGGAGCTGCACAGCCCGATGTACAGAAGGCCGTTCGTCGCAAAGTCGGGGTCGAGCGCGAGCGAGATGAGCCCGCAGTCGAGGACGGAGTAGACGTCGTTGACGACGAAGCTGCCCAGCAGCACGAGGCGATCGCCGTCGAGGCGCAGGTGCCCAACTCGACCGGACTTCTCCAGCACGAGGAGTTGGTCCGTCCCGGGGATGAAGCGGGCATCGGTGACCATGCCCCAGTCGCCCTCGGCCTCGAGCTCCTCGAACTGCAGCCCCACGAACGTGCCGACGGGTGCCTCGGTTTCGGACGTCGTCGAGTCCTGTGTGGTCGCGGCCCCGGTTTCGCCCGGGGGCGGCGCGGGGGCGTCCGCGGTGCAGGCAGAGGCCAGGCACAGCGCCAGCATCGGCCGCGTCAAACCAAGCATGCGCGCAGCGTAGCAGTCACCGCGCAGGTAGGCCTGCCATCAAGGACGCGAGCGTTTCCACGGTTCCCCAGTTGCGGCTGGTGCTGAGGCGCTGCAAGGCTGCATCGACCGTGCGGGTCGTTACCTTCGATCGGGCGGTCCCCTTGGGGAAGTGCACGTAGAGCGCATCTTTCGCCAGGTGCACTCGTTCGCCAAAGCGGCAGTCCGGAGTGAACGCAGCCCGGGCTTTAGGGCTCGGGGCCCGGTCTAGAAGCATCGCGTGGACCGATTTGGGATTGGCCGCCGCTTCGTCTGCGAACGGGTTCTCTGCCTTCAGCGCCGCCCAGGCCTTCGCGGTTCGGACGACAATGGGCGTGGGAAAGCCGAATGTGGCCTCGAGCGCTTCGGCGGTCTCGCGGCACAGCGCCGGCCCGCGCCGCATCGGTGCCTCGAACACGACGTTGCCGCTTTGAATGTACGTCCGGACCTGCGACGCGCCGACGGCAGCGAACTGCTCGCGCAGCGCGGCCATCGGCAGCTTGTGATTGCCGCCGACGTTGATCCCGCGCAGCAGCGCGATGAAGGTCGCCATGGGCCGAAGTGTCGCACGGTCTATTGGACGTCGAGGCCCGCGAAGCGTCGGGCGTAGCGCTCGCTCGCCCCCTCCGACAATCGACGATGCCTTTTCCTCGCGGCGTGGCGAGCACGGCGGCGCCCAGCGACTGGACGAGCGCGCGAACACCTTCGGGGTCGTGCCGCGCCTCATAGCCAACCCAACAGACCACGCGCCGTCCATGAAGCCTGTCTCGGCAGATGGCGACGGCAGCTTGGACGTCGAGGCGTTCGCTGGTTTGACGGACCGACGGAGGCCGTGTGTCGGCCGTTTGTACATCTGTCGGCAGCGCCACGAGCCCCAAGTAGCCACCGGAGCGCCGAAGCCCGCGGCGGAGGGCCTGCGTGGCGGTATGGACGGCGTCGGGTCGATCGATCTCGAGCAAGTCGAACGGGAACTCGGGCGGCAGCCACCGACGGAGGTTCATCTGGGCCGGGGTCGTGGATTGGAACGCGAGCCGGGTTCGGGTGGCTTTGGGTGTGTTGCCCACGATGGCGACGAGGCGAGCGCCTTCCCAGGCAGCGGCTGCGAGCCCGGTGATCGCGTTCGAGAAGCCCGGCCCAGACGTGGTGAACACCACTGCGGGTCGGTTGGAGGCAAGGCTGTACTCGGCCGCCATGAAGCCAGCTGCACTCTCGTGCCGCGGATGAACGATGCGGACGCCCGAACGGCTCAAGGACGCGACGAAGCGCCCAGTGGCGGCTCCCCCGACGCCAAACCCGACGTGGCAACCCAGGCTGCGTGCCGCCTGGGCAAGGGCATCGGTGACGGTGACTGACGGCGGTCCAAGCATCGACTCGGACACCACCGTCGGGGCCACAGCCGAAATGATCCCGGCCGGCAGGAAAAAAAAAGGGCTCCGTGAGGAAGCGCCGACGGGAACAACGGCCCTGCTGGCCTCGGGTCCGACCAACAGCGGCGCACTTCGCAGGATCTGGCTCGAGGTGTGACGGGTTCGGGCCGCCGCGTCACTACGGAACCGTGTTGGGTTTACAGCCTCGTCGATGTCCATTCATTCTATTGCCGGGCCTTGCGTTCAGCTTGTTCGCGGGCGGATGCGGGAACAAGATTCGAGCGCAGGACGGCGTCATCACGTATCCGGGGGATGGGGGGGTCGTCATTCAGCGTCCGCCGAGCAAGGAGCCGGACGAGCCGCCACGCCGAATCTGCGTCGCGCCTCCTGCTCAGGCAGCCGTGGAGCTGCAGCTCGCGGCCAATCGCAAGCAGCAGGCCGCACTCGCGGACGTCGGGACGTACGCGTCGGAGACGGCCCTGGAGTACGGGGAGACCGTTGCGCGTCTCCACGAGAAGGGAGAGCGCACGCTGTTCTTGCAGTTCGCGTTGTATCGACTCTGCGAGGCGGACCTCAACGACACGCTCGTCGGCCCGGACGGCTTTCCAACTGACTGCGGTTCGGAAAAGACGATGGCAGACGCCAGCGTGGCGTTCGCGACATCCATCGAAGAGAGCGCCGCGCAGGCACGGACGCAAACCGATACGGATCGAAAAGCCGCTGTGGCGGCCCAGGCCTCGTCGCAGTCCGCGAAGGCGCAGGTTGAACTCGCAGTGTCTGCGCTGGCGAAGTTGCAGGCTGAGAAGGCGCCCAAGGCAAAGATCCAAGCCGCCCGGTCGACACTCGCGGCCGCGAGGAAGGCCGCTGTCGAGAAGGCAGCTGCGTCTCAGGAAGCGTCCAGGCAGCTCGCAAGTAGCACCAAACTCGCAGCTTCGTACGCGGAGGGCCTAGGCGTTGCGGTCCGTATCGTAGGGGAGGACCGCGACGCATACCGCCAGTGCCGCGCCTCATTGGGAACCGGGTCGTTCGAGCGAAAGTACAGCGAGGTCCTCGCGTCGGCCGTGGAGCTGTGGAGCTTCGAAGCAAAGGCCGCCGCGGCTCGTGCGGCCGCCGAGCAGGCCAAGGCGAAAGGAGAGGGAGCCAAGGCGAAGGTCAAGGAGCTCGAACTCAAGGCCAATCAGGCTGCGACCAAGCTGGACGCGCTCGAGTCCACCGCGCTCGAGACGATGGTGTCGACCCCGAAGGCGACGCCAAAAAGCAACTGAGGGGATCGTCGAGGCGTTCGTAGGGGCGACGCCGACGTTCGATGGTGTGGCTCGCCCAGTGGCGCACCGGTCGCGTCCTGCGGATGCGGCGATCGCATGCCGCGGCGCTCTGCATGGACAATCGGCTCGACCTGGGAAACGAAGCGCGGGTTCGCCGCTACGCCACGCTGCTGCGCAGATTGACGGCTCCGGACGCGTTCGAGGACTCTCGTTTCATCGCTACCATCGCGACCTCCGCCAGCGCATGAAGTGAGCATCGGTGCCAGGACCGGGATACGCCTCGGCCGTGTCATGGACACGACGGGAGTTCCTCGAGGCCTCGCTCCCGGGACAGCCGCCGGCGTCACCGAGAGCCCCGGGGGCGGCCCCGGTGGAGGAGGCCTCGAAGCCGTCCCCACGAAGGGGCGAGCAGTTGCGGGCGGACAGCCTTGCGGTCCTCGAGCCGCAAGGCTTCGTGGTTGCGGGTTCGCTGCAGCCGCCCAATCCAGACGCCCATGTCCGGCCCATCGACGAACTCGTGCGGCGACTGCTCAGTCTCAACGCCGTGTTCCTTTATGCATCGGGCCCAGAGCCTGTCGTCGCAGCGGAGCAGGTACATGCATACTGGAGCGTCACGACCTGGCGCCATCCATCACGCCCAGTGAACGCGCGATTCTCGAGCTTCCGCACCAGGCGGCCATCGATCAGCACATGTCTGCGATCGGGTGGCGACTGGAGAACATGTGGCCGTTGGCTTGGGTTCTGGGGTCCGAGCCTGCGCCACCTCCCGGCGGGATGATCACGAACGAGGTCATCGCCGCGCTGGTCATCGACATGCTCGAGCTTCTCGACACCGACGTCGCGCTCCTGAAGGAAGCCGTACGGCCCCGTGCCGAGATCGTCGCCGCCGAGGACCTGTTCTACTGCGCACACAATGCGGCGCGGAGCGCCCAGACTGGCGGTGCAACCGTTTCGGATGGATTCCATCCGGTTGTGGGCGGTGGCGTCATGCACGAACGGCGCATGAGCCTGACGTGGTGCATCTCTGCAAGGTTCGACTGGGACGACACGGATCTGAGCACCTCGCCGAGACGGGGCCGGGTCGCCGGCACCCTCAAACGGTGAGCTGGCGAGCGCCGAACGAGATGCGGCGCAGCAGCAGGTCGACGAGGAGCAGGGGCAGGGCGAGGAACGCCAGAACGTAGGGCCACAAGGGCTTTTGGCGCTCGCGGCCACCGGGGTCACCGTCGGTCTGGAGCACGGCGGTGACGCTGCCCTCGCTCGAGCTCGCGGGGAGCTGCTCGACGAACGCATCGTCGCCTGCGCTGCTGGGCAGGAGCTCGGCGGGATAGGGGACCGACACCTGGGCGACGGCTTCGGCAGCCAGGCGGCGCGGCTCTTGGCTGACGTCGTAGAGTTTGGCCTTGACCAGTCGCTGGCCCGCGTCGACGTCGCCCACGTCCGCGACGTAGCGCCCGGGTGCGGAGAGTCGAAGCGGCACGGTCACGACGCGCAGCGGGTCGTCGTCGGGTCGGGCGGGGTCGAGCACTTCGATCTCGCCCTGCAGGTCGTTGGCAAAACCCTGGGCGGTGTCGACGTCGACCGAGACCGCGTAGGCGCCCGTGTCGGCCGCGGGCTTGATGTCGATGCTGGCACCGCCGAGCAAGGTGGCGCCCTGCCGCATGGTGTCGCGAGCGAGCTGCGACCAGAACTTGGCAAAGCCGCCCCAGCCCAGCCACGGCGCCGCCCAGCGGGCCTTGGCGTCGCTTGCAAAGGCGGCGGTGCGCCCCAGCCCCCGTCGCCCGCGAACGAGCAGCGGGTCGCCCATGTGCGTGCGCAGCAGAGTCTCGGTCATGGCCTTGGGCTTGACGGGGACGATGCCGCGCAGGCCGGGGGCGCCGGTGAAGTCGATGCCGCGCAGCGCCTGCACGTTCTTGGCGACGCGGGGGAAGAGCGCGAGCTCCTTGGCGGCGTTGCGCGTCACCTCGCGGGTCTCGCGAGAGAAGATGCGCGGCACGTCGGTGCCGTCATGGCTGTAGTAGAAGCGGCCGCGACCGCGCCGGGCCACGCGTCGCAGCAGGTCCTTGCCTGCGCCGGCGCCGACGCCGACCGAGCTGACGGTGATGTCGGCGTCGCGCATGTCGCCCAGCAGGGCCGAGATGCCGTTCTCGGGAGACTGTCCATCGGAGAGCAGGATGACGTGCTTGACCAGCGCGTTGCTGCCGGCGAGCTGCAGGTAGGCTTCACGAAGCGCGGGCAGGGCGTTGGTGCCTCCACCCGAGGTCAGCCGGCGAATGTCGGCCGAGATGCGGATCCGGTTGCTGGCCGGCTGCAGGCGCACCATGACGTGCGGGCGCGAGTCGAACGCGATGACCCCGATCTCGTCGCTGGGATCGAGCGTGCGGGCGGTGGCGCGCGAGGCTTCCTTGACCAGGTCGAGCTTGTCCTCGGAGGACATCGAGCCCGACTTGTCGATGACCAGCACCAGCGCGAGCTTGGGCTGCTCCCGCTGCCGTTCACCTTCGAAGCGAACGGGCAGCAGGTCTCCGATCGTGCCCCGACCCCAGCCGCCCATGCCGAACGATTGGTCGCCGCCGATCATGATGAAGCCGCCGCCGTGGTCGACGACGTACTGCTGCATGGCCTGCTTGGCCGCCGCGGTGACCGAGCCCGCGCCGAGGTCGGAGAACAAGACGAGGTCGTAGGCGCGCAGGCCCTCGAACGTTTCGGGCACGCCGGCGCCGCCGGTCACGGTGACGTCGAGGTGGTCCGAGCGCAGGGCCGAGGCCAAGGGACCGTTGCCCGCCGAGCCTGCAAGCAGCACCTTGGGGCGGCCGCGAACCTCGCCGGCCACGGCGGCGCTGTCGTTGCCGGTCCGGCGGTTTTCGGGGCCCTGCAGCGTGCTCGCGTCGAGGGACGCGGTGAAGACGACCGCGCCGGGTTCTGTGACGCGGGCCTCGAACTCGACCGTCTGCAGCCCGCCGCGAAGCTCGACTTCGGCGAACGGCTGCAGGGGGTTCGGCACGCCGTTGCGCTCGAGCTTCACGGTCACCGAGCCCGGGGCGGACGCCTCGAGGTCGACGGCAACGTTGAACGTCTCACCCAGTCGCATCTCGGCGGGCAGGTGAACGCCCTGCACGAGCACGTCGCCGCGGGCGGCCGGGGCCCGCCGCCGCACGTGCAGCGCGACGCCTTGGGCCTGCAGCTCGGTGGCGGCGTTGCCGAGGTCTTCGCGCTCCGCCATGGAGCCGCCCGCGTCAGAGAGGAGCACGATGCGGCCCTCGGTCTGGGGGTCGATGAGGGCCGCGGCCAGACGCAGCGCGCCTCCGTGGTCGCTGGCGAGGCCGTCGTCGTCGTGGCGGGTGACGAGCGCGGCGGCGTCGGTTTCGAGCGAGACCTCGCGGACCTCGGTGGTGCCTGCGTAGGTGAGCACCGCGACGCGGGTGCGGTCTTCGGCATCGATGCCCAGCTCGTCCTCGTCGCGAAGCTGCGCCACGCCTTCGGCCACGGCCTGCCGCGCCGCCTCGAGCTGGGCGTCGTCGACCGAGTCCGACACGTCGACGGCGAACACCACGGTCTTGCCCCGGATCGGGCTGCGCAGGCTGGGCTGGGCCAGCGCGGTGGCGACGGCCATCAGCACGGCGAGTCGGGCCACGAGCTGCACGAACACCTGCGCCGGCGGAAGGTCGACGAGGGACCGCCG
>CAYSPB010000383.1:0-7756 GCA_964432695.1 uncultured Nannocystaceae bacterium
AGCTTGCTGAGAAGCTAGCTTGCTGAGAAGCTAGCTTGCTGAGAAGCTAGCTTGCCGAGAAGCTAGCTTGCTGAGAAGCTAGCTTGCTGAGAAGCTAGCTTGCTGAGAAGCCAGCTTGCTGGGAAGCCAGCTTGCTGGGAAGCCAGCTTGCTGGGAAGCCAGCTTGCTGGGAAGCTGGCCCGCTGGGAAGCCAGCCCCCCGAGGAGCTGGCTCGCCGAGGTGCCAGCTTGAGAAGTTGCCAGTTTTTTGGCTCGCCGGAAGAGGCGAGGTAGCACAGCACTCGTGATCATTACCGTGCTCAACCAACGGGGCGGGGCGGGCAAGACCACGGTTGTGGAATGCCTCGCTGTCGCTTGGATGCTCCAGAGGAAAAGGGTGTTGGTCATCAACTCCGACACCCTCAAAACCGTCGACAAATGGGCGGCGCGAGGTGCGGTGACCGGAGCCAAGCATTTGCCTACGGTGATCAACATCCTTGAGTGGAGACTGCTGGCTCGCCAGGCAAAGGACCTCTCTACGGACTACGACCGGGTGCTGATTGACACTCCTGCAAACTCGACGGAGGTGCCCCTTGCTGCCCTTGGGGTCTGCGACTTAGCGGTGCTTCCCGTTCGCCCTGGCGGCTCGGACATCGACTGCGTGGAAGCCTCGTACGCCCTGGTTGAGATGGCCCAAGCAAGCATCAACCCGAACTTGAGCGCGCGTGTCCTCCTGAACGGGGTGGCCATGTCGACGCGGATCGGGAAAGATCACCGCGCCGCCATGGAGGAGTTTGCGCGTTTTCCTGTGCTGACGAGCCAGCTCGACGCGAAAGCCGTTTATGTAGAGGCTCAGACTGCCGGAGAAACCCCGCTGTCCTATGGCGCCAACGGTGCGGCGAGGAAGCAGATCCTAGAACTTGCCGAAGAGATCGAAAGCCTTTTGGAGAACGAAGAAGATGGGAACATCACGACCACCTCGCATCGCACCGACACCCGTGAACGTCGAGGAGCTGATCGAGCAAAGGCTCGGCCTGAAGACCGAAACGTCGCCTGAACTCCCCAAAGTCTCCGAAGAGAGCACAGGCAAGGCGCAGCCTCTTGTTGCGCTTTCGGCCTTAGAAACTGAGAACGTCGATGTCTCAAAAACGAAGAGGAAGAAGGCGGCATCTACCAAGCGTTCCAACTCTAGAAAGAGAGAGCGTCCCAAGGACGGCAAGGCGACGGATGGACGACGTCAAGCATCGACGTATATCTCAGAGGAGCTGCACGTTAAGTACAAACTCGCCGCGGTTCGCGGCCGCTGCCACATGTTCGAGCTTTTCGAGAAGGCCCTTGAGGCCTACCTCCCGAGCTTGCCATCGTAGCACCGGCGTTGCTCGACGGTGAGCAAGTCGAGTCGCGTTCTGGGAGGAGTGGGGACCGCTCTCTCCTTCTAGCGGCGCTTCAGCTGCTGAATTCCTGCGTCCAGGACCAGACACTGGGCCGCGCCGAGATGCGTTCGTCTTTCCGGATGAATGTCGCGAGGCTTGTTCGACGGCAAGGCCGAGCGAGGGATGTCAGACGGTTCGAGAGCCGTCGTGCGGGCGACGGCGGGCACCAGCGACTTCAGCCACGACGGTGCGGAGGCTTCGGTCTCAGACCTGAAGTCAAGTCTCCTACCGTCGTCGCCCTCGAAGGCTGCGGCTGGCGTGCCCGCTTCTTCTTCACAGGTTGAGCCCCAGGCCGAGCGCGCTGGCGCTTCTTCCCCGTGTGGGAGTGTCGAGAGCGTTCGAACCGATCAAAAAATCGACAAGAGATGCGCTTGAAACGCGTTGCTCGCCGCCCTGAGGCAGAAGGTGGTGGGAGACGCGGACCCCTGTCCCTTGGTTTTAAAATCGCGTTGACGGGAGCGGTTTCGCGAGTACGGTTCCCGGCCTTGGGTCGCGTCGTGGAGCATTGCACCGGTTTCCGTTTCCCCGCGTTTCGTCTTGCCATCGTCGCCAGCGTACTGGCGTTGGCGGGGTGCGATGAGCGAGCGCCTGATGCTTCGGGCGCGCCCTCGACCTCGAGTTCGAGTGCAGCCGCGGATGGAGCGGTCGGGGAAACCGGAGGGGCCTGCGAGGTTCCGGTGCTTCCTGGGGAGTCGCTGCTCTTCGGCGCTGGAGAGGCCTGGGAACTCCCTGGGTCTCTCGACGTTCAAGCTCCGTATGCGCTGAAGCTGACGACGCCCGAAGCGGTGATGTTTGCGTGCTACGGCGCGGACGGGCAGTTCCGTGCTGCGGGACAGGACCCGGCATGCGTCGAGGCACGCGCGGACCTCGAGCCCGGAGTCTCGCTCGTCGTGGAGCAGCTCAGCGTGCTCGGGGAGCCTTCGGATGCCGGGTACGGAGTCGTGGTCCCGCTGCCGTGCGGGGAGGGGGCGACGACCAGCGGTGGGTTGGAAACCGGCTCAGGAACGTCTGGGTCCGAAGGGGAGGGCGCAACGGTTCGGACCGCGCACGGTCAGTTGCTGCGTCGCGCGGTGTTGGCTCGTGCCACCCCCAGTTCCACTGCGGCGTCGACGGCAGCGACGAGCGCGTCGGATGGGGCGGGTTTGGGCGTACCGACGCCGTCTCCATCGGCGTCGACGCCCGCGGCCATCGGTGACTTCACGGCGGACACGCTTCCAGCGCTCGACCTCACGGTTGCGACACGTTTCTACGACGAGGTCGAGGTGTTGCTCGAAGGGGACGCCCCGCTTCAGACCGGCTATGTCGCAGGGAGCGTCACACCGCCGCGGGCCTCGTTGGTGCACGGCATCGTTCGAGGCGACGATGACCAGCCGCTTCCGGGCGTTACCGTCTCCATTCCCGAGCACCCCGAGTTCGGCTCGACGCTGACCCGTAGCGACGGTCGCTACGACCTCGTCGTCGAGGGCGGGCCGCAGTACATCCTACGGTTCGACGTCGTCGGGCATCTGTCCGCGCAGCGCCATTGGATTGCGCCACGCAACGAGTCTCGAACCCTCCGCGACGTCAAACTCATCGCCCCGGACGTCGAGGTCACGCCGATGACCTTCGACGGGACCCAAGGCGTGCAGGTGCACCTCGCGACGCCCGTCAGCGACGCGCGCGGGAAGCGGCAGCTTGCGCTCTTCTTCCAGCCAGGGACCACCGCCGAACTGGCGTGGCCCGATGGCACCACGGCTCCTGCGACCGAGCTGGATGTGCACGCCACCGAGTTCACCACCGGCGAACTCGGCCCCGAGGCCATGCCCGCCGACATTGCGGCGCGCACCATCTACACGTACGCGGTCGAGTTCGGGGCCCTTCAGGCCGAGGCCGCCGGGGCGGAGCACGTCTCCTTTGAACCCGCCGGCGTCGGCTACGTCGAGAACTTCCTCAACTCGCCCAATGGCGTGTTGATCCCGTCCGGGTCCTATCGACGCCGGGATGACACCTGGCGACCCGAGCCCAACGGTCATACCGTCGAGATCCGGGAGGTCGGAGACGACGGCCTCGCCTGGCTCGACATCGACCACCACCAGGGTCCGAACATCAGCGACGCGCTCGGGATCACCGACGAGGAACGAGCCTTTCTTGCCGAGCACTATCCGGTGGGAACGAAGCTGTGGCGGTTCCCTGTCCCGCACTTCACCGAGCCCTTCGACCTGAACTTCCCCGGCGGACTCCCCGGCGACGCCGAAGAGCCGATCGACTTGGCCATGTTGCTGGCAAGTCAGGGCCGCTGCTTGCGTGCGGGCTCGATCCTCGAGTGCGAGGACCAGGTGCTCGGGCAGGAGATCGAGATCCCCGGCACGTCGTTGTCCTTGGCCTACCGTTCGTCGCGTGTGCCCGGCAGCCCGACCTTTGGCACCGACCTGCAGGTCGTGGAGGGCGGGGTGTTCTCCCCGCAGTTGCTGTCGGTCGAGGTCGAGGCCGAGATCGGTGGCCAGCAGCTTCGCAAGGAGATTCCGGCCGCTGAACTCGAGCCGAACCACCATACGTCGCTGTTGTGGAACGGGCTCGATGCGTTCGGCCGACGGATGCAGGGGGCGCAGCCGATGGAGCTGTGCATCACCTACAACTACGCCGCCGTGCCCCGCGCGAACGCCCTGTCCACCAATGGACCGGGCTTCGGCTCGATGGATGGGGAGACGTGGGACAGCGACAACCTCTGGAACATCAGCGAGCTTTCGGACATCAACGACATCGACCAGACGGGGTTCCAGGTGCCCTCGGAGCTCGCGACACGCCGGTGCTACGGAGCCGGGGGCGTGTCGGCGGGCGGCATCGTGCCCGGCGTCGTCAACCACAGCAACCGACTGCAGCTGGGAGGCTTCTTGGCCGCACAGGCCTCGGATGCCCTCGGTGGGTGGACGCTCAGCAATCACCACACGCTGCACGCGCAGACGGGGCGCCTCTACCTCGGCAATGGTCGCGTTCGGGAGATCAAGAGCCGGGTTCCGATGGCGATCCGCGTCGCGGGCAGTGGGCTGGACTTCGGGCTCGACAACGAGTCGATCCCCGCGGTCGGCACCGCGATGGAGGCGCCGCTGGCGATCGCCGTCGACGCGGCGATGAACCTGTTCGTTGCCCGCGCGGGTGAGGTGCGCCGCATCGATGCGGAGGGGAACTGGACGCGCGTCGCGGGGACCGGGACCGCGGGGGACAACCTCGTTGGAGGTCCGGGCCCCTCGACGGTGATCGGTGAAAACCTCGTGGGCCTCGACGTCGACCGGCGCGGCAATGTCTTCATCGCGGATGCGAGCAACCACGTCATCTGGTGGTTGCACGACGGCATGCTGACCCGGCTTGCAGGCAGCGGAACCGGGGCAGCAGGCAATATGGACGTCAGCTTCAGTGCGTTCGAGTCTGGGTTTGGGACGAGCGGGTCTCCGTGGTCCGTGAACCTGGCATGCCTGACCGACATCAAGCTGGCACCTGGAGAGCGGGAGCTGCTGGTGACGCAGAGCTGCGGGAGTTCCCAGCAGCGGATCCGGGAGATTTCGCTGCAGGGGGCCTACGACCCGAACGCAGTCGGCGCTGTGGGCGGCACGATTGCCAGCCGTGTCCGGCACCTCGGGGGATGGCCGTATCCCTTCTTCTTGGCGGACAGGGTCGACACCCGACCGAGGGACTCGGTCTACGGAGGCTGGCAGCACTGGGGCTGGAACTCGCGGCAGGACGGAGACGACCTTCCGGCGCCGGCGGGCACGTCGTGGGGTGCACGGTGGGCCATCTTTCGGGCTCCGCACGCGATCGCCGTCAAGGGCGACTCGTTGTACATCGCCGAAGGCAGTGGTTCGACGAGCGGGCTGAACCGGAGGATCCGGAAGCTCAACCGGATGTCGGACAACATCCGGACGCTCGGGATGGAGCTGAGCATCGAGGAGAACGCCTCTGGCAACTACCCGTGCAACTCGACGCGTTGCAACTGGACGACCGAGGGCGATGACGACATCGACGAGGTGATCGAGACGATCGAGGTCGATCGCTTGGGGCGTCTGGTCTACGCCGTGCACGACGGCGTGTTCCGCCAGGCGGGAATCGGCAACGCTCCGGGCGTTGTCGGCAGCGGAGGGCCGCGCGGAGACGGTTTGCCGGGGAATCCGCTCGTTGGAGGCGGAGACGAGAACCTCGAGGGCGACGTCGTCATGGCGCCGGCACTCGATGTGAATCTCCAGCACGTCAGCGACCTCGCGTACGCGCCGGATGGTTCGCTCTACATCGCCGACCGCGATGGCAACAAGGTCATCCGGGTGGCGACGATCTCGACCTCGGCCTACGAGGAGAACACGGTCGCGAGTGAGGACGGGTCGGTGTACTACGTCTTCGACCAGCAGGGCCGGCACCTGGTGACCCGTGACGCGGCGAGTCACCGAGCGCTGTGGACGTTCCACTACACCGCGGGGCTGCTCTCGTTCGCCACGGACGTCGACGGGCGAACGACGACGATCGAGCGCGATTCGACAGGGCGCGCAACGGCGCTGATCTCCCCCGAAGGGCGGGTCACGCAGCTGGGGTACGACCCCAACGGATACTTGGCGGATTTCGTGCACCCCTCGGGTCGTGGAGAGCACTTCTCCTACGACGGCCTCGGGCGGATGACGCGGATGACCACGGCCGAGGAGCGGGTGCACCGTTTCGGGTACGAGCCGGACGGTCGTCTGCGCACGGACATCGGCGCGGTGGGGCGGACGCAGACGCTCGAGCGGGTTGCGCATGACCCGACGCGCCGGGTGGTGGAGGTCTCGACCGATGAAGGGAGGATGACGCGATACGAGGTTCTTCAAGACCCCGGGGACGCGTCGATCGAACACCGGCAGACGCTGGCCGATGGCACGGTACGTTCGACGCGTCGGTTGCCCAATGGTCAGGATGTCCTGACGCTGCCCGGTGGGCATACGCTCACGGTGACGCGCGCACCGCATCCGCAGCTGGGGCCGACGGCGTCCTTCGTATCGCGGGTGGAGTTTCAAACCGGGGATGGCGGTCCGTCGATTGCGGCGAACCGCGTCATCGAGCTGAACCATGCTTGCTCGCTCTTCCCCGAGGGGTGCGTTTGGGCGGAGCAGGGGCCGTTCCGGCCCGACCGCATTCGAGAGCTGACGCAGGTTGAAGGGGTGGGGACGTACGTGCGTCGCTACACGCGTGCGCACGGTGAGGTGCGGGCCGAAGTCTTGGGCGTGAGTCCGGAGGGGAGGGCGTCTCGGGTCGAACTCGACGCCGCCGGTCGGGCCGTGTTCGCCCAATCGGGCCACTACGAACTCGGTGTCTTTGCGCCGGCACCCGACATCGACGCGCTGTCGCTGAGCTACGGGGAGGACGGGCGTCTTCAGAGTTGGACGCTCGGGGACGGGCCCACCGCCTTTGCGGGCGACGTCGGGTTCGAGACGCTACCCACCGGATTCCGGTGGACGACGGACGTGCTGGGGCGGAGCTACCAAACGGAGCTCGACCTCGACGGATGGCTGCAGTCCTCGCAGGGCCCGCTGGGGTCGCAGTCGTGGACGTTCGACGGCGAAGGATTCTTGACCGCGTACGCCCCGCCCGTCGGCGCGCCGTGGTCGTTCACGTCGCCCGATGCGGGCAACACCCAAACGGTGACCCCTGGCGCCGATGCGGCGTGGGAGGGACCCGTCGAATACACGCTCGACGACGATGGTGACGTCGTACGGATGGCGCGTCCGGACAGTCGCATCGTCGACGTCCCGCTCGACGATGCGGGCCGGGTCGAATCCGTCGAAACCCTGGAGGGCACGATCACGCTCGACCGGGACGCGGACACCGGCGAGCTGGTCGGCGTGCACGACCTGCAGGGCGGGACCACGACGCGCGCCTACACGCATGGTTTCTTCTCCTCGGAGACGCGGGAGGGGCCCGAGACCGGCAATGCACCGGTGCACCTCGCATGGGCGTGGTCGGAGCAGTTCCTGCCCGCGTCGGAGTCGGTGAACGGTGCGCCGGTGCTGTTCGACTACGACGACGACGGCGTGCCCCTGAGCGCGGGGCCTCTGTCGCTGACGCGCCACCCCGTGCATGCCGCAATTACCGACACCGCCGCGGGGGTGGTGGTCAGCGACGTCGAGTACGACGCGCGGATCCGTCCGGAGGTCGTGCGGTACGAGAGCGACGAGGGAGTCCTCTATGAGGCCGTCTACACGTACGACGCGTGGAGTCGCATCGAGACGGTGAGCGAAACGATCGGCGGGCAAACCCGGGTGCGTGGCTACGGCTACGACGACGGCGACCGGCTCATCGAGGTGACCGAGGACGGGCAGACGACGTCGGCGTACGTCTACGGAAGCAACCTGG
>CAYSPB010000384.1:0-7739 GCA_964432695.1 uncultured Nannocystaceae bacterium
ATCCGGCCCAGTCCCTCCGGCGGCACGCTCGGGGGCGTCGCCCGACGCACACGAGAGACGATGACCGTCTGTGAAGCCGCAGGCTACGACGTCTTGCTGATCGAGACGGTCGGCGTGGGGCAGTCCGAGGTGATGGTGGCCAGCATGGTCGACTTTTTCGTCGTGCTGGTGCTGCCAGGTTCGGGCGACGAGCTGCAGGGCATCAAGCGCGGCATCTTGGAGCTGGCCGACCTGCTCGTGGTGACCAAGGACGACGGCGACGCGAAGGCCGCTGCCGCGCGAACGTGTCAGCAGCACGCGAACGCGCTTCACCTCGTTCCACCCAAAGTTCCGATGTGGACGCCGCGAGCGATGACCTGCTCGGCGCTGACGGGCGAGCGGGTCGATGCGATCTGGACCGCGGCCGAGTCGTTTCGCGAGGCGCTTCAGGCCGACGGAACGTGGCAGGCGCGTCGCCGCGAGCAGTCGGTTCGCTGGATGTGGCGCGCGCTCGAAGGGCAGCTTCGCGACGCGGTGCGCAGCGACGCGACCGTGCTGGAGCTGCTGCGAACGCTCGAGCCGCAGGTCCGCTCCGGCAGCACCACCCCGGACGAAGCGGCCACGCGCCTGCTCACCGCGTTCCGCTCGCGGTGATCGGCACGGTGCCCGGACGCAGGTGCCGCGAGAGCACGGTCCCGATGTGCATTGCCTTGTCGATCCAAGCCTGTGCGGGCTCGGGCGCCAGCGTTTCGCGGGCCGTCTGCGCGAACAGGTCGATCCACCGAGCGAAGTGATCCGTCGAGAGGTCGGTGATCGCCCGGTGCAGGACGGGCGGGGCGCCGCGGGGGCTCCGCTGAAACTCGTGGGTGCTCAACAACACGCTTCGCCAAAACGTATTCATACGCGCGAGGTGCGGGGGCCAATCGTCGACGTGACGGGCGAAGACGGGACCGAGCCCCGTGTCGGCCTGAACGCGCTCGTAGAAGGCTTGCACGACCGTTTCGATGGCCGCCGGGGTGATCGATTCGTACCGGTCTCGGCGAGTCTTCATAAATGCGGTATATGAGATGCCGAAATGGAAGGCCAGGGTCGCCGGTGCGAAGTGCTTGCGCTGCTCGCGTGTTGTGCTGCGGGATGCCTCGAGCCTACGGAGGTCGAGCCGGTCCTGCAGTCGGATGAGACCTCCACGGGAGAGCCGGTCGACGCCGGCTCGACCGAAGCGGCTCCCGACGTGCCCACGCTCCCCATGCTTCGATGTCCGACGCCGCCGGGACACACGGGTTCACCGCACACGATCACCGAGGCTGTCGCGCACATTCAGGCCCTGCCGTCTCCGGTCGACGTGCCGTGCGTGCTCGAATCGCTGGCCCGTCCGCTGCCCATCGTCTCGACGTCCAGCGTCTTCAGTGCGCAGCCGGGCATTGGGGAGCGCAGCCCTCGGGTGTTCTTGATGTTCGATGAGTTGATCCTCTCGGTCTCGACCGAAGGCGACGGCGCGCGTCTGCTGGAGTTCGCCGAGTTCACCGACCCGCTGACCACGATCAAGGCCGAACTCGAGTTCCCGCTCGAGGCGGAGACGCTCGTGATCGAAGATGCGTTCACCAAGGTGGAGCACTCGGGTGGGACCGCCTGCAGGTTCTGTCACCGCAACGAGCAGCCTGTCGACCCCGCGCTGTACCCCGGAGCATTTTCTTCGGATTCTCTCGCCCCCAAGCAGAACACGCTCGTCGAGCTCGAGGTGGTGCGGATGTATGCCGATGCCTGTGACCGCAGCGAAGACGCGTATCGCTGCGACATGTTCGATGCGTTGTTTGCTGGTGAGGTGGTCTCGTCGAGTTTTCCCGAGCACATCCCCACGATCTTCGACTACGAAGACTGATCGTCGCGGGTCGTCAATCGAACGAGTGCTGCGCGGCGTCGCACGACGAGATCGCCGAGGGTGTGGCGGCCGAGCGCGGCAAAGAAAGCGTCATTGGCTTCGATCAGCACGCCCTGCAACCGGCACGCGGACACGAGCGAACAGTCTCCGTCGTCGCGAAAGCACTCCGCGAGCTCTACAGGCTCGAGCGCGAGTACGATCTGCGCGACCGTTGTGGTGCGGGTTTTGTCGAGAAGGGTGAAGCCGCCGGCCCGTCCGCGAACGCTTCGAATGAAGCCGGCGTGGACGAGGGCTTGGGCAACCTTCGCCAGATGGTTGGCCGAGACGTTCAGGCGGTTTGCCGCGTCCGCGAGTCCCAAGGGACCTGCGTCGTCGACGGCCAGCAGCATCAGCAAGCGCAGGCCGTAGTCGGTGCGGCGGGTCAGGTGCACGCCGCACCGTGGCAACGCGACCGCGTGAACACAAGGCGGTGCTCGCCGTCGCTCACGCGGCGCGCAGGCGTGGACGCTTTCGCGCTGGCTCGTGGCTCGGCTGGAACTCGGGCAGCGCAACGGCCGCGGTCAGGCCGAGCATCGTGAGGCCCAGGGCCTCGGGCTGCACGAGCTTGGCCGAGCGGAGCTGACCGAGAAGCTCGAAAACGCGCTCAGGGGAGTGACCGGTCAGGCGGCTGAGCAGATCGACGCTGACACGAATATCCGCGTCGGTGAGGTCGAACATGGCGCGCAGCAGGCCCAGAGCTTCGGTTTCCGGCGTCGTGGTGTTCATGGTCTGCACCTTCGGTCAGCACTGTGTGGATGTCTAATTTTCTGCAGAATCGTTCAGGTGGTCAGATGAACCGGCGGATCCGACGCCGGATCCAGTGTCGGATCGTTCCCTTCCCTACAGGTGTGCAGAGGTCGGCGCACTTCCGCGCATCACCCATGTGGGAGCACATCGATGATCACCACTTCGGGGCGGCACCAGAAGCGAATTCGGGGGGCGACAGCTCGCTCCATGCCCACCCCGCGGCTGACGATGAGCGTGCGGTTCCCGTCGAGTTCGGTCCGCCCGGACGCCCAGCTACGGGGCACCTTCGAGAGCGTCACGAGAGGCCCCCACCCAGGCAGCTGTACCTGTCCCCCATGGGTATGTCCGGCGAGGAGCAGGTCGGCGTCGATCGAGCCGAGGGCAAAGGCGGGGCGATGCCCGAACACCACGTGAAAGCCGTTGTTGGGTCGTTCGATCGCGAGGTCCTCCCGTGCCGATGCGCGCAGGCCCATGCCCGTCAGCGTGACGTCGTCGCGCAGGGCATGGCGGGAGGGCTCGGTCGGTAGCACGGTCATGCCGAGGGCCTCAGCGTGTGGCGCCCAGGTGGTGTGTGGATATTCCGAGTCTCCCTCGACCATATATAGACCCAACGGGGCTTCGAGGCGGAGCGGGGCGACGATGCCTCGTAGCGTCGCCCATGCGTTCGCGTACGCAGATTCGTCGTGGTGTTGAATGACGTCGCCGGCGAAGAGGATGAGGTCCGGCTGGGCCGCGATGACGGCCTCCAGTGCGGTGCGCTCGTGGTCGCCGGGGGCGTCGGTCTGCAGGTCGGCGATCACGGCGATGCGCAGCGGCGACGCGATGCGATCGCTGACGACTTGGTGATGGGACACTTCCAGATTGCGGGGCTCCCAGACGAACGCGTCAACGGCGAGCAGGCCCCCGAGCAGCCCTACGGCCAGGAAGACCAGGCGTACATGCACCGCCGGGCCGGCTCGGACCGCGATGGCGAACGCGGTGGTGGGCAGGACGATCGCGAGCGTCCAAGACCAGACGAGAAGATGGGCAAACCCACCGGGGCCTGGCGCGGTGAGCAGGCCGATGCCGAAACTGGCCATTCCCGTGAGGCCGAGGATCAGTGCGCCGTATCGCAGCGAGAGCGGTGCACGAACGCGGGCGAGCAACACGAACGCCACCACGAGGCTGAGCGACACGTGGAGCGCGAACGTGAGCACCATCGACGGATGCGGGATCATCGTTGCGTCTGAGCATGGCCCATCGTCGGCACGGTGACGGTCTGGAGGGACCGGTCGGCCGCTGCGCGGGGCTGAGCGGCGGTGTCGTGGGATCGATCGGCCTGCGCCCGCAGGACGCACGCAGCCGTGCGGTACGTCCGCCGACGCTTGCGATGCGTGGCCGCGTCCCGCAGAGAACCGCGGTGGGACGCACGCGCAGGATCGCCGCCCTGGACCAAAATGGCCTCAGCCCGGCCGCGAGGTCTCATCTGGCGGCCGACGTGAAGGTACGCGTGGGTGAGGCCTGGGCGCAGGGGCGCGCCCTCATCCTCAACGCGAACAAGCCCAACTACTCCGAGGCCTTCACCATCGAAGCCGAGCAGTACGCCGCGCTCCGGACGGCCATTCTCGAGGCGGTCGACGCGATGGCGGACGACGATGGGCAGACCCTGCTCAAGGACGTCGTGGCGGCGGTGCAGGAAACGCTCGGAACCCACGCCCTGTTTCCCAAGGGCCGCATGACGAACTACACCCGCTACACGAAGACCGACCTCGAAGCACGGGGGGAGCTCGAGCGGGTCCCGGGCAAGTCGCCACAACGGATTCGCCGAGCGACCCGCTCGAGGTAGCCCCCTTCCGAGGTCTCACCCGGGTGCAAGCACGAGCTCCCGCGCCGCGGTCCGCCACGATCTGCTAACCGTCGAACAGCGAGCGCGCGATGACCAGCTTCTGAATCTCGCTGGTGCCTTCGTAAATGCGCAGCGCTCGGACCTCGCGGTAGAGGCGTTCGGGCACCTCGCCCACGGTGACGCCCCGACCACCGAGCGACTGCACGGCGCGGTCGACGACGCGCTGGGCGGCTTCGGTGGCGTAGTACTTCGCCATGCCCGCCATGTCGGGGGTGGCTTCGTCACGGTCTCGTGCTGCGGCGGCTCGGTAGACGAGCAGCTGGGCCGCGACGTGCTCGGTCGCGACTTCGGCCACGGCGAAGCGAAGGCCCTGCTGCTTGGCCAGCGGCTTGCCGAACTGCACGCGGGTGCTCAGGTGCGCGACGGTTTCCTGCAGCGCGCGGTCGGCCAGGCCCAGCGCCGCAGCGCCCACGGTCACCCGGAACACGTCGAGGTTCGCCAGCGCAATGCGGAGGCCCTTGCCGAACGTGCCGAGGCGGTGGGCGGCCGGCACGTGGACGCCGTCGAACGAGACGCGGCCGATCGGGTGCGGTGCGATGACCTTCATCGGCTCGACGCTCAGCCCCGGAGCGTCGCCGGGCAGCCAGAAGGCGCCGAACTGCGGCTTACCGTCCTCGCGCGGCTGCGACTCGCGGGCAAATACGACGTAGCTGTCGGCGATGCCCGCGTTGGAGATCCAGCACTTCTCGCCGTGCAGCCGCACGCCGTCGCCCTCGGGCGTAGCGGTGGTCTGCATGCCCGCCACGTCGCTGCCCGCTTCGGGCTCGGTCAGTGCGAACGCACAGATCGCCTCGCCGCGGACCACTCGCGGCAGCAGCTGGGCCTTGAGGCTGTCGCTGCCGCCGATGGTGACCGGGTTCGAGCCCAGGCCCTGCATGACGAAGGCGGTGTCGAGCGCTCCGCTGTGGCGGGCGAGCCACTGGCGAATGAGGCACAGCGGCGTGGAGCGGACGCGCTGATGCGCGCCCCCGTGGGCCCCCGGCGCGACGTACTTTAGGAGGTCGGCGTCGGCGAGACGGCGCACGTACGCGCGCGTGCTGCCGGCTTCGTCCGACTCGTCGATGTTCGCGGTCGCAACCTCGGTGACGAAGGCCTCACAGCGCGCTTCGAGGGCTGCGAACTCGTCGCCGTGTACGCCGACGTCGCGGCGGGTGATGTGAGCGTCGGTCCACATGGCGCTATTTCCAGTTCGGGTCGCGCTTGGCGAGCCAGGCGTCGTTGGCCTCTTTGAAGTCGGGGTGCTCCATGCAGATCGCTTGGGCCTGCGCCTCGGCCTCGATCGCGTCGCCAAAGCCCATGTCGAGCTCCTTTTGCAGCATCACCTTGGTCATGCGCAGGCCGAAGTGCGGACCGGCGGCCAGCTGCTTGGCGAGCGCGAACGCGTCGGTATCGACGTTGGCACGCTGCTCGTCAGCGACCACGCGGGTGGCCAGGCCGATGCGCTCGCATCGCTGTGCGGGTACGCGGCCGCCGAGCATCAGGATTTCGCTCGCGTGTCCCAGGCCCACCACGCGCGGCAGCAGGTAGCTCGCGCCCATGTCCGCGCCCGAGAGCCCGACCTGGGGAAACAAGAACGAGAAGAACGAGTTCTTGCCCATGACCCGCAGGTCCGACGCCAGCGCCATCACAGCGCCCGCGCCGGCGGCCACCCGCTTCACGCTGGCCACGATCGGCAGCGGGCAGCGGCGCATGTTGGCGATCAGCTCGCCGGTCATGCGGGTGAAGCGAAGCAGGCCTTCGGTGTCGCGCTCGAACAGGCGGGTGATGATGTCCTCCACGTCGCCGCCGCTGCAGAACGCCTTGCCGCGCCCCTGCAGCACCAGCGCCCGCGCGCCGCCCTCGGCGAGGCTGCGGCGCTCGATGGTGGCGAAGAAGTCCGTCAGCTCGCGGTACACCGCGAACGTCAGCGCGTTGTACCGGTCCGGGCGGTCGAGCGTGATGATGCCGACCCGGTCGCGCTCCTCGTAGGAGAACGTCTCGGGGGTGGGCATCGGCAGTGGGCGAAAGTCGGGCTCGTGGGTGGTCATGCGGACTCCTCGGGGAGCACGGCGAGCGCTTGAATCTCGACCTGGGCGCGGTCCTCGACCAGCGCGCTGACCTGGACGAGCGCCATCGCGGGGTAGTGCTTGGGCATCAGGTCGCGGTACGCAGCGCCGACGTCCTTGATGGCGCCGAGGTAGGCGTGTTTGTCGGTGACGTAGATCGTCAGGCTGATGATCGCTTCATGCGTCGCGCCGGCGGCCTTCACCACGTCGACGACGTTGGCGAGGGCTTGGCGGAACTGCGGGACGAAGTCGTCGGAGACGATGACTTCGGTCGCATCCCAGCCGATCTGTCCGGCTACGGCGAGCAGGGTGCCGCGGGCGGCCATGCCGTTGGCGTAGCCCTTGGGGCGGGGCCAACCTTCGGGAAGAATGGTGGTGGTGCTCATGCGGTTTCGCCTCCGTCGAGGGGCAGGGCGGTGCCGGTCACGGCCGCCGCGGGTTCGCCGACCAGGTAGCCCACCATCGCCGCCACTTCGGCAGGTGCGATGAGCCGCTGCATCGGGGAAAAATGCTCCAGGCTGGCGCGGGCCTGCGCGGCGGAGCGTCCGGTCTTCGACGAGATGTTCTCGACCGCGCTCGCAACGATGTCCGTGTCGGTGAAGCCGGGGCAGATCGCGTTGACCGTGATGCCCGCGGTCGCCACCTCGGAGGCCAGCGCGCGGGTGAACGACACCAAGGCGCCCTTGCTCGCCGAGTACGCCGCGGTGAACTTGTAGCCCTTGAGCGCCGCGGTGGACGCGATGTTCACGATGCGCCCCCAGCTCGCCTTTTTCATGCCGGGCAGCACCGCGCGGCACAGCTCGAATGGCGCAGTCGCATTGACGGCCATCGTTTGGGCCCAGGTCTCGTCGTCGGTGCGATGCGCGGGCGCCGACGGAGCGATGCCCGCGTTGTTGATCAGAACGGTCGCGCCGGTGTCCGCCAAGCGGGTGCAGAGCGAGGCGCGGTCCGGGGCGTTCGCGAGGTCGGCCACCGCAATGTCCGCACCATCCAGGGTTGCGGCGGCGTCGCGGAGGCGGGCTTCGTTCCGGCCGACGAGCAGCAGGGCGTGCCCGGGGGCCAGGGCCTGCGCGATTGCCAGACCGATGCCACGACTCGCACCGGTGATCACCGCCAAAGGTCGTTCAGGGCGCGCCATGCCGCGAGTGTACTGCGCGCCCTCGCG
>CAYSPB010000385.1:0-7716 GCA_964432695.1 uncultured Nannocystaceae bacterium
CATCGACCAGGCCCTGCGCTCCCGTCGGACCAAAGCGCTCCACCGTGAGCGGTCCGGGAGGCGGCGTCACCGCGATACCGCCATCGGGGGCGTCAGGGGCAGGGAAGGGGGCTTCGATGGTCTCGTTGACCGACTCGGGCTTGAGCGGGCCCGGGCGAGGTGTCAGCTCGGTCGTGATGTCGGAGGCCTGCGCTTCGAGGGGGGGAACCCCCGCCCAGAGGTCGAGGGCGCCCGGTGTTGGCGCAGGGGCTTCAGGCAGGGGCTCCGGCGCGGGGTCATGGCTGGTGCACGCGGTGGCGCCAAGCACCGCACACAAGGCGACGGTGGACCAGCGACGGTGACGGGCAGACTCCAGCAGCGACATGGCGCCAGCATACATGCGGCGTGTTTACGCGCTGTGGGTGTGAATCGGTCTCCGGTTTGCATCGCAAGGCGCTTCCGTTGGCGCGTCGATCTTTGAGACCATGGAGGGGTGTCGTCCCTCCCTGCGCGCGTCGAAGCTGGCTGGCAGCCGGTTCACGTGCGCGGCCGGCCGCCGGCCCTGTACCGAATCCCGATCACGTTGAGCTTGCTGGGCCTGTTCATGATTGCGATTCAGGCCGGACAACCCCTCGTCGGCTTTGCGTCGATGATGGCCGTGCTCGCAACGGCTACCGCGCTCTCGCTGCGGACGATGTCGCGTCGCTACGCACCGGCGGCGATTCTTCGTGACCAGGGCGACGCGAAGATGGCGAACGGCCGCTACCTCGAGGCGCGGGCCTTCTACGAGCGGGCCATGGCGATCGTGCAGCGCGAGCTGCCGCCGACGGCCCCCGAAGTCCTTCTATGCACGTACAACCTGGCGGTGGTGAGCTCAATCGTCGGCGACCACGAACGGGCAACCCACTGTCTCGAGGCTCTGCTTCAGGGGCTCGGGGGCCGCGTACCGAGTCCGTGGTCGGGCCGTATCGCGTGGCTGCTCCGTCGGGTTTCACGGCACCACTCGCTGTGTGGGCGCCACGCCGACGCGGTCGTGGCCTGCGAGACCGCGATCGACCTGGTCGGCGAAGCCCCGGGCGCGGACGACTGCACCGTGCGCTCGTTGGTCAACGACCTGGGCTGGGCCCACCACCGCGCTGGGGATCTCACCGCGGCGCGTGGCTACTTCAACGAGGCGCTGTCGATTCACGAGCAGTACCGCGACATCGCGATCTCCTTGGCTGCGCCAGAGTGCGGGCGCCAGGGCGTGGAGCGTTCGCCCTACCGCGCGCCCAGCCCTACGGCGGGGTCGACCAGCGGTGGACTGGATCGCGCCGTTGCGCACTCGCTGGTTGGACTCGGGTGGACCGCCCTCGAGCAGGGCGCGCTCGCCGAGGCGGATGCCGCGTTCGGTCGAGCGCTGCTGATGTCGAACGCGTCGAGTGGCACCGAGGATTGCTCCCTGCGTGCCGAGTCGCTTCGCGGTCGGGCATCGGTGGCCTTCGAGCGAGGCGCATACGCGGATGCATCGCGCGGGTACCGCCGCGCCGGCGAGGCGCTGCGTTCCGACGCACAGCCACAGGCGATCGCGCTGTTACTCGACCGTGCGTGGCTTGCCTGCAGCCGAGGCGAAGATCCCCGGGCGGAGGGCCTGCTCGTCGAAGCGGAGCGTCGCCTCCAGTCGAACGCCGTGCAGGCGTCGCTACGAGGGGCGCTGCATGCAACCTGGGCGGAGCTCAAGCGGCGTCAGTGCGACTACAAGGCGGCACATCGGCACGCGGCGCGGGCGGCAATGCTGGCATCCGAGACCCTTTCCGAGCACCCACGTCGCGCCAGCGTTCTCGCGATCGCGGCCCGGGTGCACACAGCGCGCTCTGAGCTTGCGGCGGCCGAACGCAGCGCACGAGGGGCGCTGCAGATCCTTCGCACCCGAGGACTTCCCGAGTCGCACCCTCGGTTCTCCGAGGTCTATGTAGCCCTGGGCGAGCTGCAGGCGGCACGCGGGCACTGGGGCGCGGCGGAGCGAGAGTTCGAGCTGGCGCTCGAGGAACGACAGGCGCGCGTGGGGCACGACCATTCCGCGCTCGAAGAGATCCTCGTTGGACTTGCCGGCGTCTACGAGGCGACGCAGCGCGCCACCGAAGCCGCGTGCATGCACGACCGCTTAGCTGAGGTTCGCGGGCGAGGGGCGTCCGTCAGCGCCTGAGCGCGGTATTGCCTCAACCGCGGAGCACGACGGCAACGACCGCGGCGACCAGTGCAAGACCCGCGAGGACCGAAAGCACCACGAGCGGGGTTCGCTTGGCAGGCGTGGGCGCGGGCAACACGGCAGACTCCCCAGCGGACAGGCCCGGCGTCGGGAGCAGCGCGCTCGAGCTCGAGGCCAGGCTCGATGTTTGACCCAACGTTTGGGAAGACTGCGTAAGCAGGCTGCTGCTCGCCGCGGAGGTCGGCTCCGAGGGCGCGGCGGGCTCGCTGCCGCCGGCCATCATCGCCTTGAGGTCGATGAGGCCCGAGCCTCCGGCCTGCGCCGAAGGGGCCGAGCTCGCGAGCTTGGAGAGGGGGTCGGATTGAGGCGCCGGGGCGTCGGTCTGAAGCTGGTCCAGCTTGAACAGCACCGAGTCGGCGTTGCGTTCTTCGAGCATGCCTGTGCCCGCAGGCGTGGCGCTGGTCGGCGTCGCGGCAGGCGTCGCCGCCGACTGCGGCGAGAAGAGCTGGTCGGGATCCGGAGGCGCGGCGGATGGATCGGCGTGGAGGGACAACGCCCCTCCACTAAGCCGCAGCCGCACGGCGAATTCTGTCAGCCGGATCGCATCTTTGTAGCCTGTCGTTCAGCGCGTTCGGCACGGAGATCGCGTGGGGTACCCTCCGCGCATGGCCCACGTTGGGACTCGATGGGCAGTGTTGGCGCTGTGGATGGCGGCTGGCTTGGGCGGATGTGACGCCGATGAAGCGCCTACGCCGGCCGAGCCCGCGGCGGTCCCCGATGCGCCCGCCTCGCCCGTGCCGACGCAGCGCGCGAAGCCGGGCGTACGCGGACTCGACGCTGCACTCTCGCGTGGCATCGTACCCCCCGCGGTGGATGATGCGACGTACCGGGTCGACCCGTTCGTCGCTGCGATCCTGTTCGAGGAAATCCGCGCGACCCAGGGCGCCGGCGTGTTCTCAGCGGTTCCCGAAGCACCGCCGGCGTCGGCGGGATATGCGGTTGGAGCGATCGACGCGCAGAGCGTGTGGGCATCGCTGGGACTGCGCGAAGACGACATCATCGAGAAGCTCAACGGCGTGCCGCTGACCTCGGCGGAACGACTTGGCCTGGCGCTCGACGGGGCCGAAAACCGCGTCACGCTGACGATCTTTCGAGAAGATCTCAGCTTCACCGCGAGCTACCGGTTCGAAGGCGGCCTGGGTTGGCGCGCCGTGTTGACCGACTACAGCGGGACGCCGGAGCCGAGTTCGGACGCGGTCCCCGTGGAGCCCGCGGCGCCCGCCGAGGAACCGGCCGCGTCGCCGCCCAGTCGCTCCAGGGGCTCGTCGCCACGACGCCGTACGAGCGGGTCGGCCGGACGAACGCCCGCACGCCCCCAGCCGAGTGCCGGTGGCACGCCACGCCCCAGCGCTTCGAAGGACATCGCGTGCACAGGCGCGTCCCGATGCACGGTGACCAAGCGCAAGTTCGACGACCTTCGGGCGTCACCATCGCGGCTGCAGTCAGGCGTCGACATCGTCCCCGCGATTCGCAACGACGTTCATAGCGGGTACAAGCTCAAGCGCGTGTCGGTATCGTCGCCGATTCACGCGTTCGGGTTCCGGGCTGGCGACAAGATCACCCACGTCAATGGCCGCGACCTGACCGACGACGGGCAGGCCATGGCCTTGTATTGGTCGCTGGGCTCGACGCGGGTCTTCAAGGTTCGGTTCGAGCGGGGCGGACGCAAGATGGTCAAGACGATCACCGTCGTCTGAGCGCCTTTGCGGCGCGGATCGTCCCCTGCTAGAAGGCCGTGTCGGCCATGCTGCGAAAGCTCATCAAGATCGGGCTGGTGCTGGGGCTGCTCGGCGCGTTGGCGGTCGCTGCAGCGGCTGGCGTCGCGTGGGTGATCGGGCCGCCTGTGCAGGAAGGGTACGACCCGGAGGCCTTCGAGCCTGCGCAAGCCGAAGGCGACGCAGTGGCGGGGCGCCGGCTCGCTGCGTTGTTGTGTCATCGTTGCCACTACGACGTCGAGACCGGGGCGTTCACCGGCCGGTCGCTGGCGCCGGAGTACCGTGAGTTAGGCCGGGCCTACGCCTCCAACATCACGGGCGAGCGCAATCGAGGCATCGGTGACTGGAGCGATGGGGCGCTGACGATGTACCTGCGGACCGGCGTGCATCCGGTGCGCAACGAGCTGTCGCCGCCGTACATGCCCCACCTGCCCAACATCGCCGATGTCGACCTCGACAACCTCATCGCGTTCATGCGCAGCGACGATCCGTGGGTGAAGGGGCAGCGCGTGGCAGATGAGCCGAGCGAGATGACGTACGCCTCCGTCGTGCGCTCGTGGTTGACCTGGTCGCCCGGGCCGCAGGGCAACCCGACCGTGCCACGTCCTGCGGACTCCGAGCCCATCGCGCTCGGCGCGTACCTGGCCAATGACCTGCTTCAATGCCACGGCTGCCACAGCGCGAGCCTGGCGAGTGCCAAGTGGCTGGAGCCGGCCGACTCGGCGGGGTTCTATGCCGGTGGGGGCGGCGTGGTGGCGCTCAACGGCAAGGTCTACATCGGCAGCAACCTGACCCCGTCGGAGACCGGACTTGGGGCGTGGACGTACGAGCAATTCCGGCGGGCGTTGACCGAGGGGTTCGACCCCGAGGGCCGCCCGATTCGCTGGCCGATGCCGATGTACCCCGAGCTGACCGACAGCGAGCTCGAGGCGATGTTCGCGTACTTCAAGACGCTGGAGCCTTCGGATCGGGAGCTTTCCAAGGGGTACCGCCGTCGCCCGACGCCACCGATCGTCGACCGAGGGCGGCATGTCTACGAGCGCGAAGCGTGCATCGTCTGCCATCCCAACGAGCGCGCTGGCTTGAAGTCGCTCGATGGGATCGTGGAAACGTTCCCCGACGACGTCGCGCTGCGGGCGTACATCGCCAATCCGCAGTCCAAGACGCCCGGGGCACGCATGCCGGCGTACGGCGAGCATTTGTCCTCCGAGGATATGGACGCACTGGTCGAGTATGTGCGGCGACGCGCCGAGAAGGGCCCCTTTGCGGCACCTCCCATGCGCGACTTTTAACCCCTCGCGCTCGAGCGGTTCGCGGCGCGTTCGATGCCGCGAAGCATGTCGGCCACGCCAGCGGCGAGGTCCTGTTGGAAGTCGACCCGAAGCGCTTCCATGTCTTCGCGAGAGAGCACGCTGGCGACCGTATCGGACGGGAACGCCATTTGCTCGAGTCCAACCATGAGCGCGTAGATCCGCAGAAGCGTGCGGTTTCCGGTGCCGGCTGGAATGGCCGGCCAGACCTGTTCGAGCGCGGCCCCACCTTCGAGCAGCTTGTCCCGGACGACGGCTTTGAAGGTGAGAGCGGTGTCGGGGTCGACGTTCTGCTCGAGGATGGTGTGCAAAATGACGAGCAGTTCGCGAAGCGTCCGGCGCTGCGCGACGCTGGCTGCAAAGTGCTCCCCGAACGCGTCCGCGGTGACGCTGGGCAGCTGGCCGAGCGCATCGAGCAGGTCGTCGAACCAGGCGACGAGTTCCTGCTCGACCAGCGCGAGGAACAGCTCCTCTTTGCTGCGGAAGTAGAGGTAGAGCGTGCCCTTTGCGAGACCACAGGCGCGCGCAACCTGGGCCATCGTGATCTTGGCGTAGGAGTACTGCTCGATGAGCTGTGCCGCCTGCACCAAGATCGCGGCACGCCGCGCCTGTTTGTCCTCGTCGTTGCGCGCCCGTTGACGCAGCGTCATCAGTTCACCAGCTTCCGCAGGATGCGGGCCTTCTTCTCGTCGTAAGGCGGGTACTTCACCGAGGGGTCGATGAAGTTCGCCGTCTTGAGGATACCCTTCTTGTGCGAGAAAGCCTCGAAGGAGTGGTGCCCGTGGTACGCACCCAGGCCGCTCGTGCCCACGCCGCCGAATGGCAGCTTGTGGTCGCTGAAGTGAAGCAGGGTGTTGTTGATGCAGCCCCCGCCGAAGGAGATGCGGTCGAGGACCAGCTTTTCGTCGGCAGGATTGGTGGTGAACAGATACAGCGCCAGGGGGTTGGGACGACGTGCGACCGTGTCGATGACCTCGTCCATGGAGCTGTAGTCCATCACCGGCAGCAGTGGGCCGAAGATCTCCTCCCCCATGACGCGGTCATCGAGGGTGATGTCGGTGAGGATCGTCGGCGCGATGTAGCGATCCGCGGCGTCGGTCTGACCCCCGTGCGCCACCTTATCCGCATCGATCAACGACGAGACGCGCTTGAAGTGCCGGTCGTTGATGATGCGACCGTAGTCGGCGCTCTTCTGAGGATCCTCGCCGTAGAATTCGGTGGCTGCTGCCGCGATCTTCTCGACCAGCGCCTTGCGAATCGAGCTGTGCGCGAGGATGTAGTCCGGCGCGATGCAGGTCTGCCCGGTGTTGAACCATTTGCCCCACGCGATGCGCTTGGCGGCGACGTCGAGGTCGGCGGATTCGGTGACGATGGTCGGGCTCTTTCCGCCCAGTTCCAAGGTGACGCGGCTGAGGTGCTCGGCGCCGGCCTTCGCGTAGATGCGGCCGACTTCGGTACCGCCGGTGAAGAAGATGTGGTCCCAGCGGTGCTCGAGCAGGGCTTGTGACGTCTCGAGGCCACCCTCGATGGCGGCGACCCAACGCTCGTCGAACGCTTCGTCGATGATGGCCTTGACCACGGCCGACGATGCGGGCGCGAGCTCCGAGGGCTTGACGACGCAAACGTTGCCGGCCGCGACCGCGCCCACGACGGGGGCGAGGGCGAGCTGCACCGGGTAGTTCCACGGCCCCACGATGAGCGTCAGCCCAAGGGGCTGGCTATGCAGCGCGCTGCGGGAAGGCGCGGCGGCCAGCGGCGCGAACATCTTCTTGGGCCGCATCCACTTGCCGACCGACTTGAGCGCGGTCCGAATCTCTCCGGTCACGTAGCCGACTTCGGACAGGTAGGCTTCCATCGAGGAACGGCCCATGTCTTCGCGAAGCGCATCGATGATGTCGCTCTCGTGCTTTTGCACCGCGGCGAGGAACGAGCGGAGTTGTTCCTCGCGAGCGTGCTGCGGCAGCGTGTGTCCGGCGGCGAAGTACGTCCGCTGTGCGTCGAGGACGCGCGCGATGGTCTCTTTGACCGCGGTGGGGTCGGGGCTCGCAGGGTTGTACTGGCTGCCGTCTGCCATGGTTCGAGATTAGTGACCGCCGGTCATTTGTCAACCGGCGTGCTACGCTCCGGCCGTGAAAGCCGTGCGAAAGCAGGATCCGGCGGGTTCACGGTCCTCGATTCTCGAGGCGGCCCAGGAGCTGTTTTTGGAGCGCGGATTCGCGGGGACGTCGATGAGCGAAATCGCCAAGGCGTCCGGCGTCACCAAGAGCCTGATCCACCACCACTTCGGGTCGAAGGATGCGCTGTGGGGGTCGGTGAAGCGGCGATGCTTCGAGGCGTACCACCAGCAGCAGGTCCAGTTGTTGGCGGGTCGGCCCCTCACGCCGGAGACCGCGAAGGCGTCGATGCGCATCTACTACGAGTTCCTCCGCGACAATCCGCAGGTGCTTCGGCTGATGTGGTGGAT